>MGCE01000204.1:4883-5441 GCA_001790315.1 Candidatus Rokubacteria bacterium RIFCSPLOWO2_02_FULL_72_37 | reverse complement strand
CGGGCGCGAGCGTCCCGAGGTCGTGCCGGTCGTTGAAGACGCGGAAGGCCGCCTCGACACGCTCGTGCGTGGCCCGCTCGATCGCGCGGAGGCCCTCGAAGCGCAGCGAGAACCGGCCGAGCTCGATGCGCTCGCCCGGCGCCACCGTGGCCGTCCGCTCCTCGCTGAAGTTCATGGAGCCCGTGATGCCGATGACGAGCAGGACCACGCCGAGGTGGACGACGAAGCCGCCGTAGCGGCGCTGGTTGCGCCCGAGCAGCGTGGCGAGCGCGCCGGGCACGCTCTCGCCGGCGATCGCGCGGCGCGCGCGCACGGCCCGCCCCGTGTCCAGCGTCATCGTGAAGACCACGAAGGCGGAGAGCGCGAAGGCGAGGAGCGGCCAGGGGTCGCGGACGCCGACGCCAACGAGCCCCACCGCGACGGCGGCGGCGAGCGAGGCTGGCCAGAGGAAGTTGCGGCGGAGGTTGTCCAGCGAGGCCTTCCGCCAGGCGATGAGCGGTCCGACGGCCATCAACAGGAGCATCGCGAGGAACAGCGGGACGGTGACGCGCGAGAAGT
>MGCE01000204.1:0-4875 GCA_001790315.1 Candidatus Rokubacteria bacterium RIFCSPLOWO2_02_FULL_72_37 | reverse complement strand
CCGACGGACAGCTTGACGCCCGCGACGGCCTCGGCGAGCAGCGGGAAGATCGTCCCGAGCAGCACCGTGAAGGTGGCGGCGGCCAGGACGACGTTGGCGAGGACGAACGTGGTCTCACGGCTCACCATCGAGTCGAGCTCCGGCTGCGAGCGGAGGCGGTCGGCGCGCAGGGCGACCAGGCTGAACGAGCCCAGGAGCACCAGGGCCAGGAAGCCGAGGAACAGGCCGCCGACCGGGCCCGAGGCGAAGGCGTGCACCGAGGAGAGCACGCCGCTCCGGGTGAGGAAGGTGCCGAAGATCGTGAGCGCGAAGGTCACGATGATGAGCGAGAGGTTCCAGACCTTCAGCATCCCCCGCCGCTCCTGGATCTGGATCGAGTGCAGGAACGCCGTCGCGGGCAGCCAGGGCAGAAAGGAGGCGTTCTCGACGGGGTCCCACGCCCAGTAGCCGCCCCAGCCGAGCACGTGATAGGACCACCAGCCGCCGAAGAGGTTGCCGAGCGTGAGGAACAGCCAGCCGCTGATCGTCCACTTCCGCGTGGTCGTCGTCCAGCCCGCGTCGAGGCGGCCGGTGATGAGCGCGGCCATCGCGAAGGCGTAGGGAACGGTGAGGGCGACGAAGCCGGCATAGAGCAGCGGCGGATGGGAGAACATGTCGGCGTCCTCGAGGAGCGGGTTGAGCCCGCGCCCGTCGAGCGGCACCGGCCAGAGGCGCTCGAAGGGGTTGCCGGCGAAGACGAGAACAGCCAGGAAGAACGCGGAGACCGTCGAGAAGACGGCGAGGACCCAGGGCATCAGCTCCGTCTGGCGTCGGCGGTGCTGCCAGGCGACGAGGCCGGCGAACACCACCAGCATCCACTCCCAGAGCAGCAGCGAGCCCTCGAGAGCCGCCCAGAGCCCGGTGATCCGGTAGTAGAGCGGCGTGCGGAGCGAGCTGTTGTGGGCGACGTACTTGAGGCTGAAATCGCCGGTGACGAGGGCGTAGGTCAGCAGCCCGCTCGCCAGCGTCACGAGCACGACCTGCCCGGCGCCGGCGGCGCGCCCGAGCGTGATCGCCCACCGTCGGGCGAGGAAGGGAGCGAGGAGACCGGCGAGCGCCAGTGCGAGCGCCAGGCCGAGGCTCGTGGTGCCGAGGGTCGCAGTCATGGAATCCTCACAGCGCCCAGTAGATCAGGGTGTCGTTGAGTCCCAGCAGCACGAACACGATCCCGCTGAGCCGGGTCAGCACGCGGCCGGCGCGTCCGAGCGTTCCGAGCCCATCCACGGGCGCGCCCGCCGCGAGCAGCGCGCCGAGGGCGAGCACCGGCACGCTGGTCCCGGCGGCGAAGAGCGCGGGGAAGACGACCCCTGCCGGCGTCGTCAGAGCCAGCGGTAGCGTGAGGCCGAAGAACAGCCAGAAGAGGGTCGGGCAGAACGCGAGCGCGAAAGTCGCGCCCATCACGAACGCGCCGCCGGTGCCCGAGCGGGGTCCGAGCGCGCGGAGGCGCAGGGCCAGGCGAGTGCCGAAGCCGCCGCGCAGGCGGAAGGCGCCGAGGAACCCGAGGCCGATCAGGAGCAGGACCGGTCCGAGCGCCTTGCGTGTCCACACGGCGAGCGGCACCGCCGCGCCGCGAAGCTGCGCGCCCAGCAAGAGCGCGAGAACGCCGAACAGGCTGTACACGAGCACCTTCCCCGCGAGGAACGCGACGGCTTCGCGCACCGCCGCCCAGCGCGTGCCCTGCCGGCTCACGTAGGCCATGGCGGAGGCGTTCGTGGTGAGCTGGCAGGGGGCGACGGCGCCGATCAGCCCGAAGAGGAACGCGCTCGCCAGGGGCAGGTCGATCCGCGCCGAGAGCTCGCTCACCGGGACGGTGACCGCGGCGCTCACGCGGCTCAGGAGGACGTACCAGTCGCGGAGGAAGTCCACGCCTCAGGCCTCGTCGCGCCCCTTGAGGTGCCGAGGCGTCGCCTCTGGCTCTGCCGGCCTGTTCTCGCCGTGTGCGTGGCCACCCTGGCCGTGTCCGCCGCGACCGTGAAAGCCGAGGAAGTGCATGAGCGGGCAGGCCAGGAGGAACAGCACCCAGAGGATCTTGCTGCCGTCGATGCCGAGCGAGGGCGCGTAGAGAAACGCCAGGGCCACCACGCCTGCGCCGAGCCAGAGCCAGCTTCGCTTCATCGGGTCTCCTTTCTCTCGAGGGCCTGGAGGGCCGCGACGATGCGCTCGCGGAGCGCGGCCGGCGCGCGGCGCTGGCGCCACTGCGCGACGAACTCGCGCCAGGCCGCCTCCATCGCCGCGTCCCACGCCCCCGCGCCGTCGGCCCGCGGCGCGATCGTCACGGGGCGATCCCGCGCGGCCCTCGGCCCACGCTGCAGAGCGCCCAGCAGACCAGCGCGATGCCGAGCAACAGCGCGAGCGCGACGCCCGCGGCGGCGCGGAAGCCGAGCAGCGGCATCACCAGCAGGAACACGAACGGCAGCGCGCAGAGCCAGACGACGAGCGCGAGGATCATCGTGGACGACCTGTCCGTCTTCTCGGCGCGCAGAGTGCTCATGCCGTCGTCTGGCCTTCACGGATACGGGGAGCAACCGCGATGCCACGGCACGGGCGCCGCGCGAGCCTTGAGAATTCCCATGGTTGCAGCGCGGCAGCGCTGCGCGCGCGCCCGGCCTCCTGACGGAACGTCAGAGACGTGCGCCACCGACGGGAGGGGCCGACAATTTGTCAGGCGGCGAGCGGTCGCGGCCGCCGCCGGCGGCCGCGATCCGGTTCGGTGCCCGGCACCACGGACCCTGGGCGAACGTGTCTGGTTCTCGCGGCAACTCGGCCTCGGAGCGCGCCTGGCCCCGTTCTTGAATACCCTGCTGGGGTATCGAGAGGATGACCGATGAGGAGGGGGCATGACGAGGCAGCGCGCGCTGAGACTCGCGGGTGTCGCGCTCTCCACGCTGGCGCTGGTCGCGTCCGGGCTCGGCGGATTGCGCTACCCCTTGCGGGAACGCCGGCCTCAGCCGGGGTGAGGGGGAGGAGGAGAAGATCATGGATGCCGACGAGACACGGATCACCATCACGGAATGCGCCGCAGCCAGGCTCCGCGACATCATGGCGGCGGAGCACCAGCCGGTGTCGAGCCTGCGAATCGCGCTGGTTCGAACGCGCTGCATGGGCGGCCGAGGCTTCACCTACCGACTCGGGCTGGAGGATTCCCCTTCGAAAGACGACGCGGTTCTCGACTACAACGGGCTGACCGTCTTCATCGATCCGGCGAGCTCCGGGTACCTCCATGGCGCGGAGCTGGACTACGTGGAGAGCCCCGAGGGCACGGGGTTCACGGTCAACAACCCGAACGTGGTCGCCAAGTGTCCTTGCGGTCATCACGACATCTTCGAGTGACCCGTCAGCGCCTCGACGTGTGCCGAGGCACGATCAGCCGCGCGCGTCGGGCGCCGTGTAGCCGCGCTCCTTCATGCACGCCGCGTACTTCTCCTCGTGATCGGCGCGGCGCTGGTGCGCCTGCTGGGCGCCCTTCGCCACCAGGGCCTGGTGGCTCGGTTTGCCCTCGGCGCGCGCCGCGTGGTCTGCCAGGCGGTCGCACTCGCGCGAATCTTGCTCGACACGCGCTTCCGTCACGTCGGGCCGGTACCACGCGGGGCCGGCGCAGCCGGCCAGTACCAGGCTGGTCGCGAAGAGTCCGGCTGTCCATTTCATGGCTTCGTGCTCCTCTTGAAGCTGAGATCTCACCGGACCTCGCCGTTCGCCCGCCGCCACATCGCGACGGCAGTCGCGTGGTCGGCCAGCGCGTTGACGACGTTGAGACGCGCGCGCGTCAGGGCGACCTCGGAGTCCAGGATCTCGAGCTGGATGCCCCGTCCGCTCGCGAACCGCTCCTTCACGACGCGGTATTCCTCCTCGGCCTTCTCGAGCCCCTTGCCGCTCGCCCGGACGCTCTGCTCGGCCGCGCCGAGCATCAGCGCCGCCTGGGTCACGTCGCGGGCGATCTGTTGACGGACCAGCGCCTCCGTTTGCGCGGCGCGCTCGTGCTTGGCCTTCGCCGTCTTCAGGGCGTTCTCGCGCATGAAACCGTCGAAGAGCGGCAGCGTGACGACCACGCCGACGGAGTAGCCCTCGGCGCTGTCGGAGCGCGACCGCATCGCATCGGCCTGGGATTCCCAGGCCCGGTTCCGCATCACGCCCCAGTCGTACATATAGCTGACCGCGACCTGCGGGAAATAGCTGCCGTATGCGGCGCGGATGTCGGACGCTGCGGCGCCACGCTGCTTAGCGGCGGCCTGGATCTCCGGGTGCCGGGCGGCCGCCTCGCGGATCGCCTCCTCGACGGACAGCGTGATGGGCGCGACCTCGAGGGTATCGGTCAGCGTGATCGGCGACCCGAGCTCGACGCCCAGGGTGGCCTTGAGCGCGACCACCGCCTGCTCGGTGCGGCTCCGCGCCATGGCGAGCATCTGGATCGCATTGGCCTGCTCGGCCTCGTCGCGCAGCAGGTAGTAGCGCGGGACGCGACCGGCCTCGTAGGCCTGACGCGTGACCCGCAGACGCTCCTCGATCGCCCGGAGGAGGTCGGCCGCCACGCGCGCGTTCTCCGATTCGCGCAGCGCGGCGATGTAGTCCAGGCGCGCTTGCATGGCGGCGTCGACCTCGCTGGCGCGCACCATCGACCGGCCGGCCTCCGCCCGTCGGGCCGCGGCCTGGTAGCCGTACCAGTCGCGGCCGCCGGAGAACAGCGCGTACATCCCGGTCACGTTGGCGTCGCGGGTCTGGTCGGCGTTGAAGACCTGGGAGTTCCTCGCCATCGTCGTGCCCGCCGACCCGTAGACGTTCGGCGCCATCCGCTGGTCGGCGAAGTAGCCGTTGGCAGAGACCTGCGGCCAGAAGGGCGCC
>MGCE01000203.1 GCA_001790315.1 Candidatus Rokubacteria bacterium RIFCSPLOWO2_02_FULL_72_37 | reverse complement strand
GATCGACGGGCTCGGCGTGGCGCTCCTCTACGCGCACGGCCGCTTCGTGCGGGGCGCGACGCGGGGTGACGGCCGGGTCGGAGAAGACATCACCGCCAACCTCCGGACGATCCGGTCCGTGCCGATGCTGCTGCGGGGCGCTCTCGCGCAGGCCAACGAGCTCGAGGTCCGCGGCGAGGTGTTCATGCCGCGCGCCGAGTTCACGCGCCTCAATCGCGAGCTCGAGGAGGCCGGGGAGGCGACCTTCGCGAATCCGCGGAACGCCGCCGCGGGCGCCGCCCGGCAGAAGGATCCGGCGGTCACCGCGAGGCGCCCGCTCGACATCTTCCTGTACCACCTCAGCGGCGCCGACGCGCTCGGCTTCGCCTCGTACTGGGACGTGCTGGCCGCCCTCCGCGGCGCCGGCTTCAAGACGAATCCGCGCGCCGAGCGGTGCCCCGGCCTCGACGCCGTGGTCGCGTACTGCGAGGCGCTGGAGCGTGAGCGCGACGCGCTCGGGTACGACGCGGACGGCGTCGTGGTCAAGGTGGATGCCCTCGAGCAGCAGCGCCGGCTCGGGAGCACCAGCCACCATCCGCGCTGGGCGATCGCCTTCAAGTTCGCCGCGCGCCAGGCGACGACGGCGGTGCAGGCGATCGAAGTGAACGTCGGGAAAACGGGCGTGCTCACGCCGGTCGCGAAGCTCGAGCCCGTGGAGCTCGCCGGCGTGGTGATCCGCAACGTGAGTCTCCACAACGAGGACGAGGTCCGCCGCAAGGATGTCCGGGTGGGCGACACGGTGCTCATCGAGCGCGCCGGGGACGTGATCCCTTACGTCGTCCAGGTCGTCATGGCGAAGCGCCCGCCCGGCACCCGGCCGTTCCGCTTCCCCGCCCGCTGCCCGGCCTGCGGCGGCCGGGCCCTGCGCGTCGAGGGCGAGGCGTACTGGCGATGTGCGAACAGCGCCTGCCCGGCACAGCTGAAGGAGCGGCTCCGTCACTTCGGCGGCCGCCGGGCGATGGACATCGAGCACCTCGGCGAGGCCGTCGTCGAGCAGCTCGTGGACAAGGGGCTGGTGAAAGACTTCGCGGACCTCTACACTCTGGGCGTCGACACGATCACGGGCCTCGAGCGCTTCGCCGAGAAGTCGGCGGCCAACCTCGTCGCGGCGATCGCCGCGTCCCGCGAGCGCGGGCTCGCCCGCCTGCTCAACGCGCTGGGGATCCGCCTGGTCGGCGAGCGCGTCGCGCAGCTGCTCGCGGCGCGCTTCGGGAGCCTCGAGCGTCTCGCCGCGGCCTCGGAGGCCGAGCTGGCCGCGGTGCACGGCGTCGGCCCCGAGATCGCGCGGTCGGTGGCGGCGTTCTTCGCCGACGCGAGCAATCGGCGGCTCGTCGATCGCCTGCGGAAGGCGGGCGTGGTGACGACCGCCCCCGAGGCGCCGGCCGCGCCGCAGGTGCTCGCGGGCCGGACGCTGGTGCTGACCGGCATGCTGCCGACGCTCTCGCGCGAGGCCGCCCGGGAGCTGATCGAGCGTCACGGCGGTCGCGTCGCGAGCACGGTGTCGAGAAAGACGGACTACGTCGTGGTGGGCGAGGCTCCGGGGAGCAAGGCCGAGGACGCCCGCCGGCTGGGAGTGACGATGCTCGACGAAACAGGACTCCTCGCGTTGCTGCACACGAGATGAACGGGCGTACAGAGCCGCGCCGCTTCTGGAGCCGGCCACCCGCGGTGGGCGCCGTCCTCACGGCCCTCGCGACAGCAGCCTGCATCGGGGCCACGATCGACTCGCCCGCGCCGCTCGACATCAAGACGCCAGGGAGCTGGCGGCGGCTCGCGCCGATGCCGACGGCGCGCCAGGAAGTCGCCGTCGCGGTTCTCGCCGCGCGCGTCTTCGTCATCGGCGGGCTCGGCGCCGGCGCCGAGCCCACGGCGACCGTCGAGGCGTACGACCCGGCAACCGACACCTGGGACACACGGGCGCCGCTCCCGGCACCGACGCACCACGCGGCGACCGCAGTCGTCGACGGCCGCCTGTTCGTGATCGGCGGCTACACGGGCGGCCCGGTGAGCTGGAGCCCGCTGGGCACGGTCTACGAGTACGACGCCGCGCGGAACTCGTGGGCGACGCGGGCGGCGCTCCGGGCGCCGCGCGGGGCCCTGGCGGCCGCCGCGCTCCGCGGTCGCATCCACGCCGTAGGCGGCAGCGCCGACGGCGTGACGGGCACCCACGAGGTCTACGACGCGGCCGCCGACCGCTGGGCGGAGGCGCCCCCCCTGCCGACACCCCGCGACCACCTCGCCGCCGTCGCGTTCCAGGGCCGCCTCTGGGCGCTCGGCGGCCGCCGGTCCTTCACCGGTGCGCAGTACGCGACCGTCGAGATCTACGATCCGGCGACGGACAGCTGGGCCACGGGACCTCCGCTCCCCGTGGGGCGCGGCGGACTCGCCGCGACAGCGCTCGCCGACCGCGTGTTCGTCTTCGGCGGCGAGGCGCCGTTGCGCATCTTCAACGCGACGGAGATGTACGAGGTTGCGGGACATCGCTGGATCGGCAAGGACCCGCTGCCGACGCCGCGGCACGGCATCGGCGCCGCGGTCGTGGACGGCCGGATCTACGTGCCGGGGGGCGCCACGCGGCCAGGGTTCGCCCGCACCGACGTGAATGAGGTGTACACGCCGTGAGCGGCGCCGGCGGCGCGCTCGCGGTGCTGCTGGGCGCGCTTCTCGCCGGCGCCCCCGGCGCGGCCCGGGCGGTCCCGCCCGAGCCCACGCGGGACCAGGCGCTCGCCGCGCTCGCGGACCACGGTGACGTGGAGGCGCGCCGGCGCGGCGCGCAGTGGCTCGGCACCACGGGCACGATGGCGGACCTCGCCGCGCTCGCCCGGGCGCTCCGCGACCCGGATGCGGTCGTGCGGGCCCTGTCGGAGCGCGCGATGTGGGAGGTCTGGAGCCGGTCGGGCGACGAGGCCGCCGACCGCCTGCTGTCGGTCGGCATCGAGCAGATGAACGCGCGCCACGGCGAGGCGGCGGCCGAGACCTTCACGAAGGTCATCGAGCGCCGCCCGGACTTCGCCGAGGGCTGGAACAAGCGCGCCACGGTCTACTACCTCCTGGGCGAGTATCAGAAGTCGCTCGCCGACTGCGACGAGGTCATGAAGCGCAATCCGTACCACTTCGGCGCCCTGTCCGGCTACGGCATGATCTACCTGCAGCTCGGCCAGCCTGCGCTGGCGCTGACGTACTTCGAAAAGGCGCTCGACGTGAACCCGAACCTGCACCAGGTGCGCGAGACCGTGGACGCGCTGCGACAGCTCCTCATCCAGCGCGGCCGGGGGACGATCTGATGAGCGAGACGGGCCGCCCTCCCCACCGTCGAGCGCGTGGCCACGACCTGGCGCGACTGCAACGGAGGCGGATGTGATCGAGTCCCTGCGGAAGATCACGAGTCCGAGCGTCGCCAACGCCATCGAGACGTTCAACGTGCGGCCCCGCAACCAGGGGTTCATGTCCTCCGAGATCCGGACGCTCTTCCCCGAGCTGGGGCCGCTGGTCGGCTACGCCGTCACGGCGCTCATCCGCGCCGAGCCCGCGCCGCTCCAGGACCACCGCGCGTCCACGTTCGCCTGGTGGGACTACGTCCTCACGATCCCGGCGCCGCGCGTGATCGTCGTCCACGACCTGGACGAGCCGCGGGGCCAGGGCGCCCAGTGGGGCGAGGTGCAGGCCAACCTCCACCGGGCGCTGGGCTGCGCCGGCACGGTGACCGACGGCTCGGTGCGCGACCTCGACGAGGTGCGCGCGCTCGGCTTCCAGTTCGCCGCCGCGCACGTCTCGGTCTCGCACGCGTACGTCCACATGGTGGACTTCGGCCTGCCCGTGAAGGTCGGCGGGCTCTGGGTCAAGCCCGGCGACCTGATCCACGCCGACCAGCACGGCGTGGTCACGATCCCGCCGGAGATCGCCGCGCGCATCCCCGAGGCCGTGGGCAAGGTGGAGGCGGACGAGCGCAAGATCATCTCGTTCTGCCAGTCGTCGACGTTCTCCGTGGAGGACCTCAAGGCCCTCTACAAGCAGATCCGCCCGGGGACCTACTGAGCGGGAGGCGCGCCGTGCAGAAGGTCAGCGTGAACGGCGTCGACCTCGCCGTGCGGGAGTGGCCGGGCCGCGGGCCGGCGATCGTCGCCGTCCACGGGCTCACGTCCAACCACACCGTCTGGAACTCGATCGCCGACGCGCTCGCGGGCGCGCACCGCCTGATCACCTACGACCTCCGTGGCCGCGGCGACAGCGCCAAGCCCGAGCGCGGCTACAGCCTCGCCCATCACGCCGCCGACCTGCTCGGCCTCCTCGACCACTTCCGGCTCGAGCGCCCGATCATCGCCGGCCACTCGCTCGGCGCCCACATCGGTGTGCGCTTCGCCACGCTCCACCCGGAGCGCGTGGCCAAGCTGGTGCTCTTCGACGGCGGGCTCGACGTCCGCGCCGAGATCATGGACTCGCTCGCGCCGGCGATCGGTCGGCTCGGCGTCGAGTTCCCCTCGCTCGGGGCCTTTCTCGAGATGCTGAAGGGATTGCCGATGTTCGCGGGGCGCTGGAACGACTACCTCGTCCAGCACTACACCTACGACGTCGAGCCGGGCCCTGGCGGCGGCGTGCGCTCGAAGGTGGCGCGTCATGCGATCGAGGAGGAGGTGGTGAACCTCCAGCGCACGCGCCTCTGGGTCTGGCACCACCGGATCGCGGCGCCGACGCTCCTGCTGCGCGCCCCGGACGGCCTGCTCACGGCGACCGATTGCCTGATGACCCAGGAGGAGGCGGAAGCGATGGCGCACGCGATCCCGCGTTGCAGACTCGTCGTGGTGCCCGGGACCAACCACTACACGATCCTGCTCGGCGACAATCCGCTCGTCAGGCGCGAGCTGGCCGCGTTCCTCGCGGCCTGACGGGGCGGTCCTCGGTGGAGATCCGGAGCATCGAGCGCGGCGACGTCCCCGCGGTCGTGGCGCTGGCGAGCGACGTGATCGGCCCCGAGCGGGCCGGGCCGTTCGTCCGCTCGCACGTCGAGCGCCACCATCTGCTCGTCGCCGAGGAGGCAGGCGCCGTCGTCGGCTGCCTGGCGTACCGGACCGACTGGTTCCAGTGCACGTTCGTGGCGCTCGTGAGCGTCACCGAGCGGTCCCGCCGCCTCGGCGTCGCGCGGGCGCTCTACCGGTGTGTCGAGGACTTCTCGCCGAGTCCGCGGCTCTACTCGTCGACCGAGGAGACCAACGCCGCGTCGATCCGGATGCACGCCGCCCTCGGCTTCAGCCCGTCGGGCTACATCGACAATCTGCCGCAGGGCTACCGCGAGCTGCTCTTCTACAAGCGGCTCCGGCCCTGAGGCGCAGGAGGACGCCGTGGAAACCAAGGACGACCTCCTGGACCAGGCGGCGCGGGAGTTCCGCGCGCTGCACGACGCCCTCCGCGGCCTGAACGAGGGCGACCTCACCCGCGTGTGGCTCGGGGTCTGGTCGACCAAGGACATCGTGGTGCACATCTCGGGCTGGCACCGCGAGATGATTCCAGCGCTCGAGCGACTGGCGCGCGGCGAGCGCCCGATCCCCGAGGGCGTGAGCTACGACGACGTGGACGCCTGGAACTCCGCCCACCACTACCGCGAGCACGGCCATCAGATCCGCTCCTGGCGCGAACGCCAGGGACTCTGAGCGAGCCGACGGCCCGGCGACGTGAAGTCAGCTACTGCGCGCGGCTCCCCGCGAGATCTGCGCCGGGTCAGTGGCTCGCCGCCACGGGCAGGCGCAGGCGCCGGACGAGCTCATACAGCGCGCTCTTGCCGCCGCGGTAGCCGGTCAGCCGGACGCGACGGAGGATCTCTGCTCCGGAGACGGTCGGCTCCGCCCGCAGCCACTCCTGTATCTGCTGGGCGTACTGGGCGACAGTCGACGGCCGTCCGACACCGCGCGGACGCGTCACCGCCGGCGCGCTGGCGTGGGGCACCTCGGCGAGTGCGGTCATCTCTCTGAAGGTCATGGCTGACTCCTCCATGCCCAGGCCAGAGAGCAAGATCGATACCGCGACGGAAGGTGGATAACTCGTATGGTATTTCAACCACTTACGACAGACTCTGCGTGATCCGACTGGTAATTTTCTATCCGGAAACGATAATTTCCGGGCCACTCCAAGACGGGGAACCAGGAGGTCGCGGCGAGGCGCTCAGCCCTCGCCCAGCGCCGTCTTGATACCGCGGGAGAGCTCGGCCGCCGTGAAGGGCTTGAGGACGATCCCGTGGAC
>MGCE01000202.1 GCA_001790315.1 Candidatus Rokubacteria bacterium RIFCSPLOWO2_02_FULL_72_37 | reverse complement strand
CTGGAACAGGCCACCCACGGCTGGAGCCGGCGCATGACGGAGCCGGGTCGCCCCTGGAACAGGCCACCCACGGCTGGAGCCGGCCTCACGGCCCCCGCTACAATAGACCCGATCACGCTCGGCGTTGTCTGGGGCGCGCTGCAGTCCATCGCGGTCGAGATCGGCACGACCGTGCACAAGACCGCGTACTCGGAGCAGGCGCGCGAGGGCCAGGACTTCTCGGTGGCGGTCTTCGACCCCCAGGGGCGCATGGTCGCCCAGGGGCCATACTCGCCGGGCCACATGGGCGCCATGTCCTTCGCAGTGAAGAACGCCCTCGCCGCGCACCCCGCCGCGACCCTCCGGCCGGGCGACGCGATCCTCCTGAACGACCCGCTGCTCGGCTCGGGGCACCTGCCCGACTTCTTGATCACGCAGCCCGCGTTCCACGAGGGCCGCCTGGTCGGCTTCGTGGTGAACATCCTCCATCACACCGACGTGGGCGGGCAGCGGCCGGGCAGCCAGGGCGTCGAGGGGATCTTCGATTACTTCCAGGAGGGGCTCCGCGTCCCCCCGACGAAGGTGTGGAGGGAGTACGAGGAGCAGGCGGGGATCGTCGGCATCATCGCGGCGAACACGCGCACACCCGACAAGGTGCTCGGCGACCTGCGGGCCCAGCGGAGCGCGCTGCGGGTCGGCGAGCTACGCCTGCAAGAGCTCGCCGCGCGCTACGGGCACGCGGCGCTCTTCGCCGCGATGGACGAGATCATCGCGCGCACGGAAGCGAGCATGCGGCGGGCGATCCGCGAGATCCCCGATGGCGTCTACACGTTCGAGGACTTCATGGACGACTGGGGGCCCGGGACCGACCCGCTCCGCGTCGCGGTGACGGTGACGGTGGCCGGCGACGCGCTCGTGATCGACTACGCGGGCTCGTCCCCGCAGACCGCCTCGGGCCTGAACTCGTACATCAACTACACGCGCTCCTACTCGTACGCCGCGATCAAGTGCCTCACGGACCCGCTGGGGCCGATGAACGAGGGCGCGCTCCGGCCGGTCACGGTGCGGGCGCCGGAGGGCTCGTTCCTCAACCCTCGGCCGCCCGCCGGCGGCGGCCCACGGGCGGTCATCTGCTACCGCACGTTCGAGTCGGTCCTGGGCGCTCTGGCGCCCGCCCTGCCCGAGCGCGTCGCGGCGGCGGCCTCCCATATGGCGAACCCGACGTTCGGCGGTTGGGATCGCGCGCGCAAGCGCCGGTTCGTCGCCTACGAGCTGGTGCTCTCGGGCACGGGCGCGCGCGCCACGAAGGACGGCTGCGAGGCGATGTCGTGGGCGTTCAACGCCTCGAACATCCCGGTCGAGGCCCAGGAGGCGAACCAGCCGATCGTCGTCGAGCGCTTCGAGCTGATCCGCGACTCCGGCGGGCCCGGGAGGTTCCGCGGCGGCCTGGGCGTCCGCCGGGACATGCGGCTCCTGGCCGACGAGGGCAAGCTCACGAACCTCACGGACCGCCAGAAGTCTCCTCCCTATGGTCTGTTCGGCGGCAAGCCGGGCACGCTCGCGCGCACCGTCCTCAACCCGGGCGCCGGCGAGACGCCCGTGCACGGCAAGGCCTCGCGCGAGTTCGCCTACGGCGACGTGATCTCCTTCCAGCAGGCGGGCGCCGGAGGCTACGGCGATCCGCTCGAGCGCGACCCGGCGTTCGTGCTCGAAGACGTGCTGGACGACTACGTGTCGGTCGAGGCCGCGCGCGACGAGTACGGGGTGGCGCTCGAGGGCGCGGGAGCCGAGCTCCGGCTCGACCTCGCCGCCACGGCCGCCCTCCGCGAGGCGAGGCGCGGATGATCCGCTTCACCGCGGAGCAGGAGGAGTTCCGGCGGGGCGTCGCCCGGTTCGTGGACGCCGAGGTGGTTCCTGTCGCCGCGGCGCTCGACGAGCGCGCCGAGTTCCCGCGCGAGCTCTTCAAGCGCCTGGGCGCGCTCGGCTACTTCGGCCTCCGCTACCCCGAGGCCTACGGCGGCGCCGACGCGGACATGGTGACCTACTGCCTGTTCGCCGAGGAGCTGGCGCGCGGCTCGATGTCGCTCGCCGCCGCGGCCTGCATGCAGTCGCTCATGGGCACCCACTTCGTCCACGCCTTCGGGTCGGAAGCCCTCCGGCAGAGATACCTGGTGCCGGCGCTCCGTGGTGACCTGGTGGCGACCTTCGCGCTCACCGAGCCGAACGCGGGCTCGGACCTGGCGAACATCGCGACGCGCGCCGAGCGGCGCGGTGACCGCTGGGTGCTGCGCGGCACCAAGACGTGGGTGACCAGCGCCCCCGTCGCCGACGTGCTGACCGTCGCGGCGAAGACGTCGGGCGAGCGCGGCTTGAAGAACATCGCGCTGTTCCTGCTCGACCGGGCGACGATGCGGGGGATCACGCCGGGACGAAAGATCGGGAAGATGTCGGTGCGCGCCTCGGAGACCGGCGAGATCCTGCTCGAGGACGTCGAGGTGCCGGAGGAGCACCTGCTCGGCGGCGAGGCGGGCGGTGTCGAGAAGATCGGCGGGATCCTCGCGGAGATCCGGGTGATGACGGCGGCGATCTCGACGGGCCTCGCGCGCGCCGCCTACGCCGCCGCGCTCGCTTACGCGCGCGAGCGCGTCGCGTTCGGGAAGCCGATCGTCGAGCACCAGGCGATCGCCTTCAAGCTCGCCGACATGCTGACGGCGCTCCACGCGGCCGCGCTCGTGACGTACCAGGCCGCGGCGCGGCTCGACGCGGGACACCCCGTCGCCCGCGAGGCGGCGATGGCGAAGCTCCTGGCCTCGGAGACGGCGGTGCGGGTGACCGACGAGGCCGCGCGCATCTTCGCCTCGTACGGCCTCGCCGACGAGTACCCGGTGCAGCGGTACTTCCGGGACGCGCGCTTCCTGCTCCCCGGCGGCGGCACGTCCGAAATCCTGAAAGTGGTGATCGGACGCGAGCTCGACTGGGACCGTGGTCAGGTATTCGGATGACATCTGAGGAGGTGACGATGGACGTACGCCGGACGCTCTACGTCGAGGACACCGTGCTGACGGACGCGGGCGTGCCGCTCGCGCGTCCCGTGCGGCGCGTGGCCGGCCTGGCCGTGCTCGCGAATCCCTACGCGGGCCGCTTCGTGACCGACCTCTCGCCGATGTTCGACACCGCGCTCGAGGTTGGCGCGCTCCTGATGAAGCGCGCGATGGAGCTGCTGGGCGGCCCGGCGGTCTCCTACGGCAAGGCGGCCCTCGTCGGCACGCGCGGCGAGATGGAGCACGGCGGCGCCCTGCTCCATCCCACACTCGGCAAGCCGATGCGCGCGGCCGTGGGCGGCGGCGAGGCGATCATCCCCTCGAACGTCAAGGTCGCCGCGCCGGGCACCCCGATCGACGTGCCGCTCGGCCACAAGGACAACGTGTGGTCGTTCGATCACTTCGACACGATGACGGTCATGGTGCCCGACGCTCCGCGGCCGGACGAGATCGTGGTCGTGGTCGCGGTCGCCGACGGTGGGCGGCCCCATCCGCGGGTCGGGCAGGGCCGCGCGGCCCTGTGAGGCGATGACGCGCCGGAGGAGGTGGAGGCGATGAGGAAGGTCGCGCTGGTCGGCGCCGGAGTCTCCAAGTTCGGCGTGCGGAAGGCGACGTACCGGGACCTCGTCTGGGAGGCGGGCAAGGCGTGCTTCGACGCGACACCCGGCGTCCTGCCGAAGGACGTCGAGGGGCTGGTCGTCGGATCCGTCATGCCCGAGCGCACGGCATTTCAGTCGCACATCTCCTCGCTCGCCGCGGAGGCACTCGGCATCCGGCCGAGCGCGCTCAGCGCTCGGACCGAGCACATGTGCGCCTCGGGCACGGTGGGGATCCGCTACGCGTACGCGTTCATCGCGGCGGGGCTCGCCGATCTCGTCATGGTCCTCGGCGTCGAGAAGCTCAACCAACCGTCGGGCGACGAGGCGATCCTCAACATGGGCACCGGCGTCGACCGCGAGTGGGAGGCGGCGTTCGGCCTCACCGCGCCGCCGTGCTTCGCGCTCGCGGCGCAGCGGCACATGGCCGCGTACGGCACGAGCGAGGAGCAGCTCGCGCTCGTCGGCGTGAAGAACCACACCCACGCCGCGAAGAACCCGAACGCGCACTTCACCAAGGGCGCGACGCTCGAGCAGGTGCTCTGCTCGCGCATGATCTCGACGCCCCTGCGTTTGTTCATGTGCTCGCCGATCACCGACGGCGCGGCGGCGGTCCTGCTCGCGAGCGAGGACCGGGCCCGCGCGCTCACCGACACGCCGGTCTGGATCCGCGGCACCGGCCAGGCGCTCGACGGCTTTCAGCTCACCTCCCTCCACGAGGACTACGCCCACTGGCCGGCGATGAGGCGCGCGGCGCAAGCCGCGTACGCGATGGCGGGCGTCGGGCCGCACGAGGTGGACCTCGCCGAGGTCCACGACTGCTTCGCGATCGCCGAGCTGATCGCGTACGAGGAGCTCGGCTTTTGCAGGAAGGGCGAGGCCGGGCCGTTCGTCGCGGCGGGGCGGAGCGACTACGGCGGCGACGTCGTCGTCAATCCGCGCGGCGGGCTCATCGGCTGCGGCCACCCGCTCGGGGCGACCGGCGTGGCCCAGGCCGCGGAGGTGTTCGTCCAGCTCCGCGGCGAGGCCGGCGCCCGGCAGGTGACGGACGCCTCGCTCGGGCTCACGCACAACAACAGCGGCATGGGCGAGCACGTGGTCATGATCTACGGGCGTGAGCCGTGAGCTACTTCCGGGCGATCGATCCCTTCCCGCTCGAGTCCGCGGAGCACACCAAGCTCCACGAGTTCTACGCGCGCCTGGCCGGCGGCCGGCTCGCGACGACGAGGTGCGGCGGCTGCGGAGCGACCACGTGGCCGCCGCGCGGGTTCTGCCCCGAGTGCGCCTCGGACCGATTCGAATGGGTGGACCTGCCCGCCGAGGGCACGGTGCACGCGTTCACGGTCCAGGACGCGGGCCTGCCCGCGGGGTTCGATGGGCCGCGCGTGTTCGCCATCGTGAAGGTGGCCGGCCACCGGATCTTCTCGATCCTCACCGGCGCGGATCCCGGGGCGGTGCGCGTCGGCCAGCGCGTCGCGCTGGCGCCCCTGCGCGTCGCGGACGATCCCCGGGGCCACCCGCGCTGGCTGCCGGCGTTCCGGGTGACATGAAGATCCTGGTGGCGAAGCCGGGGCTCGACGGCCACGACCGCGGCGCGAAGGTCGTGGCGCAGGCGCTGCGCGACGCGGGCGTCGAGGTCGTGTACACGGGACTCAAGCGCACGCCCGAGGAGATCGTGCAGGAGGCGATCCAGGAGGACGTGGACGTCATCGGGCTCTCCATCCTCTCGGGCGCGCACGTGCCGCTCTCACGCCGGGTGCTCGAGGGGCTCCGGCGGGAGGGCGCCGCCGAGATCCGGGTCGTGGTCGGCGGCACGATCCCGCCGCGCGACGTGGAGGAGCTCTCACGACTCGGCGTGGCGCGGGTGTTCCCGATGGGCACGCCGCTGCCGGAGATCGTCGCGGCGTTCACGACGCGGGGCCGGGCGGGCGATCCGCAGGAGGCGAAGACCTCATGAGGGAGGTGCGAGCGCACGCGGGGTTCCCGATCAAGCCGGTCTACGGGCCGGAGGACACGACCGGCGTGGACTTCGAGCGCGATATCGGCCGTCCCGGCGCGTACCCGTTCACGCGAGGCATCCACGGGCACATGTACCGCGAGCGCCTGTTCACGATGCGCCAGTACGTCGGTTTCGGCACGCCCGCGGAGACCAACGCGCGGTTCAAGTACCTCATGGCCCACGGCCAGGACGCGCTCAACGTCGCCTTCGATCTCCCGACGCAACTCGGCCTCGACTCCGACGATCCGCGCGCGGCGGGGGAGGTGGGACGGGTGGGCATGGCGGTCGACACGCTCGCGGACATGGAGGAGGCGTTCGCCGGGATCCCGCTGGATCGGGTGAGCGTCTCGCTCACGATCAACGGCATGGCCGCGCCGATCACCGCGATGTATTACGCGGTCGCCGAGAAGCAGGGGGTGGCGGCCGACCGCGTGGTCACGACGCCGCAGAACGACATCCTCAAGGAGTTCGTCGCGCGCGGCACCTGGATCTACCCCGTCGAGCCGTCGCTCCGACTCGTGGGCGACCTGATCGAGTTCTCGGCCCGCCGGTACCCGCGCTCGAACCCGGTCTCCGTGTGCGGCTACCACATCCGCGAGGCCGGTTGCACGACGGCGCAGGAGATGGCGTACGGCCTCGCGATCGCCGCGGCGTACGTCGAGCTGATGCTGGCGCGCGGCATGGCCGTCGACGAGTTCGCGCCGCGCATCTCGTTCAACTTCACCGCGTGGGGCAAGATCTTCGAGGAGGTCGCGAAGTTCCGCGCGGGCCGGCGGCTCTACGCGCGCATGATGCGCGAGCGCTTCGGGGCGACGAGCCCGAAGTCGTGGATGTTCCGGAGTCTCATCGGCGGCGGCGGCTCGGCGTTCACCGCGCAGGAGCCCGAGAACAACATCGTCCGCGGCGCCTACATCGCGCTCGCGGCGGCGCTCTCGGGCGCGCAGACGATCGCGCTGCCCACCTACGACGAGGCGTACACGATCCCGTCGCCGAAGGCGCAGCTCCTCGCGCTCCGGACCATGCAGATCTGCGCCGAGGAGGCGGGCGCGGCGGACACGGTGGACCCGCTCGCGGGCTCCTACTACGTCGAGGCGCTGACGGGCGAGATGGAGCGGCAGATCCTGGCGGAGCTCGAGGCGGTCGAGCGGATGGGCGGCATCGTCGAGGCGATCCGGAGGGGCTCGCTCCAGGCCGAGGTCGCCCGGCAGGCGTACCTCTACGAGCAGAAGCTGGTCTCGGGCGAGGTGCCGAAGGTCGCCGTCAACTGCCACGTGGGCGAGGGGGCGGCCGGCGCCGATCGCGAGGTGGAACTGTACGCGCTCGACCCACGGGTGGGCGAGGCGCAGGTGGCCCGGCTCGGGCGGATCCGGCGCGAGCGCGACGGCGCGGCGGTGGCGCGCGCCCTCGGCCGCCTCGGCGACGCGGCGCGCGGCACGGCCGGCCTCATGGAGCCGATCCTCGAGGCGGTGGAGGCCTACGCGACGCTCGGTGAGGTCTGTCAGGCGATGAAGGACGTCTTCGGCGAGTACAAGGAGCCGGTGAAGTTCTGAGCATGCCCCCGGCCTTCGACGTCATCGGCAAGACGGTGCGGAAGCGCGACGGCGCCGACAAGGTGACGGGCCGGACGCGCTACCTCCACGACCTCGAGCTGCCTCGGCTGGCCCACGGCCGCATCCTCCGCGCGCGGCTTCCCCACGCGCGGATCGTGCGGATCGACGCGACGCGCGCCCGCGCGCTCCCGGGGGTGCTCGCCGTGCTGACCGGTGACGACGTCGAGCCGCGTCCGTTCGGCTTCGCCAAGGACCAGACGGCGCTCAAGCGCGGCAAGGTGCGCTGCATCCGCGACGAGGTCGCCGCGGTCGCCGCCGAGACCCGGACGATCGCCGAGGCGGCGCTCGGGCTGATCGACGTCGAGTATGCGGAGCTGCCCGCGGTGTTCGACCCGGACGCGGCGCTCGCCCCCGGAGCGGCGCTGGTGCACGAGGAGCGCGGCACGAACGCGCACCACCTGCGCTATCAGTTCACGCACGGCGACGTCGACCGCGCCTTCGCCGACGCCGCGGCGGTCGTCGAGGACACGTACCGGCTGCCGTTCGTCACCCCCGCGTGCCTCGGCACGATGGTCGCGATCGCCGAGTGGGACGCGGGCGGCGGCCTCACGATGTGGACGGCGAGCCAGGTCCCGTTCCTCTACCAGCGCGATCTGGCCGAGACGCTCGGAATCACCGGCGACCGCGTGCGCGTGCTGCAGCCGCCGGTCGGCGGCAACTTCGGCCGGGGCCTCGATCTCTACCCGATCGACGTGATCGCCGCGCTCCTGGCGAGGCGCGTCGGACGGGCGGTGAAGATCGAGTTCGACCGCGTGGAGGAGTTCGTCGCGTGTCCGGGGCGCGAGCCGTGCACGATCCGGCTCCGCACCGCGGCCGACCGCGACGGCCGCCTGCTCGCGCGCGACTGCCACGTGACCATCGACAACGGCGCGTACACCTCGTGGGGCTCGACGACCCCGTACGTGATGCTCTCGACCGTCGCGGGCCTCTACCGCGTGCCGGCTGTCCGACTCGATACGACGATCGTCTACACCAATAACCCGTACTCGGGCTCGATGCGCGGCTACGGCAACCCGGAGTCCACGTTCGCGGTCGAGTCGCAGATGGACGATCTGGCCGAGCGTCTCGGCATCGATCCGCTCGAGCTGCGCCGGCGCAACGCCAGCAAGCCCGGCGATGTGAATCCGCAGGGGTTCGTGCTGACCTCGTTCGCGATGACCGAGTGCCTCGACGCCGCGGCGGCGGAGGTCCGGCGGGCGGCGCCGCCGCTCAGGCCGGGCTGGCGGCGCGGCGTGGGCTACGCGGGCATGTTCCACGTCGGTGGCGGCGCGCGGATCTATCGCTCGGATGGTTGCGGTGCCATCGTCAAGCTCGACGACTTCGGCGCCGTGACGCTGATCACGGGCGCGACCGAGATCGGGCAGGGCTCGGACACGGTGCTCGCGATGATCGTGGCCGAGGCGCTTGGGGTGCCGCTCGAGCGCGTGGAGGTCGTCAACTCCGACACGCGGGTGCGGCCCTGGGACGTCGGCACCCACGCGAGCCGGACCACCTTCGTCGCCGGCAACGCCGCGCGGCTCGCCGCCGAGAAGGTGCGCGCCGGGCTGCTCGCGATGGCGGCCGCGCAGCTCGAGGAGCCCGTGGCGGGCCTCGACCTCCGGGGCGGATGGGTCTTCGTCGCGCGCGACCCGCAGCGGCGCCTCGCGTACGACGCGGTGGCGCGCGCCGGGCACTTCCGGGGCGGCGGGCGGATGCTCGTGGCCGAGGCGTTCTACGACCCACCGACGGCGATGCTCGACAAGGACCTCCACGGCAACGTGTCCGCCGCGTACACGTCGGCCGTCCAGGCGGCGCTCGTGGACGTGGACCCGGAGACCGGCCAGGTCGACGTCCGGAAGATCGTCTCCGCGCACGACGTGGGCCGCGCGCTCAACCCGGGCGCGGCCGAGGGCCAGGTCCACGGCGGGATCCACATGGGGCTCGGGTACGCGCTCGCCGAGCGGCTCGTCGTCGAGGAGGGGCAGATCCTCACGCAGAGCTTCATGGACTACGCGCTGCTCAAGGCGGCGGACATGCCCGACATCGTCGTGCGGCTGATCGAGAGCGTGGACGCCGAGGGGCCGTTCGGCGCCAAGGGCCTCGGCGAGTCGGGCGTGATCCCGGTCGCCGCCGCCGTGGCCAACGCGATCAAGGACGCGATCGGCCTCCGCTTCACCGAGCTGCCGATCACGCCCGCGCGCGTGCGCGCGGGGCTCGAGGCGCGGCCCGCATGAGGCTCCTCGAGGGCGTCCGGGTGCTCGACCTGTCCCGCATGCTCGCGGGGCCGTACGGCTCCATGCTGCTCGCCGACATGGGCGCCGAGGTCATCAAGATCGAGGCGCCGGACGGCGGCGACCCGATGCGCGCGATGGGGCCGCCGTTCCTCCCCGACGGGGAATCGGCGTACTTCCTCGCGGTCAACCGCAACAAGAAGTCGGTCGCGCTCGACCTGACGGCGCCGGCTGGGCGCGAGGTGTTCCTCGACCTCGTGCGGGCGGCCGACGCCGTACTCGAGAACTTCCGCCCCGACGTGCTCGGGCGGCTCGGGTGCGCGTACCCGGCGCTGGCCGCCGTGAACCCGCGGATCGTCCTCTGCTCGATCTCGGCGTACGGGCAGACGGGGCCGTACAGGGAGTGGCCGGCGTTCGACCTGGCCCTGCAGGCGATGGGCGGCGCGATGTCGCTCACCGGCGAGCAGGGCCGCCCGCCGGCGCGCATGGGGCTCCCGATGGCCGACCTGGCCGGGGGCCTCTTCGGCGCCTTCGCGGTCGCCGGTGCGCTCCTCCGGCGCGAGCGCACGGGTGCGGGCGCGCACGTGGACCTCTCGCTCCTCGACTGCCAGGTCTCGCTGCTCACGTACATCGCGCAGTACTTCTGGACGGACGGCCGCGTGCCCGGGCCGATGGGGTCGCGCCACGCCTCGGTCGCGCCCTACCAGGCGCTCGCGGCGCGCGACGGGCATCTGATCGTGGCGGTGTTCGCCGAGAAGTTCTGGGCGGGCTTCTGCCGGGCCGCGGAGCACCCGGAGTGGGCCGACGATCCACGTTTCGCCACCAACGCCGACCGGCTCCGCCACCGCGAGCCGCTCGAGGCGCTGATCGAGGGCGCGTTCCGCGCCCGCACGGCCGAGGAATGGCTCGCGCGCTTCCACGCCGAGGGCGTGCCGGCCGCGCCGATCCTCGCGGTGGACCGCGTGCTCGCCGACCAACAAGTAAGGCACCGCGAGATGGTCGTCGAGCTGCGCCATCCGGTCCAGGGCCCGATGCCGACGCTCGGCACGCCGCTCAAGGTGGACGGGGCGCCGCGATTCGTGCCGGCGCCGCCGCCGCGGCTCGGCGAGCACACCGACGAGGTGCTCGCCGGGACGCTCGCGTACCCACCCGCGCGGATCGCCGAGCTCCGGGCCGCGGGAGTGGTCCGGTGATTCTCGCCATCCTCGGCGGGAGCAACGGAGGCTTCGCCGCCGCGGCGGATCTCGCGCTCGCCGGCCACCACGTGCGGCTCTGGACCCGCACCGAGCCGACGCTCGGGCCGCTGCGCGACGACCCGACGATCCGGCTCGTCGCCGAGGGCCGGCACGGGAGCGCGCGCCTCGAGCGCGCGACCACGGACATCGGCGAGGCCGTCCGCGGCGCCGAGGTGCTGATCGTCCCGCTGCCGGCGACGACGCACGAGGACCTCGCGCGTCGCCTCGCACCCCACGTGACCGATCGCCACACCGTGCTGCTCACGCCGGGCACGTTCGGGAGCTTCGTCCTCGCGCGCGAGCTCGCCCGCGCCGGCGCGACGCTGCCGCAGGCCGTCGCGGAGACGGGCACGCTGCCGTATCTCACGCGGAAGACCGGACCGGCCGTCGTCGTGGCGCCGGTGCGCGCCGCCAACCTGCCGATCGGCGTCTTCCCCGCCGCCCGGCGCGAGGCGGCCCTCGCGCGATTCGCCGAGCTGTTCCCGGCGGTGCGCCCGTGCACGGACGTGCTCGACGCGGCGCTGACGAACGCCGGGCCGGTGATCCACCCGCCGCTGGTGCTGCTGAACGCGGGCGCGATCGACGCCGGGCGTCTCGACGTCCACGCGACGGGCACCACGCCGAGCGTGCGGCGGCTCATCGACGTCGTGGACGCCGAGCGGCTGGCGACGCGACGCGGCTGGGGCTACCCGGCGCCCCACTACGAGCTCGCGACGTACTACGAGGCGGCGCGGGCCGTCGAGGGCCTCTACGGCGCGGGCGCCAGGGAAAAGCTCGTCGCGAGCGGGCTCTGGAACGAGACGCTCACCTTCGAGCACCGCTACGTCACCGAAGACGCGGCGCTCGGTCTGGCGCTCTTCGAGTCGGCGGCGCGCGCGGCCGGCACCGCGACGCCCGCGACGACCGGGCTCCTGCTGCTCTTCGGCGCCCTGCTCGGGCGCGAGCTCTCGGGCGGCGGCCGGGCGCTCGAGGCCCAGGGGCTCGGCGACCTGAGCCGGCGCGAGATCCGGGCGATCCTGGACGAGGGCTGGCGCTCGGCGGTGTGGACGCGCGTGCTCAGGTGAGCGGGGACCATCGCGTGCTCGCCGGGCTCCGCGGCGACGGCGCGGGCCGTCTCCTCTACGGCGCCTCGCGCTATCTGCTCGTGCGACCCGAGACCCTCGTCGCGCTCCAGAAGGCGGTCGAGGCCGCGCTGGGCGCGCGGGCCGCGGAGTGCCTCGCCGCCGGCGGGCGCGCGGGCGGCGGCTCGGCGCTCCGGACGCTCGGCGGCGCGGCGGAGGAGGTGGTCGGACGCCTGCTCGCGATGGGCGGCGAGATCGGCTGGGGCCGCTTCACGCTCGAGCGCCTGACGCCGGACGCGCTCGTGGTGCGGGTCGAGAGCTCGCCGTTCGCCGAGGCGTACGGCCCGGCGGCCGGTCCCGTCTGCCACCTCACGCGTGGCGTGCTCGAGCGGCTCGCCGAGCTGGCGCTCGGACGCCCGGTGGCGGCGGTCGAGACCGCGTGCGTGGCGGCGGGCGCGCCCGCGTGCCGGTTCGAGGCGCGGCCGCGCGCGGCGCCGTGACGACGACGGCGCTGGTCCACGTGGTCGTCAGCGGGCTCGCCACCGGCTCGATCTACGCGCTGGTGGCGATCAGCCTCGTCATCATCTACAACGCGACGCGCACGCTCAACTTCGCCCAGGGCGAGATGCTGATGATCTCCACGTTCGTGGGCTGGAGCGCCCACGCGGCGTTGCGGCTCCCGTTGCCGCTGGTGCTCGTGGTCGCGGTCGCCGCCGCGGCCGGCCTCGGCTGGCTCGTGGAGCGGCTGATCATCCGCCATGCGATCGCGGCGACGCACTTCGACGTGCTGATCATCACGCTCGGGCTCTCGCTGGTGCTCCGCGCGGCAGCCGGCCTCGTGTGGACCCACGACGAGTTCCCGTTCCCGTCCTTCTTCGGCGGGCGGCCGGTCGTGCTGGGCCCGGTGCGCGTGGCCCCCGTGTCGCTCGGCATCATCGGCGGCTCGCTCGGGCTCATGCTGGCGCTCGCGGCGCTCTTCCGCTGGACGCGACTCGGCCGCGCGATGCGCGCGGTGGCGCAGAACCAGCGCGCCGCCCGGCTCATGGGGGTCAGCGTCGAGCGCGTGTACTCGGCGTCGTGGGTGCTCGCCGCGGTCGTCGGCGCGATCGCGGGCGTGCTGATCGCCCCGGTCATCTTCCTCTCCTCCAAGATGGGACTCGTCGCGATCAACGGCTTCACGGCGGCGGTGCTGGGCGGCTTCGGGTCCCTGCCGGGCGCCGTCGTCGGCGGAATGCTGCTGGGCGTGCTCGAGAACCTGGCGCCGCTCTGGTTGCCGGCCGGCATCAAGCACTCGGTGCCGTTCCTCCTGATGATCGCGATCCTCGTGCTCCGGCCGAGCGGGATGCTCGGGCGGGTCCGGCAGCGGAAGGTCTGATGCGCCGGGCGGCGCTGGGCGCGGGCTCCGCGCTCCTGCTCCTGTGGCCGTTCCTGGTGCCGCGCTACTTCGTCTTCCTGACGAGCCTCGTCGTGGTCAACGCAATCGTCGCGATCGGGCTCAACCTGCTGTCCGGCTACACCAACCAGCTCTCGTTCGGCCACGCGGGCTTCTTTGCCGTCGGGGCGTACGTGGCCGCGGTCCTGACGCTCCGGGCGCCGGGCGTGCCGGTGGTGGCGACGCTCGTGCTGGCGGGGCTGGCGACCGCGCTCGTGGGCCTGGCCCTCGGCATCCCGTGCCTGCGCCTCGAGGGCCTGTACCTCGCGATGGCCACGCTCGCCTTCGGGTTCGTCGTGGTCGAGGCGATCCAGAACCTCGACTGGCTCACGCGCGGCAACGACGGCGTCGCGGTGCCGACCGCGCACCTCGGGCCGCTCGCGCTCGCGAGCGACGCGGCGAAGTACTATCTCGTGCTCGGGGTCGGCGCGCTGATGGTGGCCGCGGCGGTCAACATCACGCGCACGCGGACCGGCCGGGCGCTGCTGGCGATCCGCGAGAGCGAGATCGCGGCGCAGGCCAGCGGCGTCCACCTGGCGGCGTACAGGACGCTCGCGTTCGCGGTGTCGGCCTTCTACACGGGCGTCGCCGGTGGACTGTTCGCGTTCGTCGTCGGCTTCATCTCGCCCGACGCGTTCGACGTGTTCCTGTCGGTGGACTTCGTCGCGATGATCATCATCGGGGGGCTCGGCTCGATCCCGGGGTCCGTCGTGGGCGCCGCCGTGATCACGCTGCTGTACGACTGGCTCGCGGCGTTCCAGAACTACCGGCCGCTGCTGTTCGGCCTGATCCTGATCGGCTGCATGCTCTTCATGCCCGGCGGGATCGCGAGCCGGATGCCGAAGTGGACGCAGCAGGCCCAATAGGAGGAAGAGGCCCATGCGCACGTTGCTGACGACCGTCCTGGCACTCCTGGCCGTACTCGGGGTGTCGCCCGTCGACGCGCAGACGCCCGGCGTGACGGACGTCGAGATCCTGCTCGGCGGCTCGAACTCGTTCTCGGGACCGCTCGCCTTCACGGGCGAGCAGATGACCAAGTTCGGCGTGGACCTCTACTTCCGGGTCGTCAACGACGGCGGGGGCATCCACGGACGGAAGGTACGCACGATCTACTACGACGACGGCTACAAGCCCCAGGAGGCCGTCGCCAACACGCGCAAGCTCGTCGAGCAGGATCGCGTGTTCGCGCTGATCGTCCCGCAGGGCTCGCCGCCCGTGGTCGCGACGCTCGGCTACGTCGAGACGCAGCGCGTGCCGATGCTGTTCCCGTACCAGAGCTCGCCGGTCACGCGCGGCAAGAAGTACGTGTTCCAGGGCATGACGGTCAGCGATCGGTCCTCGCGGATGATGGTGGATCACCTGGCGGGCCAGCGGAAGCACAAGCGGTTCGCCGCGATCTACCAGGACGACGAGTACGGCAAGTCGTTCCTCACCGCCTTCGAGAAGGACCTCGGCCGGCACGGCCTCGCACTGCTCGCGGCCGAGTCGGTCAAGCGCGGCGTGACCGACGTGAGCGCCCAGATCGCCAAGCTGCAGGCCGCGAAGCCCGAGGTGCTGTTCCTGGTGCTCGTCCCCGGGCCGGCGGCGCAGGCGCTCAAGGAGCGGCAGAAGATCGGCTGGAAGGACGTGCTGATGGTCTCCACCGGCCCGCTCACGGACGAGCGCTATCTCGCGCTCGCCGGCGACGCGGCCGAGGGCGTCGAGGGGCTCTCGCTGTGGCCCGATCCGGTGACGTCCGACCTGCCGGGCGTCAAGCGCTATCGGGAGCACATGGCGAAGTACTTCCCGAAGAACGAGCCCAACCGGTACTCGATCGCGGGTTACTTCGCCGGCATCCTGTTCACCGCAGCGGCGCAGCGCGCCGGGCGCACCCTCACCCGCGACTCGCTGATCGCGTCGCTCGAGGGGCTCAAGGGCTTCGACAGCGGCATCCTGCCGCCGCTCACCATGGCGCCGGACCACGAGACCCAGAAACAGGGGTTCTGGGTGCGCGTCGAGAAGGGCCGCTTCACGCAGGTCACGGACTGGCTCAAGTCGGAGTAGGCGCGGGTGCTCAGCGTCGAGGATCTCTCGATCAGCTTCGGCGGACTCGCGGCGCTCGGCGCGCTGAGCTTCGAGGTGGCCGAGCGGGAGATCTTCGCGCTGATCGGCCCCAACGGGGCGGGGAAGTCCACCGTCTTCAACATCGTCACCGGCCTCTACCGGCCTTCCGCCGGGCGGGTCCGCTTCCGCGGCGAGGACCTGCTCGCGCTCGCGCCGCACCGGATCGCCCGGCGGGGCATCGCCCGCACGTTCCAGAACACGGAGGTCTTCCGCCAGCTGACGACGCTCGACAACGTTCTGATCGGGCGGCACGCGCTCCTGCGCGCCGGCTTCCTCCGCGGCGCGCTCGGGCTTCCCGCGGTGTGGCGCGAGGAGGCGGCGGCCCGCGCGGGGGCCCGCGCGCTGCTCGCGCGTGTCGGCCTCGCCGACGCCGCCGGCGTCCAGGCGGGGAGCCTGCCGCTCGGCGCCCAGAAGCGCCTCGAGATCGCCCGCGCGCTCGCCGCCGAGCCGAAGCTCCTGCTCCTCGACGAGCCGGCGGGCGGGCTCAACCCGACCGAGACGCAAACGCTCATGGAGCTGATCCGCGGCCTTCGCGATGCGGAGGGGCTCACGGTCCTGGTGGTCGAGCACGACATGGAGCTCGTGATGGGGATCTCGGACCGCGTCGTCGTCCTGAACTACGGCCGCAAGATCTCGTCGGGCTCGCCCCGCGAGATCGCCGCCGACCCGGCCGTCATCGAGGCGTACCTCGGGAGCGAGGAGGCGTGAGCCCGACGCTCACGCTCGAGGACGTCGCCGTCCACTACGGCCAGCGCCTGGCGCTCGACGGCGTCTCGCTCACGGTCGAACGGGGCGAGATCGTCACGCTCCTCGGCGCCAACGGCAGCGGCAAGTCCACGACGCTCCGCGCGATCTCCGGGCTCGTCCGCCCCGTGCGGGGCCGGGTCGTGTACGAGGGGCGGGACATCACGCAGGCGCCGGCGGACGCGATCGTCGCGGCCGGCATCACGCACGTGCCCGAGGGGCGCGAGATCTTCCCGGAGTTCACCGTGCTCGAGAACCTGCTGGTCGGCGGGCACACCGTGGCGCGGCGCGACGTCGCCGCGCGCGTCGACCGCGCGTTCGAGCTGTTCCCGGTGCTTCGCGAGCGCGGCGGTCAACTCGCCGGCACGCTCTCGGGGGGCGAGCAGCAGATGCTCGCGATCGGCCGGGCGCTGATGGCGCGGCCGAGGCTCTTGCTGCTCGACGAGCCCTCGCTCGGCCTGGCGCCGATGCTCGCCGCCGAGATCTTCCGCACGATCCGGCGCATCAACGAGAGCGGGGTCGCGGTGCTGCTGGTCGAGCAGAACGCGCGCCGCGCACTCCGGCTGGCGGCGCGCGCGTACGTCCTCGAGACCGGCCGCGTGGCGGTCGCCGGGGCGAGTGCCGCGCTGGCCGACGATCCGCGGGTGCGCATCGCCTACCTGGGGTTCGGAAGGAACGCCGCCCCCCGCTGACGCATTGCCGCCGCCCGACCCCGCACGCTACACTGCCCGCTCGTGGGCGCTCCCGTCCCGATGTTCCAGCCGGAGCTCGAGGCGCTCGCGCGCGAGTCCCTCGAGCGGCTCGTCCTCGAGCGGATGCGCGCGACGCTCCGCCGGCTCGCGCGCGCACCCGCCCACGCGCGGCGCCTCGGCGGCGCCCGACCGGAGGACCTGGCGCGGCTCGAGGACTGGCGGCGCCTGCCGTTCCTCACCAAGGCGGACCTGCGCGACGCCTACCCGTTCGGCCTGGCGTGCGGGCGCGAGGACGGCTACCGCCGCATCCACATGTCGAGCGGCACGACCGGCAACCCGATCCTCAACCCGTACACGGCCGCGGACGTCGAGCAGTGGGCCGAGGTGATGGCGCGCTGCTACGTCGCCGCCGCCGTGGGCCCGGGCGACGTGATCCAGATCACGCCCTCCTTCGGGCTCTTCACCGGCGGTTTCGGTTTCCACTACGGCGCCGAGCGGCTCGGCGCGATGGTGATCCCGACGGGCGCCGGCCGCACCGCGCTCCAGCTCAAGCTCATGCGCGACCTGCGCGCGACGGTCGTGACCGCGATCGCGACGTATCCGCTGCGCCTGCTCGAGGTGGCGCGCGAGGAGCGCTTCGACCTCTCGACGCTCGCCCTCCGCGTCGGGATCTTCGGGTCGGAGATGTGGTCGGACGAGCTGCGCGCGCGCATCGAGCGTGACCTCCGGATCCGCGCGTTCGACATCATCGGCATGACGGAGACCGGCGGCCCGGGCCTGGGCATCGACTGCGCGGCGCGCGCCGGGATCCACGTCTGGGAGGATCACTACCACGTCGAGATCGTGGACCCGACGACGGGCGCGACCTTGCCCGACGGCGCCGAGGGCGAGCTGGTGGTCTCGACGCTCACGCGCGCGGGGCTACCGCTCGTGCGGTACCGCACCCACGACCTCACGCGCGTCCTCTCGCGCGCCCGCTGCGACTGCGGGCGCACGGCGCTGCGCGTGGACCGCCTGCGCGGGCGCACCGACGACATGGTGATCTTCAAGGGCGTCAACTTCTACCCGCGCCAGGTCGAGACCGTGCTGCTGCGGCAGCCGGGCGTGAGCCACGAGTACCAGATCGTGCTCGATTCCGAGGGCGGCGGCGAGCGCATGACCATCCACCTGGAGACCGAGCCCGGCTGCGACCCGGCCGTGGCCGCGCGCGTCAAGCGCGAGCTGCACGACCTGCTGGCGCTCTCGCCCGAGGTGCGCCTCTGCGCGCTCGGCGCGATCGAGCGGCCTGTGGGCAAGGCCGTGCGCGTCCTGGACCGCCGCGCGACGAGATGAGCCGCGCCCTCGACGGCCTCACCGTCCTCTCGCTCGAGCAGGCCACGGTCCTGCCGTTCCTCACCTACCGGCTCGCGTGCGACGGCGCGCGGGTGCTCCGCATCGAGAACGCCGCGCACCCGGACCCGAACCGCTTCGTCGGGCGCGACGTCCTCGGCGAGCCCGCGATGCGGAGCTACTTCCTGCCGAACAACTGCGGCAAGGAGGCCATCACGCTGAACCTCGCGGAGCCCGAGGGCCGCGCGCTGCTGCGGGAACTGCTCCGCGCCCTTCGCGTGGACGTCTTCGCCACGAACCAGCGGGCGCGCAGCTACGCGCGGCTCGGGATCGACTATCCGACGCTCGCGGCCGTGGCGCCCGGGCTGATCTGGCTCGGCGTCAGCGGCTTCGGCCCCGCGCACGACGAGGCCGCGTACGACCCGATCCTCCAGGCGCGCGCGGGCTTCATGGAGCTGACCGGCGAGCCCGACGGCCCGCCGACCGTGTTCGGGTTGCCCATGGTGGACCTCGGCGCCGCCGAGCACGGCTACGGCGAGCTGCTGAAGGCGCTCTACCGGCGCGCGCGCGGGGGCGGGGGGGCGCGGATCGACGTCTCGATGCTGCGAAGCGCGGTGTCGTGGATGACCGCGCCGCTGGCGCTCGGCGGAAGTCTCGGCGAGCGCGTCACGCGGCGCGGCAACACCCACCGGTTCTTCGCGCCGGTCTCCGTCTTCGCGACGCGCGACGGCTGGGTCTACGTGGCGGTCGGCAACGACGCGCAGTGGGCGGCCCTGGCGCGCCTGCCGGCGCTCGCCGGCGTGGACCGGCCCGCGTACGCGACCAACGCCGGGCGGATCGCCGATACGGCGCGCCTGCACCGCGAGGTCGGCGCGGCCTTCCGGCGCCTCGCCACCGACGAGGCGCTCGTGCTCTTGCGCGAGGCCGGCGTGCCCGTCGCGCGCGTGGCGACGCTCGCCGACGTCGTCGCGGACCCGCTGGTGGCGCCGACCCTCGCGCGCGTCCGCGACCCGCGCACGGGCCTGGAGATCGTGCTGCCCGCGCCGCCCGCGGGCGACCCGCCCCCGCTCGGCTTTCCGCCCCGCCTCGGTGAGCACAATGAGAAGATCTACGGGGGTGTGCTCGGCTACGCCCCGGAGCGGCTCGCGGAGCTGCGGGCACGCGGCATCATCTGAAGGAGACGGGCATGAACGACCTCTTCTACCTGACGGACGACCAGCGCGCCATCCGGGATCTCGCGCGAAAGATCGCGCGCGAGCGGATCGCCCCGCACGCGGCCCACTACGACGAGACCGAGCAGTACCCCGAGGAGTCCATGAAGGCGATCCTCGATTCGGGCCTGTTCGGCATCTGGGTGCCCGAGGAGTGGGGGGGCACCGACATGGGCTGCCTCGCGCTCTCGGTCGTGACCGAGGAGATCGCCTGGGCGTGCGCCGCGACGGCCACCCAGTTCCTCGACCAGCCGCTCGGCGGGCTGCCGATCTTGTTGGCCGGCAGCGACGAGCAGAAGAAGCGCTACCTCCCGCGCCTCGCGACGGGGGAGCGGTTCGCGGCGTACTCGCTCTCCGAGCCCGGCGCCGGCTCCGACGCCGCGGGCCTCCGCACCACCGCCGTCCGCGAGGGCGACCGCTACATCCTGAACGGCTCGAAGCAGTGGTGCACCAACGGCGACCACGCCGACGTCGTCGTCGTGTTCGCGACCGTGGACCCGAAGAAGCGCGCGAAGGGCATCACCGCCTTCCTCGTGGACAAGGACACGCCCGGCTTCGCCATCGGCAAGAAGGAAAAGAAGATGGGCATCCGCGCCTCGCCCACCGTGGCGCTCCACTTCACCGACTGCGCGGTGCCCGTCGAGCAGCGGCTCGGCGCGGAGGGCGAGGGCTTCAAGATCGCGATGCAGACGCTCGACATCACGCGCCCGGCGACGGGCGCGATGGCGGTCGGCATCGGCCAGGCCGCGCTCGACGCCGCCGTCGGCTACGCCAAGGAGCGACAGCAGTTCGGTCAGGCCATCGCCGCCTTCCAGGGCATCCAGTTCATGCTCGCCGACATGGCCATGCAGGTCCACGCGGCGCGCCTGATGGTCCATCACGCCGCTCGCCAGGTGGACGTCGGCATCCGCGGCAACACGTACGAGGCGTCCATGGCGAAGTGCTGGGCGGCGGACGCGGCGATGAAGGTCACGACCGACGCCGTGCAGATCTT
>MGCE01000201.1:13881-16274 GCA_001790315.1 Candidatus Rokubacteria bacterium RIFCSPLOWO2_02_FULL_72_37 | reverse complement strand
CCGCCACCGCGTAGCCGACGTAGGCGCCCAGCATGTAGAACATGCCGTGCGCGAAGTTGACGACGCGGAGAATGCCGAAGACCAGGGAAAGGCCGACGGAGACGAGGAAGAGCAGGGCGGAGAGCGCCGCCGCGTTGAGCAGTTGCTCGACCACGATGGTCGGCGACATCCCTCCGCCCCGCCCGCCGCTACGCGAACTCCTCCGTCCGGCACTTCGGGGTGACGCGCTCACCCGGGAAGGTGGCCAGGATCTTCGGCGCGAGGTGGGGATAGGCGGCGTCCCTGACGGCCTCGACGATCCAGGTCGCCTTCACCGCCTGGTGGTCGCACTTGCGCATGACGCGCTTGCCCTCGGGAGCCTCGTAGGTCGAGTCCTCCAGGGCGGCGATCACCTTCTCGACGTCGTCCGTGCCCGCCGCGGCGATCGCCTGCGTCAGCCACTCGAGGGCCTGGTAGGTCTCGCCGTCGAACATGTCGGGCCAGAGGTTGAACTTCGCGTGAAAACGCTTGACCCAGTCGCGGTTCTTCGGCGTGTCCACCGTGAACGGGTACCGGGAGCCGCCGATGACCCCCTGCATGGCGTCGCCGACCGCCTTCATGTTCTCGAGCTCGACGATCTCCATGACGAGCTTCACCTCGCGCGTCAGGCCGAACTGCGCCGCCTGCTTGAAGAAGATCGACGCGTCCTGCCCCACGAGGACGAGGAAGCAGCCCTCCGCCTTCGCCTGCTTGATCTTGGCGATGTAGCTGGCGAAGTCCTTGGTGCCGACGGGCGGGAAGTCGGTGCCCACGATCTCCTTCTTGCCCGCCGTCATCTGGCGCTGGAAGGAGCCGACGCTGTCGCGGCCCCACGCGTAGTCGCTGCCGAGCCCGAAGAACCGCTTCAGGGGCGACTCCTGCAGATAGAGGCTCACGGTGCGGGCGCCCATCGGGCCGCTCGTGTTGGGCCGGAACGAGTAGCGGTTGAACTTGGTGGACGTGAGCGCGCCGGTGCCCGTGAAGCTCGACATGAAGAGCGTCTTCCACTCGGGGCACTTGGCGGAGACGGCCAGCGCCTCGGAGGACAGGACCACGCCGGTGAGGAACTTGACCCCGTCCTTCTCGACGAGCTTCTGCGCCCTGCGGACGGCCGTCGCGGGGTCCGAGGCGGTGTCCTCGAAGACGAACTCCACCGGCCGGCCGAGGAGGCCGCCCCGGGCCCTGATGTCGTCGGCGAACAGCTCGCACGCGCGCTTGGCCTGGTTCCCGTACTGGACGTTGCCGCCCGAGAGCACGGTCGGCACGCCGATCTTGATCGGCTCGGCGGCGTGCGCGCGGCGGAGCACCGCGGGGAAGCCGAGGCCGAGTCCCGCGCCGCCCACGAGGACGGTTCTGGTGAAGTCGCGTCGCGTCAGGTGCATGGCGTGATCCTCCGGAGTTAGGATGAAACGTCCTCGCGCACGATCAGGGCGACCTTCTGGACGCCGGGCTTCTCGAACGTGTCCGGCGGCACCATCTCGACTGCCGGGGCGAAGTTGAGGAGGCCGCGCAGGCGCTCGGCGATCTCCTGCCGCAGCCGCTCGATCGCGGCGCCGTCCCCGGCGAGCGCCGGGCCGTGCTCGACCTTGATGCGCAGCGGGCGCTGCGTCGTGTGGCCCGCGAAGTCGGCGACGATCCGCAGATTCCCGGTCGTGCGCGGCTCGAAGCCCGTCACGACGTCACGGACGGCGCTGGGGAAGACGTTGATGCCTTTCACGATCAGCATGTCGTCGGTGCGACCGAAGACGCGGATCGTCGGCGCGGTCCGCCCGCAGGCGCAGCCGAGCCCCGTGACCACCGCGTGGTCGCGGGTGCGGAAGCGCACGAGCGGCGAGCACTCCCGATCGAGCGCGGTGTAGACGAGCTCGCCCGTCGTGCCCTCCGTCCACGGCAGGACCGCGCTCGTGACCGGATCGATCAGCTCGACGTAAATGAATTCCTGGGCCATCTCGTGCATGCCGCGCTTCGTCTCGCACTCGCCCCAGTACGCGCAGCCGAAGTCGGTGCCGCCGCACAGCTCGCGGCACGACGCACTCCAGAGCGCCTCGACCTTCTCGCGGATGGCCGGGATCCCGCCGCCGGGCTCGCCGCCGACCGAGACGACCGCGCAGCCGAGACTCCGGGCGTCGACGCCCACGAGGCGCGGCGCCTGCTCGGCCAGGTGGATGGCGAAGTAGGGCGTTCCCAGCAGCGCCTGCGGCCGCAGGTCCGCCATGACGCGCAGGATCCGGTCCGTGCCCGCGTCGGCGCCGATCGGGATCTCGACCGCGCCGAGGTGGAGCACGATCTGCGACATCGGCAGGCCGCCGACGAACCCGCGACTCACGCTGAACCCGTGCATGGCCAGGTGGCCCGGCCGGACTCCGTTGGCGTAG
>MGCE01000201.1:11017-13870 GCA_001790315.1 Candidatus Rokubacteria bacterium RIFCSPLOWO2_02_FULL_72_37 | reverse complement strand
GTAGAGGCAGCGCGCTCCCATCTCCTGCCAGACGTACTGGTCGCGCCGCGTGAGCCCCACGTACGCGGGGCTGCCGGTGGTGCCCGACGAGGCCTGGACTTGCACGATCCGATCCCACGGAGCGGCGCGGTGCACGCCGAGCGGCGCCTCGCCCAGGCTCGCACGGAGCTCGGACTTCTCGGTGAAGGGCACGGTCTCGAGGTCCTCGAGGCGCCGCACCTTCGCGGGGTCCACGCCCGCCGCGGAGAACTTCCGCTGGTAAAAGGCCGAGCGCTCGTGCACGTACCGGAGCTGGGCGAGGAGCTTCTCGAGCTTGACGCGGCGGACCTCGGCCCAGGGGATGCCCTCGATGTCGTTGAAGAAGCGTGGGTCTGCCACGTCAGGCCGTCCTCACCATGCCGCCATCCACGGCGGTCGCGGTGCCCGTGACGTAGCTCGCCAGGTCCGAGGCGAGGAAGACGACGAGGTGCGCCACCTCCTCGGGAGTGCCCGCCCGCTTGAGCGGCACGTCCGCGAGGAGCTGGGCCTCGGCCTCCGCCGGGCTCACGCCCTTGGCCTGGCTCCACTTCACGACCAGCCCGTCCCAGCGCTCGGTGCGGATCGGCCCCGGATTCACCGCGTTGACGAGAATCCCGTGGGGCGCCCCCTCGTTGGCGAGCGCCTTGGTGACGTTGATGAGGGCGGCGTTGGCCGCGTTGCCGATCATGTAGTCGGGAAAGGGCTGCCGGCCGGCGATGCCGATCACGTTGACGATCCGGCCCCCACCCCGCTCGCGGAGCAGCGGGAAGACCTCCCGCGCGGCGCGGACGTAGCCGAAGAGCTTGAGCTGGAAGCTGTCGAGCCACGCCTGGTGGGGCAACTCGAGGAAGGGACCGCCCTGGACGGCGCCCGCGTTGTTCACGAGGACGTCGACGCCGCCGAAGCGCTCGACCGTGGCGCGCACCCAGCGCCGGATCTCCTCCTCCCGCGTGAGGTCCGCCGCGCACGGCAGGCACGCGGCGCCGTGCTCGCGCTCGAGCTCGGCGGCGAGCTCGCGCAGGAGCGCCTCGCTCCGCGCCGCGAGCGACAGGCGCGCCCCCTCGGCCGCGAGCGCCCGGGCGATCGCCCGCCCGATCCCCTTGCTCGCGCCCGACACCATCGCCACGCGACCGCGCAATCCGGTGTGCATGTCGTGTCCGAAGCGGCAACACTATACGCTCGGTACCGTCCGGCGCAAGAGGTCGAGCGCTCGCCGATCCTGGGGCTCGTCCGGTTCCTCGAGTCGCTGGTCCCGCCCTCACACCGGCTCGCGCCCACACAGGCGCTCGGGGAGGAGCGCGCGGGCGGGATGATGGGCCACGGCATGACGGGTCCGGCAGGATGACGCCCGCCCGGCCGGGCCGCCGATGATGCGCCGGCCCGTCGCGTGATAGTGTGGGGGGCCATGACCGACCCGATCACGGTCTCGGTCCTCAATCACCGCTTCGAGGCCATCGTCCAGGAGATGGGCGAGGCGATGCTCCGCACCGCCTACTCGCAGATCCTCAACTCGAGCCGCGACTTCTCCACGGCGGTCTGCGACGGCGGGGCCCGGCTCGTGGCCCAGGCCGAGCACGTGCCGATCCACGTCGGCGCGATCCCGTGGGCCGTCGAGGCGGTGCGCGACGCCTTCCACGGACGGGTGCGGCCCGGCGACGTCTTCCTGCTGAACGACCCCTACCACGGCAACAACCATCTCCCCGACCTGACGGCGTTCGTGCCGGTGTTCGTCGACGGCGCGGTCGCCTTCTGGTCGATCAACCGCGCCCACCAGAGCGACATCGGCGGCTCGACGCACGGAGCCTACAACCCCGGGGCGACCGAGATCTGGCAGGAGGGGATCCGGATCACCCCGCTCAAGCTCTACGACGCGGGCGCGCTGCGCGAGGACGTGCTCCAGATGCTCGCGGTGAACGTGCGCCACCCGCACGACTTCCTGGGCGACCTGCGCGCGATGATCGGCTCGGCACGGGTCGGCGAGCGGCGCGTCGCGGCGCTCGTCGACGAGTACGGGGCCGCGACGGTGCGCGGCGCGGTCGACGAGATCCTCGATGGCGCCGAGCGGCAGGCCAGGGCGTGCGTGCGGACGTGGACGGACGGCGTGTACCGGGGCGAGACGATCCTGGACGACGACGGACACGGTACCACCGACATCCACGTCCGGGCGACCGTCACGAAGAAGGGCGACGGCCTCACCGTCGACCTCACCGATTCGCACCGCCAGGTGACGGGCTTCGTGAACTCGGCGTTCCCCAACACGATGTCGGCCGTGCACATGGCGTTCGCGTACCTGCTCGACCCGCGTACGCCCAAGAACTCCGGGACGTTCCGTCCCGTGACGGTGATCACCCGGCCCGGCACGATCGTGCACCCGAACCCGCCTGCGCCGGTGACGCTCTCGACGAACCACTGCGCGCAGGACGTCGCCGAGGCCCTCATCAAGGCGCTCGCGCCGGCCTGTCCCGCGCGCGCGATCGCGGGATGGGGGCGGCGCTTCCGTATCGCGATCAAGGGCGTGAATCCGCGCACGAAGCGGCCGTTCATCTGGCACATGTTCCACGCGCGTCCCGGCGGCGGCGCCACCGCGGTCGGCGACGGCTGGGAGACGGCGGGCGAGGGCCAGGCCGCGGGTGGGATCAAGTTCGGCAGCGTCGAGGTCGCGGAGGCGCGGTTCCCGCTCACGTTCGAGCACCACGAGTTCCGCGCCGACTCGGCCGGCGACGGCCGCCACCGTGGCGGCGTCGGCGCGGTGCTCCGCCTCCGGGTGGATGTACGGGAGCCGGCGGTCGCGAACACGGCGGGCGACGGCGTGCGCCACGCGCCGTACGGGCTCTT
>MGCE01000201.1:0-11009 GCA_001790315.1 Candidatus Rokubacteria bacterium RIFCSPLOWO2_02_FULL_72_37 | reverse complement strand
CGTGCGCCACGCGCCGTACGGGCTCTTCGGCGGTCGCGACGGCCTGCCGCACCGTTACCGGCTACTCTCCCGCGGCCAGGCGCCGCGCGTGCTCCGGACCAAGGAGGTCGGGATCCCGGTTCACCCCGGGGACGTGTTCCTGGTGGAGTCCTCGGGCGGCGGCGGCTTCGGGCCCCCGGCGGACCGGACGCCGGAGGCGAAGGCGCGTGACCTCGCCAACGGCGTGACGACTGCGCGGCGCCGACGACGGAGGGCGCGCTGAGGCGCGCCGGGGAGGACGCATGTTCCAGCACGTGGTGATGACGGAGCGCGAGCTCCGGGAGCTGCTCGGTCATCCGCACGAGCGGGCGCTGCAGAAGGACCTCGGACGGCTCGACGAGCACGCCCGCGCCTTCATCGCGCGCTCGCCGTTCCTCCTGCTCGCGACGGCCGGCGCCGACGGCCGCTGCGACGTCTCGCCGAAGGGCGACGCGCCGGGCTTCGTGCGCGTGCTCGACGAGGCGCACCTGGCGATCCCGGACCGGCCCGGCAACAAGCGCCTCGACGGCATGACGAACCTGCTCGCGAACCCGCACGTCGGGCTGATCTTCCTCGTGCCGGGCAAGGAGGACACGCTGCGGGTGAACGGCCGCGCCTGCATCGTGCGCGATCCCGCGCTCCTCGCCTCGCTCGAGGCGATGGGGAAGCGGCCCGAGCTCGCGATCGGTGTGGAGGTGGAGGAGTGTTACCTGCACTGCCCGAAGGCGTTCCGGCGCTCGAAGCTCTGGGAGCCCGCGACGTGGTCGGGCGCCCGCGAGCTCCCGTCGATGGCGCGCGTGCGGTGGGCGCAGGCGCCGATCCCGGGCCAGACGCTCGAGGACTACGAGCGCGAGAGCGAGGAAGGGCTCAGGAGGACCATGTACTGATGGCGCGCATCCCGACCATCACGCAGAAGACCGATCTGGCGCCGGCGCACCACGCGGCCTGGGACGCGATCGCGCAGAGCCGCGGCCACGTGATCGGGCCATTCACCGCGCTCCTGCAGAGTCCCGAGCTCGCGGCGCGCGCCGCGGACCTCGGCGCCTACCTCCGCTTCGAGTCCACGCTGGGCCCGGTGGATCGGGAGCTGGCGATCCTCAGCGTCGCGCGGGCCCTCGACTGCCGCTTCGAGTGGGCGGCGCACGTGCCGATCGCACGCCGCGAGGGGGTGCGCGAGGAGGCGATCGCCGCGCTCCGGGAGCGGCACGCGCCCGTCGGGCTCACCCCCGACGAAGCCGCGATCGTCGCCTACGTGAGCCAGCTCCTCACGACCCACCGCGTCGACGAGCCGACGTTCGCGGCGGCCCGGGACCGGCTCGGCGTGCAGGGGGTCGTCGAGCTGACGGCGACCGCAGGCTACTACGGCTTGATCGCCTGCACGCTGAACGCCTTCGAGATCCTCCCCGAGCCCGGCACCGACCCGCTGCCCGCCTAGGTCGCATGATCCGGATCGGCATCGACATCGGCGGCACCTTCACCGACCTCGCGGCCGTGGACGAGCGCGGCCGCGTCGCCATCGCCAAGTGCGCCTCGACGCCGCGCGACCCCTCGGAGGGTTTGCTCGAGGGGCTCGACCTGCTGGCGGCCGAGCTCGGCACCGACCTCGCGGGATTGCTCGCGCGCACGGCCTCGATCGTGCACGGGACCACGGTGGCGACGAACGCCCTGCTCGAGCGGAAGGGCGCGAAGGTCGGCCTGCTCACGACCGAGGGACACCGTGACGTGATCGAGATGCGGGAGGGGCTGAAGGACGACCGGTACAACCTCCGGATGCCGCCGCCGGTGCCGCTCGTGCCGCGCGCGCGGCGCCTTCCCGTGCGCGAGCGGGTGCGCTTCGACGGCACCGTGCCGACACCGCTCGACCGGGCGTCGCTCGACACGGCGCTCCGACGGCTCGCGCGCGAGCGCGTGGAGGCGGTCGCCGTGTGCTATCTGCACGCGTACCGCAACCCGGCCCACGAGCGCGCGACCGGTCGCGCCGTCGCCCGGCGGTTGCCGCGGGCGTACGTCTCGCTCTCCAGCGAGGTGCTGCCGCAGATCAAGGAGTACGAGCGGGTCTGGACCACCGTGGTCAACGCCTACGTCGGCCCGGCGCTCGCGCGTTACCTGGCGAGCCTCACCGCGCGCCTGCGCGCGCACGGCTACCGCGGGGACGTGCTGATCATGCAGTCGCACGGCGGTGTCGCGCCGGTCCGCGAGTCCGCGCGGCTCGCCGCGGGCGCGGTCCTCTCCGGCCCGGCGGGCGGCGTCGCCGCGGGCCGGTACTGCGCCACGCTGCTCGCCGCGGGCGACCTGATCACCTTCGACATGGGCGGGACGTCGACGGACATCGCGCTCCTGCAGCGCGGCGAGCCCCAGCTCACCGGCGAGAAGACCGTCGGCGGCGCGCGCGTGGCGCTGCCCGCGATCGACATCCACACGCTCGGCGCCGGCGGCGGGTCGGTCGCGTGGGTGGACGCGGGGCGGATCCTCCACGTCGGCCCCGAGAGCGCGGGTGCCGACCCGGGCCCGGCGTGCTACGCCAAGGGCGGCGTGCGGGCGACCGTGACCGATGCCAACGTCGTGCTCGGCTATCTCGATCCCACGAGCTTCCTCGGGGGGCGCATCGCCCTCGACGCGGGCGCGGCGCACGCTGCGGTGGAGACCGTCGCGGCGCGCCTCGGGGCCTCGACGATCGCCGCCGCCGAGGGCATCGCGCGCGTCGTCGACACGAACATGGCGGAGGGGATCAAGATCGTCTCGGTCCGCCGGGGCGTGGACCCCCGGCGGTTCACGCTGGTGGCGTTCGGCGGCGCCGCGGGCCTGCACGTCACCGCGGTGGCGCGGCTGCTCGAGATCCGCCGCGTCGTCGTGCCGTCCGTCGCGGCGGTCCTCTCGGCGTGGGGGATGCTGGCGACGGACCTCCGCTACGAGCTCGTGCGGTCGCACGTGGGCGAGGTCGGGCGCATGACCGCGGCGGGGCTCCGCCGCGTGTTCGCCGCGCTCGAGCGCGAGGGCCGCCGCCGGCTCGGCGGCTTCGACGGCCCGATCCGCGTGCGCCGCGCCCTCGACATGCGCTACGGCGAGCAGATCTTCGAGATCCCGGTGAGCATGGACGGCGTGGATCTGCGGGCGCCCGACCTCCTCGCGCAGGCGGCCGCGCGCTTCCACGACCGGCACGAGGAGCTTTACGCCTATAGCGCGCCGGGGCAGGAGGTCGTCATCGTCAACGCCCGCGTCGCGGTCGTCGGCGAGCTGCCGGTGCTTCCCGCGGCACCCGACGCGGCGGCACGGCCGGCGGCGGCCGCGCCCGGGCGGCGTCGCGTCTGGCTCGGCGGCTGGACGGAGCTCCCCGTCCACCGAATGGACCAGCTTCCCGCGGGTTTCGAGGTCAAGGGCCCGGCGGTGTTCGAGTCCGCGACCACCACCGTGCTGGTCCGCGACGGGGAGCGCGTGACGGTGACGCCGCACGGCTGGCTCGACATCCACCTCGCGTAGCCGTGCCGGCCGCGACTGTGGCATCCTGCCGGCGTGAGCGCCCGCGAACTCGTGGTGCCGGCCCCGCCCGAGGACGTGCTGCGGCGCGCGGTGCCGGCGCTCAGGCGGCTGGGCGCGCGCCTCACCCGCTACGACGATCAGCACGGTGAGCTCGAGGCGCGCGCCGGCCGCCGCCTGCTCCCCGTCGTCGTGCGCCTGCGGGCCAGCGCCGAGGGGGCGGCGACGCGCGTCACCATCACGAGCGACGTGCACGACTGGCGCGCGATCGTCCGGCAGGTCGCGGCCGAGCTCGCGGCCTCCGACTGGGCGTGACGCGCGACCTCCGGCACAACCTCGCGGCGCTCGGCGCGGACTACGGGCTGTTCATCGTGGGCCTGTCGTTCGCCTCGCAGACCACGATCCTGCCCGCGTTCGCGGCCCACCTGGGCGCGCCGAACGTCGTCATCGGCGCGATCCCCGCGGTGATGGCGGCCGGGTGGCTCCTGCCCGCGCTCTTCACCGCGGGCCACACGGAGACGCTCACCCGGAAGCTCCCGTTCGTGCTTCGCTACACGGTCTGGGAGCGCGCGCCCCTCCTCGTGCTGGCGGGCGCCGCCTTCTTCCTGGCCGACCGCGCGCCAGCGCCGACGCTCGGCCTCCTGCTGGTGATGCTGCTCGTCGTCACCGGTGTCGGGGGCGTGCTGATGCCCGCGTGGATGGACATCATCGGGCGCGCGATCCCGGTGGCCCTGCGGGGACGCTTCTTCGCCCTGGCCAATCTCGCGGCGAGCGCCGCCGGCTTCGCGGGCGGCTTGCTGACCGAGCGCATCCTGGCGGCGGTGCCCGCGCCCGCCGGCTACGGCGTCTGCTTCCTCCTCGCCGCGAGCTGCATGGCGGGCTCCTTCGTCGCGCTCGCGCTCGTGCGCGAGCCGGCCGCCACGCCGCCGGCGACGCCCGTCCCGCTGCGCGCGTACCTCGCGCGCGTGCCCGCCCTGCTGCAGCGCGACCGGAATCTCCGCGCCTTCCTCGTCGCGCGCGCGTGCGCGGTGGTCGGCATGATGGCGGGCGGCTTCTACACGGTGTACGCGTTGCGTGTGTGGGAGCCGCCGGCGTCGCAGGTGGGCCTCTTCACCGCGCTCCTGCTCGGAGGCCAGATGGCCGGCAACGCGACGCTCGGCTGGGTCGCCGACCACGCGGGCCACCGGCTCGTCATCATCGCGGGGGTGGCGGCGACGGTCGCGGCGAACGCGCTGGCGCTGGTCGCCCCCTCGCTCGCCGTGTTCGGTGCCGTCTTCGTGCTCTGGGGGGTGCAGGTCGCGGCCGTCAGCGTCTCCAGCCTCGCCGTGCTGCTCGAGTTCGCGCCGACCCCCGACACACGGCCGACGTACATCGGGCTCGGGACGACGGCGATCGCCCCGGTGGCGTTCGCCGCGCCGCTCGCCGCGGGCCTGCTGGCCGACGCCGTCGGCCTCGCCGCCGTGTTCACCACCGCCGGGCTCGCGGGCGTGACCGCGCTCCTGCTGCTGGTCCGGAGCGTGCGCGACCCGCGCACGGCATCGACGAGGCGGGCGGGCTGACCGAGCGCACAGGCGACCAGCCTCGCGATCGTCGTGTTGCGCCTGCCCTGGACGAGGCAGGCGACGACCGCGGGTTCGCGGGGGCCATCGCGCCAGACTGGACGCGATTTCACCTATTGCGGTCACCATCGAGTGGCCGCAAAATCACCGCAACTCATGGGTGCGACCGCGCTTCTGGTCGACGACGAACTCGAGGTGCTGGCCCTCACGAAGGAGCTCCTCGAGCTGAACGGCTACGCCGTGCTCGACGCCTCCAGCCCCGAGGAGGCCCTCCGCATCGCCGAGCGGCACGAGGGCCGGATCGACCTGCTGATCACCGACGTCGTGATGCCTGGCCTCAGAGGTCCGGAGCTGGCCTCGCGGGTGGCGCAGCTGCGTCCCGGCATCCGCGTGCTGTACGTATCGGCCTTCGTGGGCGAGTTGCCCGCCGGGGAGGGCCCGCTCGCGCCCGGCGCCGCGTTCCTGCCCAAGCCCTTCAGCGAGGCCGCCCTCGTCGCTGCCGTCGCCGACGCCCTGCGGCCCGGGAACTAGCGCCGAGCTCCGCGGCGCGGACGCGGGTCAGGCCGGCGCGACCAGCTCCGGACGTCCCGACCATTGCCAGGCCAGTGTCGGGCGCGATACGCCCAGCAGCAGGCCGTGGAGCGCGCCCGGATGGATCCAGAGGCCGTCGCGCTCGCGCGCCGGGTCGGCGCCGCGCGGCGTGAAGCGCGCCCCCCGCGCCGCGAGGCGCGCGACGAGCGCCGGGACGTCGTCGCACTCGAGGTAGCACATGTAGAGGGAGTCGCCGCGCCGCGCCACCCAGCGCCCCATGGCGCTCGAGGGATCCACGACCTGGGAGAGCTCGATGCGATCGAGACGTCGCGGCGGGTCGAACAGCGTGAGGGTGCCGACGTAGCCGAATCGCTCGCTCCTGATCGGCGAGAAGCGGGTCGGATCCAGGCCGAACAGGCGCGTGTAGCGCTCGGCCGCCGCCAGCCAGTCCGAGGCGAGCGTGTTGGTGACCTCGTAGAGGCGCGCGCCCGCGGGCGCCGGCGGTCGGCCAGCCGTGAGGACGCACCGCATGCCGGTCGTCACCGTGGGGTCGAGGTAGGTCTGCCCGTCCTCCTCGGCGAACTCGATGCCCTCCTCGGCCAGGCGCGCGTGGAGATCGGTGGCATCGGGCACCGTGAATCCGGCGGTGAGGAGGCCCTCGCCCCAGCGCTCGAGGTGCTCGCGTGCGGGTCCCGGCCCCGTGGGCTCGCAGAGCTCGATCTCGCTCTCACCGAGCGCCAGCACGGTGCGCCGCGCGCCGAGGTACGCGGCGTCGCGCTCCCGGATGGGCCGGGCGTCGAGGAGGTCGACGAACGTCCTCGCCGCGGCGCTCCGGTCGCGCACCACCAGCTGGACACGGTCCACGCGTTCGAGCATCGTGGCGCTCCCGCGGATGGTACCATCCCGGGCACACCGATTGCTGGAGGCTCGCCATGACCCAGGACCTGCTCGAGTCCGTCAAGGACGGCGTCGCCGTCCTCACCCTGAACCGCCCGGACCGGCTCAACGCGATGTCGCGGCCGATGCTCGATGCGCTGCTCGAGGCGCTGGCGCGGCTCGCCGAGGATCCGGAGATCGGCGCCGTGGTGCTCACCGGGGCCGGGCGTGGCTTCTGCGCGGGCGGCGACGTGAAGGCGATGGCCGAGGGACGCGAGTTCGGCGGCACCACGCTCGAGGAAAAGGCGCAGGCCCTGCGTGCGCGGATGGAGACCTCGCGCTGGCTCCACGAGATGCCGAAGCCGACGATCGCGATGGTGCGCGGCGCGGCGGCGGGGGCCGGGCTCTCACTCGCGCTCGCGTGCGACCTGCGCGTGGCTTCCGACACGGCCCGCTTCGCGCCCGCCTTCGCGCGCGTCGGCTACTCGGGCGACTTCGGCGGGAGCTGGTTCCTGACCCAGCTCGTCGGCAGCGCCAAGGCGCGCGAGCTCTACTACACGGCGGACATCGTGGACGCGCCGCAGGCGCTCGCGCTCGGCCTCGTCAACCGCGTGGTGCCGGACGCCCGGCTCGAGGAAGAGACGCTCGCCCTCGCCGGGAAGCTCGCGCGCGGCCCGCGGATCGCCCTCCGCTACATGAAGCGCAACTTCAACGCGGCCGAGAGCGGCACGCTCAAGGACTCGCTCGACCTCGAAGCGTGGCACCATACGCGCTGCGGGATGACCGAGGATCATCGCGAGGCGGCGCGGGCGTTCGTGGAGAAGCGGGAGCCGGTGTTCCAGGGGCGGTAGTCGTCGGCATGGCGTTCACGGCGGACCTCTGGACGGCGATCACCCCGATCTACGCCGCGATCCTGCGCCACCCGTTCCTGCGCGGGCTCGCCGACGGCTCGCTGCCGCGCGAGAGCTTCCGCTTCTACGCGGTCCAGGACGCGCTCTACCTCCGCGACTTCGCCCGCGCGCTCTCGCTCGCCGCGGCGCGGGCGCCGGAGGACGACTGGATCATCATGTTCAACGAGCACGCCGCGGGGGCGCTCAGGGTCGAGCGCGCGCTCCACGAGGGGTTCTTCCGCGAGTTCGGCCTCGGCCCCGCGGACGTCGCGGCGACGCCGCTGGCGCCGACGAACCTCGCCTACACGAGCTACCTCCTGGCCGTGGCCTCCGGCGCGCCCTACCACGAGGCGATCGCGGCCCTGCTGCCCTGTTACTGGATCTACTGGGAGGTTGGCCGGGAGCTCGAGCGTCTCGGCTCTCCCGATGCGCAATACGCCCGCTGGATCGGCACGTACGCCTCGGGTGAATTCGGCGGCGTCGTGCGCGGCGTCCTCGACGCGACCGACCGTGTCGCCGCCCAGCGGTCACCGGCGGAGCGCGACGCGATGCGGCGGCACTTCGTCACCACGAGCCGCTACGAGTGGATGTTCTGGGAGATGGGGTTCCGGCAGGAGACCTGGCCAGTCTGAGGCGATGAGCGACGAGCGGCTCGCGCGCGCGACGGCGCTCTGGAAGGAGGCGTACCGGCACCAGATGCAGGGCGACCTCGCGCGGGCCATCGAGCTCTATCGACGATCCATCGAGGTGTGTCCGACCGCCGAGGCGCACACCTTCCTCGGCTGGACGTTGTCCTTCCAGGGACGGCTCGACGAGGCCACGGCCGAGTGCCAGCGCGCGATCGAGATCGATCCCGACTTCGGCAATCCGTACAACGACATCGGCTGCTATCTGATGCAGCGCGAGCAGCTCGACGAAGCGATTCCCTGGCTGGAGCGGGCCAAGCAGGCGCCTCGCTACGAGCCCCGCCACTTCCCGTACCTCAACCTCGGCCGGATCTACCTCAAGCAGGGGCGCTGGTGGGACGCGCTCCGGGAGTTCGAGGCCGCCACGCGCGAGGCGCCGGGCGACGAGGGGGTCCGGCGGGCGCTGCACTCGCTCCGCGCCCGCCTGAACTAGAACATTGGGGGGCTCCGGGCGCCCCCCAATTCCCCCCGGCGCTCGGGCCGCCCCGGCGCAGCCGTGGCGCCCCTCGACAGCGCGATTCGTTCACAGGCTCTGACGAACATGGGGGGCCTCGACGGGCCCCCCATGCCCCCCGACCCCCCGACGCTCGGAGCGCCCCGGCGCAGCCGTGGCGCTCCTCGGCCACGCGATTCGTTCACGGGCTCTGAGTCGACGCGGGGGGGAGCGATCGCCGCCTGTATGTCGAGAGCGGCGTGGCAGACCGTTACGCCGGAGGCCGAGGGAGGCCGCGAGGGAGTGAGGGCGCGCGCGTCAGTGGCGTGACTCCGGGTGTCGCGAAGGCGAACACTCGGCTCCGGGCATCACCCGTCTGAGCGAGCAAGATCAAGGGGTTCCGCGGTTGGCGGAGCCGTTGCATCGATGCCGCGGCGGGGCGTGCGGCGTCACCGGGGTCCGCCCCCAGCTCCCGCGGTCGTCGCGGGCTCGATCACGCGGTACAGAGGAGATCCATGATGCGACAGCGTGTGGTTCTCGGGATCGTGTTGCCGGCGGTGCTGCTCGTGGCGACCGGCTGCGCCACCCGTGACTGGGTGCGTGAGGTGCTCGGCAAGAAGGAAGCCGAGCTCGACCAGCGCCTCGTGGGCGTGGACAAGCGCGTCACCGACGAGTCCCGGCGCACCGACGAGCTCGGCGCGCGGGTGCAAGGCGTGGAGACCGGCGTCGCGGAGACCGGCGAGACCGCGCGCAGCGCGCGTGGGCGCGCCGACGGCGCGTGGACGCGGGCCGAGGGCGCGCACGGCCGCGCCGACGCCGCCTTCTCGCGGGCGGACGAAGTGGACGGCCGGCTGACGCGCCTGTGGTCGAACCGCCACAAGCGGGATCTCGTGGAGGCCGTCGAGGTGCACTTCGGGTTCAACCGCTGGGACCTGAACGATACCGCGCAGACGGTGCTCACGACGCTGGTCCGTGAGCTGCGCGAGAACCCGCGGCTCACGATCGATCTGGAAGGGTACGCGGACCCGAAGGGGACGTACGAGTACAACGTCGCGCTCTCGCAGCGGCGCGTCGAGGCCGTGCGCCGCTACCTCGTCGGGCAGGGGATCGAGCTCCCGCGCATCAGCTCGGTCGGCCTCGGCCCGATCGACGACAAGAACGTGTCCGACGAGAAGAAGCGGCGGGTAACCGTCCGGCTCATGGTGCAGGCCGATTAGCGGCGCGCGATCCCAGCCCTGACCCGGTAGCCCGCGCCCTCGGGGGCGTCGTCAGGTCGACGGCGGCCGCGGCGCCACCCGAGGCCGCGTGGCCACGGCCGGTTCACCGGAGCCGTCGCACGAAGGCCGCGAGCGCCCGCCCGATGTCGTCGGGCGAGTCTTCCTGGACGAAGTGCGAGCCGCGCACGGAGACCTCCTCCTGGTTCGGCCACGTGCGGCAGAACTCGCGCTGCGGACCGATCAGGATCGTTCCCGGATCCGCGTTGACGAAGAGTTTCGGCAGCGGGCTCGTCGCGAGCCACGCCGCGTACGCCTCGACGACCGCGACGACGTCGGCAGGCTCCCCGTCGATCGGGATCTGCCGCGGCCAGGTCAGGGTGGGCCGGCGCGCCTCGCCGGGATCCCGGTACGGCGCGCGGTAGCGCTCCATCTCCTCGGGCGTGAGGCCGCGCAGCACGCTGGCCGGGAGGATGCGCTCCACGAAGACGTTCTTCTCCAGGACCATGGCTTCGCCCGCGGGCGAGCGCATCGCCTGGAAGACCTTGCGCGCCGCCTCCGGCCACTCCGCCCAGGTGACGGGCCGCACGATCGCCTCCATGTAGGCGACACCGCGGACGCGCTCGGGGTGGCGCCGCGCCCAGTGGAAGCCGAGCGCCGAACCCCAATCGTGCACGACCAGCACGACGTTCTCCGTGAGGGCCAGCGCCTCGAACCACGCGTCGAGATACCGCGCGTGGTCCGCGAAGCGGTACGACCCGTCGGGTGCCTCGCCCGAGTCGCCCATGCCGACGAGATCCGGGGCCAGACAGCGTCCGAGCCCCGCGACGTAGGGAATCACGTTGCGCCAGAGGTACGACGACGTCGGGTTGCCGTGGAGGAACACGATCGGGTCGCCCGCGCCCGTGTCCACGTACGCGAGCTCGGTGTCCAGCACCGTGACGCGGCGGCGCGGATGCGGATCGACGGCCGAGAGGGGCATCGGGATCTCCTTGGTCACGGCGACCGCGAGACGTCGATTATAATCCGCGCAGCGGAGGACGACCATGAGACGACGAGACGGCTCGGCAACGTCATCCTGACGCTCGGTCTGGGGCTCGGCGGAGGCCACGCCGCGCTGATGCGCCGCCACATCCGGCCGAACCTCTTCGCCCCGATCATGATCCTCGCGACCGTGAACATCGGCGCCGTCATCCTGATCGAGGCGGCGCTCTCGTTCCTCGGCTTCGGCGTGCCGCCGCCGCACCCCTCGTGGGGCGGCATGCTCGCCGGATCGGGGCTCGTGTACATGCTGCAGGCGCCGTGGCTGGCGCTCTGGCCGGGGGTCG
>MGCE01000200.1 GCA_001790315.1 Candidatus Rokubacteria bacterium RIFCSPLOWO2_02_FULL_72_37 | reverse complement strand
GCGCCGCCTGCGCCGCGAGCGAGAGCCGGAGACGCACGAGACGATCTCCCACCTGTAGGCGGGGTCCGACCGCCACGTGGGCCTCAAGCTCCGGCTGATCCTGATCCTCGCCGTGCCCGCGGTGCTCGTCGTCGGCGTGCACGGTCTGCTGCGGGTCCGCCAGGAGCGGGTGCAGCTCGTCGAGGAGGACCGCCGGAACATCGCGCTGGCCGCGCGTGCCATCCAGATCGCGGTCGAGAACGCCCTGCGGGACCGGCAGATCGCCGACGTTCGGCGGCTCCTCGCGGAGATGGTCGAGCAGCAGGCCGCGATCGATCGCATCCGGCTCTTCGATCGCGACCTGCGCCCCACGCTCGCGTCCAGCCCGCTCGCGGTCGGTGAGCAGACGCCGACCGAGATCCTCCGCCGCGTCCTCGACACCGGCGTCGCCGAGGGCGCCCACCGCGACGTGGGACGCCGCGCCGTGCTCTCCTACGTGGTGCCGCTCCGGGGACGGCAGGGGCACGTGGATGGCGCCATGGAGATCGTCCACGTCGCCACCGGGATCGACGCGCGTGTGCGCGCCGCCGGCCAGGACGTCTGGGTCCGGCTCGGCGTCGTCCTGGCCGTGATCGTCGTGCTCGCGGCCGTCGCGCTCGAGCGGCAGGTCCTACGGCCGCTCTCGCGCCTCCTCGACGGCATCCAGAAGCTCGGCCGGGGCGAGCCCGGGCCCCCGCTCCCCGTGGAGCGTCGCGACGAGCTCGGGAGGGTGGCCGAGGCGTTCAACGAGATGGCGGCGCAGCTCGAGGCGGCACGACTCCGCCTCCTCGCGGAGACCGAGCGAACCGTGGAGCTCGAGCAACAGCTCCGCCACGCCGAGACGCTCACCGTCGCCGGCAAGCTCGCCTCCGCGCTCGCCCACGAGGTCGGCACGCCGCTCAACATCATCTCGGGCCGGGCCGAATTCCTCCAGAGCACGGCGCGGCTCGACGAGGCGGGACGCAAGGACCTCGAAGTCATCATCGGCCAGATCGAGCGCATCTCGAAGATCATCCGCTCGATGCTCGACACCGTGCGGCCGCAGAAGCTCGAGATCCAGGCGACCGCGCTCGGCGACGTGATCGACCGCCTGCTGTCCCTGCTGCGCCACCCCGCGCGCCGGCGCGGCGTCTCCCTGCTGGCCGCGATCCCCGTGGACCTGCCGCCGCTCGCCGCCGACCCGAACCAGCTCCAGCAGCTCCTGATCAACCTGATTCTCAACGCCCTCGACGCGACGCCCCCCGGCGGACGCATCACGGTGACCGGGCGCCGCGATCGACGCGCCGGACGCGCCGGCGTCTCGGTGGACGTCGCCGACACCGGCCCCGGCATCGCGGAGGAGCTGCGCCCGCGCCTCTTCGAGCCGTTCGTCACCTCCAAGCCGGCCGGCCAGGGGACGGGCCTCGGGCTGGCGATCTGTCGCGATATCATCAAGGCCCACGGAGGTGACATCGGCGTGGAGAGCCGGGTGGGGCAGGGCACGACGTTCACGGTGTGGCTCCCCGACGCCACGGAGGCGCCCGCGTGAAGCCCCGGGTCCTCGTCGTCGACAACGACCCCGAGATGGTGAGCCTGCTCGCCCGCCACCTCGAGAGCGAGGGCCGCCTCGCGACCGCCGTGACGAGCGGCGCCGAGGCCCTGGCCGCGCTCGAGCGCGAGGATTACGACGTGGTGCTCACGGACCTCGTCATGGACGGCGTGGACGGCTGGGCGGTGCTCCGCGAGACGCAGCGGCGCCTGCCGCGCGCCCGCGTGATCCTCATGACCGCGTTCGCGAGCCTCGAGACCGCGATCGAGGCCATGCGCCACGGCGCCTGGGACTACCTCACGAAGCCGTTCAAGCTCGCCGAGGTGAGCCTGGCCGTGGACCATGCCCTCGACGACCTCCGGCTGCGGGAGGAGAACCGCCGGCTCCGCGCCGAGGTCGAGCAGCGCTTCAGCTTCGACCGCCTCCTCGGCCGGTCGGAGGCGATGCAGGCGGTCTTCGACCGTCTCCGCGCCGTCGCCGACACCGACGCGACGATCCTGCTGCTCGGCGAGAGCGGTACCGGCAAGGAGCTGGCCGCGCGCGCGATCCATCACGCGAGCGCCCGGCGCGCCGGCCCCTTCGTTCCGGTGAACTGCGCGGCGATTCCCGAGACGCTCCTCGAGTCCGAGCTCTTCGGGCACGAGAAGGGCGCCTTCACGGGGGCCGACCGCCGCCGGCGCGGGCTCTTCGCGGAGGCGAACGCCGGCACGCTCTTCCTCGACGAGGTCGGCGACATCCCGCTGCCGCTCCAGGCCAAGCTGCTGCGCGCGCTGCAGGACAAGACGATCCGGCCCGTCGGCGGCAGCGAGGAGATCCGCCTCGACCTCCGGCTCATCGGCGCGACGCATCGCGACCTGCTCGCGCTCGTCGGCGAGGGCAAGTTCCGCGAGGACCTCTACTACCGGCTCGCCGTGATCCCGATCCGGCTCCCGAGCCTGCGCGAGCGGCTCGGCGACATCATGCTGCTCGCGAATCACTTCCTCGCCCGCGCGGCCGGCCAGCTCGGCAAGACGCTCGAGGGCTTCGACGAGGCCGCGACCGCCTGGCTGCTCGGGCACCGGTGGCCCGGCAACGTGCGCGAGCTGGAGAACGTCGTCGAGCGCGCCGCGACGCTCGCGCGCGGCCCGCGGGTCAGCCGTGCGGACCTCGGGACCGAGTTCGTTCCCGAGACGGCGCTCGAGGGCAGCCTGCGGCCGACGCTCGCGGAGCTGGAGGCGCGCTACATCCGCCGCGTCCTCGAGGAGACGGGCGGCGACAAGGCCGCCGCCGCGAAGATCCTCGGGATCAGCGTCCGCACGCTCCAGCGGAGGTTCGGGTGAGGTCGGCGTCGCGGGCGGAGCCGGCGTGCTAGAGTGACGTATTGCAGCGCCCGGAGGTCGTCGACGTGACGGGAGTGCTCATCACGTTCGAGGGCGTGGAGGGGTCGGGCAAGACCACCCAGCTCCTGCGCCTCGAGCGATACCTGAAGCGGACCGGACGGAAGGTCGAGCGGACGCGCGAGCCCGACGGCACGCGGCTCGGCCTCGCGGTCCGCCGCGTGTTCGAGCGGCCCGGTGTCCGGCCCGAGCCGCTCGCCGAGGTGTTCCTGTTCATGGCGGCCCGCCGCCAGCACGTCGCCGAGAAGATCCGGCCGTGGCTCGGGCGGGGCCGCCTCGTCCTCTCCGACCGGTTCACCGACGCGACCCTCGCCTACCAGGGCCACGGACGAGGGGTGGATCTCGGCCTGATCCGCGAGCTGAACGTCCGCGCCACCGAGGGCATCGCGCCCGACCTGACACTGCTCTTCGATCTCGATCCGGCCGAGGGCTTCCGGCGGATCGGCCGGCGGCGCGACCACTTCGAGCGGGAGCGGATCGAGTTCCACCGCCGGGTGCGCCGCGGCTACCTCGAGATCTGGCGCGCCGAGCCCAAGCGGGTGCGTCTCGTCCACGCCGGGCGGTCGCCGGCTCTGGTCGCGGACGAGGTACGGTCGATCGTCGAGGAGTTCCTCGGTGGCGCTTGAGCGGATCCAGGGCCAGCCGCGCGCGGTCGCGCTCCTGGGCCGGGCTCTCGAAAGCGGGCGCGTCGCCCACGCCTGGGCCTTCGTCGGGCCACCCGGCAGCGGCCGCACGGCGACGGCGCTCGCGTTCGCCGCGGAGCTGCTCGGGAGCGACGCGCCCGGACACCCCGATCTTCACGTGATCGTCCCGACACCGCCCGAGGCGAACCCGAAGGGCGCCAGGGTGATCCGGCTCGGCGCGGTCCGCGAGCTCGAGCGCCAGGCCGCGCTCCGTCCCGCGCGGGCCGCACGCAAGGTCTTCGTCCTCGACGAGGCCGAGCGCATGACGGGCGAGGCGCCCCAGGCCCTCCTGAAGACGCTCGAGGAGCCTCCGGCGGCGACCGTGATCGTCCTGATCCTCCGCCACCGGCGGGCGCTGCCGGCCACCGTGCTCTCGCGCTGTCAGATCATCCGCTTCGAGCCGCGTGGCGACGAGGCCGCACGGGCGCGCGCGGCGGAGGCCCTCGAGCTGCTCCGCGACGTCCAGGCCAAGGGCGCGGACGAGCTGTTCCGGCGCACCGAGCGGCTCGACCGCGAGCGCGCCGAGGGCCTCGTGGACGCCTTCTGGCTCCACTGCCGCGACCTGCTCGTGGCCAAGGCGGGCGCGCCCGCCGCCCTCGTCGGCGGCGCGGCGCGCGCGGCGGAGCTCGCGGACGCCGCCGAGGCGTGGACGGACGGGGAGCTGGTGCAGGCCATCGACCTCTGCCGCCGCGTGCGCGCGTCCCTCGCCCGCAACGTGACGCCGCGCCTCGGCCTCGAGGTGCTGCTGTCGCGCCTCGCCCTCAGGGTGGCCTGACCGTGGAGGCTGCGGTGGACTTCCTCGTCGGCGTCAGGCTGCGGGAGCCCCTCCAGGCCGACGACTACCTGGCCGCCGCGGACGTCGCCCTCCACGTCGGTGACCTCGTCGTGGTCGAGGCTGGCACCGGCACCGCCGTCGGCGAGGTGCGCCGCCCGCGGCGCGAGGTGCCCGCGTCCAAGCGCGACCGCGGCTTCCGCCGCGTGCTGCGTCCGGCGACCGAGGGTGAGGCGCGCGAGTGGCGCGAACGGCGCCGGCGCGAGGAGCGGGCGATGGGGGTGAGCCAGCGCCTGGCGCGCGAGCGGGGCCTTCGGATGAAGGTCGTCGACGTCGAGATGCCGCCGGACGTGCGCCGGGTCACGGTCTACTTCAACGCGGAGGAGCGCGTGGACTTCCGTGAGCTCGTGCGCGACCTCGCGCGCGAGTTCCGCTCGCGGATCGAGATGCGCCAGATCGGCGCCCGCGACACCACGAAGGTGATGGACGGCATCGGGCCCTGCGGGCGCCAGCTCTGCTGCACGACCCACCTGCGCCGCTTCGAGCCGATCTCTGTGAAGATGGCGAAGGCGCAGGACATGCCGCTCACGGACAACCGGCTGCTGGGCAACTGCGGCCGGCTCAAGTGCTGCCTGCTCTACGAGTTCTCGACGTACGCGGAGCTGCGCGCGCGGCTGCCCCGCGTGAACGCGCCGTGTCAGGCCACCTGCGGCGGCGGGTGCATGGCCGGCAAGATCCGGTCGATCCGCGTCCTCAAGCAGAGCGTGATCGTCGGCTTTCCCGACGGCACGGAGGCGGAGGTCCCTCTCGAGCAGGTGACGTGGGAGGGACGCGACCACGTGAAGCCCCAGGGGCCGCCGGCGTGAGCGTCTTCTACCTGACGACGCCGATCTACTACGTGAACGCGACCCCGCACCTGGGCCACGCCTACACGACGATCGTCGCCGACGCGATGGCGCGCTGGCGGCGGCTCGCGGGCGACGACGTCTGGTTCCTGACGGGGACGGACGAGCACGGCGACAAGATCGCGCAGGCCGCAGCGAAGGCGGGCGTCCCGCCGCAGGCGTACGCCGACCGGATCTCGGCCGCGTTCCGCGAGACGTGGAAGACGCTCGGCATCACGAACGACGACTACATCCGGACGACGGAGCCGCGCCACAAGACGGTCGTCCAGGCGATCCTCCAGACCCTCCGGGACGCGGGGGAGATCTACCTCGGCACGTACGGCGGCCACTACTGCTTCGGCTGCGAGCGCTTCTACACCGAGAAGGAGATCGTCGACGGCAAGTGCCCCGACCACCGGAAGCCGCTCACGTGGATCGAGGAGGAGAACTACTTCTTCAAGATGTCGAAGTACCAGCGGTGGCTGATCGAGTACATCGAGCGCCGCCCGGACCTGATCCGCCCGGAGCGCTACCGCAACGAGATCCTCGGCTTCCTGCGCGACCCGCTTCAGGATCTCTCGATCAGCCGCCCCCGGACGCGGCTCGAGTGGGGCATCCCGCTGCCGTTCGACGACAAGTACGTCACCTACGTGTGGTTCGACGCGCTCATCAACTACGTGTCGGCCCTCGGCGGCCCGGGTGACGCGCGCTTCGAGAAGTTCTGGCCCCACGCCCAGCACCTCATCGGCAAGGACATCCTGAAGCCGCACGCGGTCTACTGGCCGTGCATGCTCCGCGCCTACGGCGAGGCCCTGGGCCGGGGCGACGGCCTCGTCTATCGCCACCTGAACGTCCACGGCTACTGGGGCCTCGGCGGCGGCAAGATGTCCAAGTCCGTCGGCAACGTCGTCGAGGCGCTGTCCCTCAAGGACAAGTACGGGAACGACGCCTTCCGCTACTTCGTCATGCGCGAGATGGTGTTCGGCCTCGACGCCGACTTCTCGGAGGAAGCGTTCGTCGG
>MGCE01000199.1 GCA_001790315.1 Candidatus Rokubacteria bacterium RIFCSPLOWO2_02_FULL_72_37 | reverse complement strand
GCCCCCAGCAGCTGGAACCCGTAGCGGATGACGAGGTCGACGATCAGGTCCTGCGGCAGCATGGCGGCTCTCCTCGCGGTGAAGGTGGGCGCGCAGTCACACCCGGCGGACGCGATCGGTCTTGGCCGCCTCGTAGCGGCCGGCGCGGACCAGCGCCCAGAGCACACGCCAGGCGCCGCGGGTGGCGAGGAGCCAGTACGTCTGGCAGCGGAACATGCCCCAGAACTTCGCCTGGAGCGTCGTCCGCGCGACCGACACGGGCCGTGGAAACCAGGGCGTGAGGCGCTCGATGAGCTGCTGGGTCATGATGCCGCCGACCCAGATCGTGAGCGCCAGCGAGAGCGTCGGCGCGGTCACGCCGAGCACGAACCACGCCGGGCGGTCCGCGAAGCGGTACGCGAGGTGCCAGCCGAGGAAGCCGAGCACCGGGTAGACGCACGCCGCGATCGGCCACTCGACGACCTTGTTGCCGACGTGCCGGCAAAGCTGGGCCAGGTTGAAGGCCGTCGGCGCGCGCCGCCACGCCTGCCAGAGGAAGGCGACGTCGTCGAGCACGCCCTTGTACCAGCGCGCGTTCTGGCGGATCATCCCCTCCCTGGTCCCGGGCAGGTCCACCAGCTCGAGCAACGGCAGCGCCGCCGGCAGGACGCCGCAGGCGCCGAGGGCGTAGCCGAGCGTCGAGTCCTCCGTCGCGCCCGTGGTCGGAAACCCGCCGAGAGCCTGGAGCGTGTCCAGGCGCACGAACTGGTGGTGCCCGAGGCAGATCTGCGAGCGGCGGAAGCAGAGGTCGAAGACGGGCCGGGCGAGCCGCCCGAGCCGCGGCGCCCGCGCCGCGAGCCGGGCGAACCACGCCAGACGCCGCCGCTCGTTGATGAGCCGCGCGAGCGAGACCCGGACGAAGATGGACGACTGCTGGATGGCGCACACGCGCGCCCGGTGATCGAGGCGATCGAAGTTCGCGAGCGACAGCGTCACCCCCTGGTAGGCCAGGCGCTCGGCCTCGCCGCGCGCCCGCGCCGCGGCGAGATCGGCGGCGAGCCAGCGGTGGGTGTTCGGGTCGGGGATCGAGTCGGCGTCGCTCACGCCGATCCACACGCGCGCCGGGTCATGCGCGTCGCCGAGCAACGGGCGGAGGATCTCCGGACGGAGCGCCCAGTTGAGCTGGTGCGCCTTCCGTCCCGGGCCCGGCATCGCGACGACCGAGAGCATCTTCTGCTGCCAGGGGGGCAGGGTCTCGCGGAAACGTCGCACCAGCTCGGCCGTCGGCGCCGCCATCGCCGGGTGCGGCGCGCGCTCCTCCGCCTCGCGGGTGGCGACGACGACGTGGAGGCGGCTGTGCGGGTACCGCGCGGCCAGGAGCGCGCCGAGCGTCGCGGCGATCGCGGGTTCCTCGTACGCGGGGACCAGGTGCACGAAGACGGGCGTGGTCGGGTCGCGCTCGAGCGCCGCCTCGTCGGGGAGCGCGGCGAGGCGCCCGTACGCCGCCTCGACGAAGCGGCAGGTCGTCAGCATGCCCTTCCAGTCGAGCGCGAGCTTGAAGACGGCGCGGGCGTTCACGACGAGGGCGGTCCAGAAGAGCGCGCGCCAGAATCCGCTCGTGCCCCAGAGCCACGCCCAGACCGCGTCCATGCGGAGCGCTAGCGAGCGGGGGGCGCCGGCTGCGACGGGAACTTCAGGACGGTCTCGCCCTCGCGGACCATGCCGAGCTCCTCGCGGGCGAGCTTCTCGATGAACGCCGGGTCGTGCCGCAGCCGGTCGACCGTCTGCGTGAGCTGCTCCTGCCGGGCCCGGAGCGTGGCGATGTCCTCCTCCAGGGCCTGGATCTCCTGCTGCATGCGCCACACGCGCATGGCGTTGGTCCCGCCGTAGACGGCCAGGCCCACGACGAGCGCCACGACGAGGGCGATGCCGAGGCGGCGCGGGCTCATCGGCCGCTGCGGGTGTAGAGGGAGCGCCCGGGCCACGACGCGGCGTGGCCCAGCTCGTCCTCGATGCGCAGCAGCTGGTTGTACTTGGCCGTCCGCTCGCCGCGCGAGACCGAGCCCGTCTTGATCTGCCCGGCGTTCACGGCGACGGCGAGGTCGGCGACGAAGGTGTCCTCGGTCTCGCCCGAGCGGTGGGAGATGATCGTGCCGTACCCGGCGCGCTTGGCCAGCTCGATCGCGTCCAGCGTCTCGGTGAGGGTGCCGACCTGGTTCACCTTGATGAGGACCGCGTTGGCCAGCCCGTGCTTGATCCCCTGCTGGATGATCGCGGGGTTCGTCACGAACAGGTCGTCGCCCACGATCTGCACGCGCCCGCCGAGCCGGCGCGTGAGCGCGCCCCAGCCGGCGACGTCGTCCTCGCCCAGGCCGTCCTCGATCGAGACGATCGGGTACCGGTCGCAGAGCGCTTCGTAGCGGGCGATCAGCTCGTCGCTCGAGAGCACGACGCCCTCGCGGCGCAGGCGATAGCGGCCGCCGGCCTCGGCGAGCTCGCTCGCGGCGACGTCGAGGGCCAGCAGCACCTCCTCGCCGGGCCGGTAGCCGGCGCGCTCGATGGCGGTCATGAAGAGATCGAGCGCCGCCGTGTTGCTCGGCAGGCTCGGCGCGAAGCCGCCCTCGTCGCCGACCCCGGTCGCGAGCCCCTTGTCCTTCAGCAGCTCCTTGAGCGCGTGGAAGACCTCGACGCCGGTCCGCAGGGCCTCGGAGAAGCTCTCGGCGCCGGCCGGCACCAGCATGAACTCCTGGATGTCGAGCCCGTTGTCGGCGTGGACGCCGCCGTTCAGCACGTTCAGCATCGGCACCGGCATCAGCCGGCCCCCGACGCCGCCGAGGTAGGCGTAGAGCGGCAGCCCCGCGTCGTCGGCCGCGGCGCGCGCGACCGCGAGCGAGACGCCGAGGATCGCGTTGGCGCCGAGCGCGGACTTGTTCGGGGTGCCGTCGAGCTCGAGCAGCGCCTGGTCCACGGCGGCCTGCTCGGAGGCCTCCATGCCCTCGACCTCGGGCGCGATCGTCTCCTCGACGTTGCGGACCGCCTGGCGCACACCCTTGCCGCGGTAGCGCTGGGAGTCGCCGTCGCGCAGCTCGACGGCCTCGCGCTTGCCCGTGCTGGCGCCGGACGGCACGGCCGCGCGCCCCCAGGCCCCGGACTCGACCTGCACCTCGACCTCGAGCGTCGGGTGGCCGCGCGAGTCCAGGATCTCGCGCGCGTAGACACCGGTGATCGCAGACACGCTAGTTCTTCCTCTCCAGCACGTAGTCGGCCAGGCCCGCGAGCGGCGCGGCCCGCGGGCCGAGCGCCGCCAGCCGCTCCTTGACGCGGGCGACGAGCCGCTGCGCCTCGCGCCGCGAGGCGGGGACGCCGTGGAGCGCCGGGTACGTCGCCTTCTTCTTGCGCTCGTCGCTCCCCGCGGTCTTGCCCAGCTCCTCGAGGCTCCCCTCGACGTCGAGGATATCATCGACGATCTGGAAGGCGAGGCCGAGGTCGCGCCCCGCCTCGCCGATGGCGTCGACGGCCGCCGGGGCGCCGCCGGCCAGGAGCGCGCCGATGCGCAGCGAGGCGCGGATGAGCGCCGCGGTCTTGTGCAGGTGGATGTACTCGAGCGTCTCCGGGCTGATCGTCTTGCCCTCGGACTCGATGTCCGCCACCTGGCCGCCGACCATGCCGAAGGTGCCGGCGGCGTCGGCCAGCTCGGCGACGACGTCGCGGAGCACGCGCGGCTCGCGGGCGAGGGCGGCGTTGTCCGCCGCGAGCTTGAACGCGAGCGTCAGCAGCGCGTCGCCCGCCAGGATCGCCACGGCCTCGCCGAACACCTTGTGGCTCGTCAGCCGGCCCCGGCGGTAGTCGTCGTCGTCCATCGCCGGCAGATCGTCGTGGATCAGCGAGTAGGTGTGGATCAGCTCGAGCGCGCACGCCGCCGGCAGGACCGCGGGCGCGCTCCCGCCCACGGCCTCGGCGCCGGCGATCACGAGGATCGGCCGCAGGCGCTTGCCGCCCGCCAGGACGCTGTAGCGCATGGCCCGGTGCACGGTGGCGGGCGGCACGGTCTCGGCCGGGAGCACGCGCTCGAGCGCCGCGTCCACCAGCGCCCGGCGCTCCGCCAGGTAGCCGGCGAGGTCGACGCCGCTCACGCCTCGTCCTCCGGCTGCCAGGCGAACGGCTGCGTCCCCAGCCCGCCGGTCTCGTCCTTCGTGAGGATCTCGATGCGCTTCTCGGCCTCCGCGAGGTACTTCGCCGAGCGGCGCGCGAGCGCGACGCCTTCCTCGAAGAGCCGGAGCGACTCCTCGAGCGGCAGGTTGCCGGTCTCGAGCTGGCTCACGATCTGCTCGAGCCGCGTGAGCGCGTCCTCAAACCCGAGGTCGGTCATCGTGCTCCCTGGTGGAGGTGACGCGGCATTCGAGGCTCCCCTCGTGGAGCAGCACCCGCACGTCGGCGCCCGCCCCGACGTCCCGCCAGCTCCGGACGATCCGCCGCCCGGGGTCGAGCGTGAGGCTGTAGCCGCGCCCGAGCACCGCGAGCGGCGACAGCGAATCGAGCCGGGCGACCGCCGCGCCGACGCGGTGCCGCGCGTGGTCGTGCGCGCGCGCGAGCTCGCCGCGCATCCGCGCCTCGAGCCGCTCCAGGCGATGCCGGCCGCCCGTCACGCGCGCGAACGGGCTCGCCGCGACGAGCGCCCGCCGGGCCAGCTCCACCCGGTGCGTCGTGCGCCCCTGCTCCCCGCGCATCGCGCGCCCCAGGCGCGCCGCCAGATCGTCCGCGCGCCGCGCCAGGTCGCGGAGCGGCCGCGCGGCGGCCCGTTCGAGCCGCCGCCGCAGGTCGGCGAGCGCGTCCACGACCGCCTGCTTCTCTCGCACGACCAGCTCGGCCGCGGCCGACGGGGTCGGCGCGCGCAGGTCGGCGACGAAGTCGGCGATCGTGTAGTCGACCTCGTGCCCCACCGCGGAGACCACCGGCGCCGTCGACGCGGCGATCGCGCGCGCGACGGTTTCCTCGTTGAACGCCCACAGGTCCTCGAGCGAGCCCCCGCCGCGGCCGACGATGATCACGTCCACGTCGCCGAGGGCGTTCAGGTCGCGGATCGCCTGGGCGATCTCCGCGGCCGCCCCCTCGCCCTGGACGCGACAGCCCGCGATCACGATCGCGAGCTCGCCGAACCGCCGCCCGATCACCCGCAGGATGTCGCGGAGGGCCGCGCCGGCGGGCGACGTGACGACACCGATCCTGCGCGGGAAGCGCGGGAGCGGCCGCTTCCGCGCCGCATCGAACAGCCCCTCGGCCTGGAGCCGGGCCTTGAGCTGCTCGAACGCGAGCTGGAGCGCACCGAGCCCGCGCGGCTCGAGCAGCTCGACGACCAGCTGGTACTCGCCGCGCTGGGCGTACACCTCGACGCTGCCGAACGCGAGCACGGACAGGCCGTCGGCGGGCTCGAACCGGAGCCGCCGGCCGCGCGTGCGGAACAGCGCGCAGCGGAGCTGCGCCTCGGCGTCCTTGAGCGTGAAGTAGGCGTGCCCCGAGCCGTACAGGCGGAAATTCGAGATCTCGCCCTCGACCCAGACGGCGGGAAAGCGGTCCTCGAGGAGCGCGCGGAGCTGCTCGGTGAGCGCGCTGACCGTGAGGACGGCCCGCTCGCCGCTCATCGCCGGGCCGCCCGGCGCTCGGCGGCGGCGAGCGTGTTCCGGAGGAGCATCGCCACCGTCATGGGGCCGACGCCGCCGGGCACGGGCGTGATCGCGTGCGCGCGCGGCGCGGTCGACTCGAAGTCCACGTCGCCGGCGAGCTTGCCCGTCTCGAGGCGGTTGATCCCGACGTCCACGACCCAGGCACCCTCCTTCACCATGTCCCCGCTGATCATGCGCGCGCGCCCGGCGGCGACGCAGAGCACGTCGGCGCGGCGCGTGTGGGCGGCGAGGTCGCGCGTGCGCGTGTGGCACGTCGTGACCGTCGCGTGCCGGGCGAGGAGGAGCTGCGCGAGCGGCTTGCCGACCAGGCGCGAGCGCCCGACGACCACCGCCTCCGCGCCCTCGAGCTTGGCGCCGTAGTGGTCGAGGAGCTCCATGCAGCCGGCCGGTGTGCAGGGCACGACCGTCGGCGTCCCGGCCAGCAGCGCGCCGAGATTCGCCGGGTGCAGGCCGTCCACGTCCTTCTCGGGCGCGATCGCGCCGATCATCTCGCTCTCGTCGAGCCCCCCGGGCAGCGGGAGCTGGAGCAGGATGCCGTGCACGGCGGGGTCCGCGTTGAGCCGGCCGAGCAAGGCGAGCAGGGCGCTCCGGTCGAGGCCGCCGGGGTGGATGTGGTCCTCGGAGAGGATGCCCACGGCGGCCGCGGCCTTCATCTTGTTCCCCACGTAGATCTGCGACGGCGCGAAGTCGCCGACGAGCACGACCGCGAGCTTCGGCGTCACGCCCGCCGCCTCGCGCAGGCGCGCGACGCCCGCGCGCACCTCGTCCAGCACCTTCTGGGCGACGAGCTTGCCGTCGAGGATCAAGCCGGAACGCGCAGGCGGCGGATGTCCGAGGCGCGGCCGGTGTCCGGGTCCACCACGATCACGGCGCCGTGGAGCGCCGCCGGCCCCTTCGCCGGCTCGAAGCGCGCCGGCATCTGCTGCAGGAATCGCTGGAGGATCAGGTCGCGGTCCACGCCGATCACGCCGTCGGTCGGGCCGGTCATGCCGAGGTCGGTGATGTAGGCGGTGCCGCCCGGCAGCACGCGCTCGTCGGCGGTCTGGACGTGGCGGTGCGTGCCGACCACGGCGCTCACGCGGCCGTCCAGGTACCAGCCCATCGCCTGGGACTCGGACGTCGCCTCGCAGTGCATGTCCACGAGGACGATCGGCGTCTCCCGGCGGAGCTCGGGGACGATCTCGTCGGCCTTCCGGAACGGGCAGTCGATCGGCAGCATGAACACGCGCCCCATCAGGTTCACCACGGCCACCTTGTGGGGCCCGCACTTCACGGTGATGTGGCCCACGCCGGGCGTGCCGAGCGGGAAGTTCGCCGGCCGCAGGAGCAGGTTCTCCCGCGCGATGTACTCGACGATCTCGCGCTTGTCCCAGATGTGGTTCCCCGACGTCAGCACGTCGGCGCCCTCGGCCAGGAACTGGCGGGCCATCGGCGGCGTCACGCCGAAGCCGCCGGCCGCGTTCTCGACGTTGACCACGCAGAAGTCGATGGCGTGCTGCTGGCGGAGCCCCGGCAGGAGGCGGGCGAGGGCCGTCCGCCCCGGCTCGCCGAAGATGTCGCCGACCGCCAGGATGTTCACCGCGCCCTACTTGGCCACTTCGACTGCGCGGGTCTCGCGGATGACGACGACCTTGATGTGCCCGGGGTACTGCATCTCGGCCTCGATGCGCTTGGAGATGTCCTTCGCGAGCTGGTGCGCGTCGAAGTCCGAGATGACGTCCGCCTTGGTCATCACGCGGAGCTCGCGGCCGGCCTGGATCGCGTAGCACATCTCGACGCCCTTGTAGGACAGCGCGATCTCCTCGAGCTGCGCCAGGCGCCTGATGTACGACTCGAGCACGTCGCGGCGCGCGCCCGGCCGGGCCGCCGAGATGCCGTCGGCCGCCTCGACGAGCACGGCCTCGATCGTCTCCGGCTCCACGTTCTCGTGACCGCAGAGGGCCGCGTTGATGACCTTCGGCGACTCGTTGTACTTGGTGAGGACCTGCAGCGACAGCTCGGGGTGGCTGCCCTCCTGCTCGTGCGTGAGGGCCTTGCCGATGTCGTGGAGCAGCCCCATGCGCTTGGCGAGCTTGACGTCGGCCTTGATCTCGGCCGCCATCATGCCGGCGAGCCACGCGACCTCCTTGGAATGCTGCAGGCAGTTCTGCCCGTACGAGGTCCGGAACTTCATGCGGCCGACGAGGCGGACCAGCTCCGGGTGGAGCCCGTGCACGCCGACCTCGAAGCAGGCCTTCTCCCCCTCTTCCTTCAGGTGCTGCTCCATCTCCTTCTTGACCTTCTCGACGACCTCCTCGATCCGCGCGGGGTGGATGCGGCCGTCGGCGATCAGGAGCTGGAGCGCGCGGCGCGCGATCTCCCGGCGATACGGGTCGTAGGCGGAGATGAGCACGGCCTCGGGCGTGTCGTCGACGATGAGGTCCACGCCCGTGTGCAGCTCGAGCGCGCGGATGTTGCGTCCCTCGCGGCCGATGATGCGCCCCTTCATGTCGTCCGAGGGCAGGTCCACGACGGAGACCGCCGTCTCGACGGTGTAGTCGGGGGCGAGCCGCTGGATCGTGGTGGCCAGGACCTCCTTGGCCTTGATCTCGGCGGTCTCGCGCGCCTCTTCCTCGAGGCGCATGGCGACGAGCTGCGCCTCGCGCCGCGCCTCCTGCTCCATCGCGGCGAGGAGCTGCCGCTTGGCCTCCTCGGCGGTGAGGCCGGCGATCGTCTCGAGCTTGCGCCGCTGCTCGTCGAGCGCCAGCGCGAGCCGGCTCTCCTTCTCGGTGACGCTCCGCTCGCGTCCCGCGAGCTCGCGGTCCTTGGCGGCGGTCTCGCTGAGCCGGCGCTCCATCTGGTCGAGCTTGCGGGCGAGCTCGTCCTCCTTCGAGAGGACGCGCTGCTCGATCTGCTGGACCTCGCGCTCGCGCCGGCGCGCCTCCTCGTCGAGCTCGGCGCGCGCCTTGAGCGCCCGCTCCTTGGCTTCGAGCTCGACGGCCTTCTTGCTGTTCTCGGCCTCCCGCGCGGCGTCCCGGATGATGCGTTCGGCCCGGGCGGTGGCCTCGCCGACCTTGCGCTCGCTGACGACCTTGTAAAGGAAGAACCCGGCGAGGAGGGCAAGGATGGCGATCAGAGAATCCAGAATCAGCCAAATGCCTTGCATGGCAGGAGTATAGCATCCCCACCTCTGCCGTGTGCCGACGGTGTTTCGAACCTGGTATGACCAGGTGGGCGCCGTTATCTGGAGGGCTTCAGGCTTCCCCTCCGAGGAGGGGCGTGCGCACCGCCCTCTGCGACAGCTCCCGTTGCGGTAACGAGGTTGAAACTTCCCCCCGGCATCACGAACAGCGCAGGGACACCTCCTGTGTACGCACGGGGCGGGCCCGCGTCAAGCGGAATGTGGTTCCCCGGGCGTCGCCCGGTCGAGCAGCGTCGCCAGCACGCCGAGCCGCGCGCCCAGGTCGCCCTCGGCCCGCCCCTGCTCGGCACGCGCCCGGAACAGCTCGTCGATGATGTCGAGGGCGGCCAGCGTGAGGGCCGCGCCCGGATCCTTCACGCCGGAGCGCGTCAGCTCGCCGACGCGCTCCTCGAGGTAGGCGGCGAGCGAGCGGAGGTAGTCCGGCGACTCGGCGCTCCGGAGCGCGAGCGTCTGCCCGAGCACCTGGAGCTCGACGCGACGCGCCTCGCTCATTCCTGCACCCGGTCGAGCTCGAGCTTGGCGATGTCCTTGAGGAGGCCGTCCACCTGGCCGAGCACGTGCTTGCGCTCGTCGGTGAGCCGCCGGACCTCGCGCCGGAGCCCGCTGTTCTGCTCCCGCAGACGCGTCAGCGCGTCCACGGCCCGCCGGACCGCCTCCTCGAGCTCCGTCATCCGCTCGACGATCCCGTCGCCCATCAGACGCTCCTCAGCGTGACGCCGAAGCGCTCGATCATCGTCCGCGCCACGCGCTCCTGCACCGCGTTCACCTCGTCGTCGGTCAGGGTCCGGTCCTCGGCCTGGAAGACGAGCCGCCACGCGAGGCTGCGCCGCCCGTCGGGGAGCCGGAACACGTCGAAGAGGGTCACCTGCTTCAGCAGCGGCCCGGCCTCCGCCACGAGCGCCGCTTCGAGCTCGGCGCCCGCCACGGCGGGGCCGGCCTCGAGCACGAACGCGAGGTCGCGCTGCACGACCGGGAAGCGGGGCAGCGGCTGGTGCCGCGGCGGTGGCGCCGCGAGGGCCGCGAGCGCGTCGAGCGCGACCGCGGCGGCGAACACCGGCGCGTCGATGCCGTACCGCTCGCGGGCAGCGGCCACCACCTCGCCGAACTCGGCGACACCCACGCCCTCGACGGCGAGCGCGCCGTGGCAGTCCGGCTCGAAGCCGGGCAACCGTCCGGGCGCGGGCACGCCCGCGAGCCGGAAGGCGCGCAGCACGTGCTCCGCGAGCCCCTTGACGTCGTACACGTCGACCGCAGCGCGGTCGCCCCACCACGCGGTCTCGCCACGCGCGCCCGTGAGGGCGAGCGCGACCCAGCGCGGTTCGCGCGCGCCGGTCTCGCCCGCCGCGCGCTCGTACGTCCGGGTGAGCTCGAACACCCGCACGTCGGGCTGCTGGCGTCGCAGGTTCGTCGCGATCACGCCGAGCACGCCCTCGAGCGGATGCTGCCGCAGGAGCGCGGCGTCCTGCGCGAGCGGGTTCAGGAGCTGGAGCGCCTCGCCCGCGCCGGCCCGGCCCAGCGCCGCGGCGCGCGCCGGGTCGCCGAAGCTCACGGTCACCGCCTCGACGAGTCCCGCGCCCACGAGCGCGCGGCGAACGACCTGGGCCTGCCGCAGGCCCGGCGGCAGCGAGACGAGCCCGATCGCGCTGTCGGGGAGCGTCGCGGGGAGCTTGTCGTAGCCCCAGACGCGGATGATCTCCTCGACCAGGTCGTCCTCGAGCGCGAGGTCCCGCCTGAAGCTCGGGACGTCGACGGTCAGCGTGGCGCCGCGCGCGCGCGTCGGCAGGCCGAGGTCCGTCAGGATGCGCCGCGCGTGGGCCGTCGACGGCGCCACGCCGAGCACCCGCCGGACGCGCGACATCCGGAGGCGCAGGCGCACGGGCCGGCGCTTGCGCGGATAGGCGTCCACCATGCCGCGCGCGACCATGCCGCCCGCCAGCTCGGCGATGAGCGCCGCGGCGCGCGCGCTCGCCCGGGCGAGCGCCTCGACGTCCGCGCCGCGCTCGAACCGGTAGGCCGCGTCGGTCCGGAGGCCGAGCGCCCGCGACGTGCGGCGGATCGACGCCGGGTGGAAGTACGCGCTCTCGAGGAGCACGCGCGTGGTGCCGTCGCTCACCTCCGTGTTCGCGCCGCCCATCACGCCGGCCAGCCCGATCGCGCGCGCCGGGTCGGCGATCACGAGCATCTCCTCCGTGAGCGCCCGCTCCTGGCCGTCGAGCGTCGTGAAGCGCTCGCCGGCGGCGGCGCGGCGCACGACGATGGTGCCGTCGCCGACCGTGGCGTGGTCGAAGGCGTGCAGCGGGTGGCCGAGCTCCCAGAGGACGTAGTTCGTGACGTCCACGACGTTGCTGATCGGCCGGAGCCCCACGGCGCGCAGCCGCTGCGCGAGCCGCGCCGGGGACGGGCCGACGCGCACGCCCGAGATGACGCGGGCGGTGAAGCGGTGGCAGAGGTCCGGCGCCTCGATGCGCACGCGCACGAGCGCGGCGGCCCGCTCCCGTCCCTCGCGGAGGGCGGCGCGCGGGGGCCGCAGGCGGGCGCCCGTGAGCGCCGCGAGCTCCCGCGCGACCCCGAGCACCGACAGGCAGTCGGGCCGGTTCGGCGTGATCTCGACCTCGAGGATCTGGTCGTCGAGCCCGAGGTGCGCGATCAGGTCCGCGCCGGGCCGCGCGTCGTCGTCCACGAGCACGAGGCCCGCCTCGTGCTCCTCGCCGAGGCCGAGCTCGCGCTCGGAGCAGAGCATCCCTTCCGACACGGCGCCGTGGATGGTCGCGACGCCGATGCGGCGCCCGCCCGGCAGCGTCGCGCCGGGCGGCGCGAAGGCGGCCCGCGCGCCGACCTTCGTGTTGGGGGCCCCGCAGACGACGCTGAAGCGCCCGCGCCCGGTCGAGACGCGGCAGAGGAGCAGGCGGTGGCCGCGGTGCTCGCCGAGCTCGCGCTCGATCGCCTCGATCTCGCCCACGACGACGCCCGCGAGTCCCGGCGGCGCCAGCGGCGTGACGCTCGCGACCTCGAGGCCGGCGTTGACCAGCCGGTCGGCCGCGTCCGGCGCCGACAGCGCGAGGTCCACGAACTCCCTGATCCACCCGTACGGGATCTTCATGGGCCGCTCAGACGAACTGGCGCAGGAAGCGCAGGTCGTTGTCGAAGAACAGGCGCAGGTCGTCGATGCCGTACTTGAGCATCGCGATGCGCTCGACGCCCATCCCGAACGCCCACCCCGTGACCTCCTCGGGATCGTAGCCCACGTTGCGCAGCACGTGCGGGTGCACCATGCCGGAGCCGAGGATCTCGAGCCAGCCCCCTTGCTTGCAGAGCCGGCAGCCGCCGCCCTGGCACACGAAGCAGAGCACGTCCACCTCGGCCGAGGGCTCCGTGAACGGGAAGAACGAGGGCCGGAAGCGGATCCTCGACCGGGGACCGAACATCTCGCGCGCGAACAGCTCGAGCGTGCCCCTGAGGTCGCCCATCGTGATGGCGCGGTCCACGGCCAGCCCCTCGACCTGGTGGAACATCGGCGAGTGCGACATGTCCGCGACGTCGCGCCGGTAGACCTTGCCGGGCACGATGATCCGCACCGGGGGCCGCTGCGCCTTCATCGTGCGGATCTGCACGGGCGAGGTGTGCGTCCGGAGCAGCGTGTCGTCCGTGAGGTAGAGCGTGTCCTGCATGTCGCGCGCGGGATGGTCGCGCGGGATGTTCAGGGCCTCGAAGTTGTAGTAGTCGGTCTCGACCTCGGGCCCCTCCGCGACGGAGAAGCCGAGCCCCGCGAAGATCGCGATGATCTCGTCGGCGACCAGCGTCAGCGGATGGAGACCGCCGAGCGGCGGGCGGCGCCCGGGCAGCGTCAGGTCGGGCCGCTCCCGCTCGCGCGCCGTGCGGCGCTCGCGGGCCAGGGCCGCGGCCAGGCCCGTCTCGAGCAGGGCCTCGAGCTCGCGCTTGGCCTCGTTCGCGGCGGCGCCGACGAGCGGACGCTCGGCCGCCGGCAGCGTGCCCAGCGAGCGGAGCAGCTGGGTCAGGAGCCCCTGGCGGCCGAGGTAGGTGACGCGGACCTGCTCGAGCGCGGCCGCGGACTGCGCCGCCGCCGCCGCGTCACGCGCCTCCCGCGCTATCGCGTCGACGCGCGGATCTCCCACGAACTAGCGGGCCTGCGCTCGGGCGGTCTC
>MGCE01000198.1 GCA_001790315.1 Candidatus Rokubacteria bacterium RIFCSPLOWO2_02_FULL_72_37 | reverse complement strand
GCTCATCCGCGGGCTCGAGGGCGTCGTCGCCGCCGAGACCCGGCTCTGCGACCTGGACGGCGCGAACGGGCGGCTCGCCTACTGCGGCTACGACATCGCCGACCTCGCGCAGCAGGCGACGTTCGAGGAGGTCTGCCATCTCCTCTGGCATGGCGAGCTGCCGACGGCGGCGCAGCTCGACCGGACGACGCTGGCGCTGATCGCGGCGCGGGAGATCCCGCGCGAGCTCGTGCAGGCGTTCCGGCTGATGCCGACGGCGACGGACCCGATGCGGGCGCTCCAGGCGGCCGTCGCGATGCTCGGAATGTACGATCCCGACGGCACGGACAACGCGCACGACGCGAATCTGAAAAAGGCCGTGAGGCTCACCAGCCAGCTCGCGACGGCGATCTGCGCGCACCACCGGAGCCGGAGCGGCCAGGAGCCCGTGGCGCCGGCGGCGGATCTCGGGCACGCGGCCAACTTCCTCTACATGCTGACGGGCAAGCGCCCGTCGGGCGTCGTGGGGAAGGCGTTCGACGCGAGCCTGACGCTCTACGCCGAGCACGAGCTGAACGCGTCCACCTTCACGACGCGCACGATCAGCTCGACGCAGTCCGACATGCACTCGGCCGTGGCGGGCGGCGTGGGCGCGCTCAAGGGGCCGCTCCACGGCGGCGCGGGCGAGGCAGTCATGCGCACCCTGCTCGAGATCGGCGAGCCGGCCACCGTGGACGCCTTCTCCGACCGGGCGCTCGCCGAGAGACGCCGGCTCATGGGCTTCGGCCACCGTGTCTACAAGGCGGGCGACCCGCGCGCCGCGATCCTCCGGGGCATGGCCGAGGAAGCGTGCCGGCAGTCGGGCCAGTTCAAGTGGTACGAGATGGCGGTCAAGCTCCACGCGCGGATCAACAAAGCCAAGGGGTTGATCCCGAACGTGGACTTCTACTCGGCGCCGCTTTTCTACTCGCTCGGGATCCCGGTGGACCTCTTCACGCCGGTGATCGCGGCGGGGCGGATCGCGGGGTGGACGGCGAACATCCTCGAGCAGCACGACGACAACCGCCTGATCCGCCCACGCGCGGACTACGTGGGCGCGGCCCGTCGCGTCCTCGTTCCGGTGGCCAGGCGGTGACATGACCCGGATCGAGGCGGTGGGGAGGTCTGGGGGAGGAGCGGCGCTCGCTCCCCCCCAGCATGATCGGTGGGCCGGAGCCTCACCCGCAAGCTGATCGAGCCGCACCTGCGCACGGGTAACCCCGTCGCGGGCGAGGAGATCGGCCTGGCCATCGACCAGGTGCTCCTCACCGACACCAACGGCACGATGGCTTTTCTCCAATTCGAGGCGATGGGCTTCCCGCGCGTCGTGCCGGAGCGCGTCGTCGCCTATGTGGACCACAACGTCTCCCAGGTGGACTCGCGCAACTCGGACGACCACCGATATCTACAGTCCGCGGCGCGCAAGTACGGCGCGGTCTTCTCCAAGCCCGGCAACGGGATCTGCCATCAGGTGCACCTCGAGAGCTTCTCGGTCCCCGGCCTGACGCTGCTCGGCACCGACAGCCACACGCCGCTCTGCGGCGCCGCGGGGATGCTGGCGCTCGGCGCCGGCGGCCTCGACGTGGCCGCGGCGATGGGCGGCGGCCCGTACTTCCTGGCGATGCCCGAGGTCGTGCGCGTGTGGCTCACGGGCGAGCTACGCCCCTGGGTGACGGCGAAGGACGTGATCCTGGAACTGCTCCGGCGCCTCACCGTGCGGGGCGGCGCCGGAAAGATCTTCGAGTACGCGGGGCCGGGCGTGGCGACGCTCTCGCTCCCGCAGCGCATGACCATCGCCAACATGGGCGCCGAGCTGACGCTCACCACGAGCGTCTTGCCGAGTGACCGGGTCACGCGCGACTACTTCCGCCGCCTGCACCGGAAGGACGCCTGGTCGCCGCAGGAGGCCGACGCCGACGCCGAGTACGACGGCCAGATCGAGCTCGATCTCTCCGCGGTCGAGCCGCTCGTGGCGCTGCCGGGCTCGCCCGACCGCGTGGTGCCGGTGGCGGAGGTCGCGGACACGCCCGTCGAGCAGGTGATGGTGGGCTCGTGCACGAACGGCTCCTGGGAGGACATGTGGGCCGTGACCGAGATCCTGCGCGGCCGGAGCGTCCACCCCTCGGTCTCGTTCGTGCTGTTCCCGGGCAGCCACCGGATCCTCGAGACGATGGCGCGCGAGGGCCTGCTGGCGGATCTGCTCGCCTCGGGCGCGCTCGTCTCGGAGCCCTCGTGCGGGGCGTGCGCGGGCATCGGCCACGTGCCGGCCACGGGAACGAAGAGCCTGCGCGCGTTCAACCGGAACTTTCCCGGACGGAGCGGCGTGAAGGACGACCAGGTCTACCTCTGCTCGTCGGTGACGGCCGCGGCCTCGGCGCTCGCCGGGCGCATCACCGACCCGCGCGAGGCGGGCGTCACGCCCGAGCCCTATCTGCCCGGGAATTTCGTCGCATCCACCGCGGGCTTCGTCGCGCCCGACGGCGCGGGCGAGGTGGTCCGGGGGCCCAACATCAAGCCGGTGCCACTCGGCGAGCCCGTCGCCGAGACGCTCGAGGCGCCGGTCCTGATCAAGCTCGGCGACAAGGTCTCGACCGACGACATCTCGCCCGCCGGCGCGGCCGTGCTCGTCTTCCGCTCGAACGTGCCGGCGATCGCCGAGTTCTGCTTCCGCTACGTGGACCCGGAGTTCGTCGCGCGCGCGAAGGCGGCCGGGCGGGGGATTCTCGTGGCCGGCGAGCACTACGGCCAGGGTTCCTCGCGCGAGGTCGCGGCGATCGCGCCGATGCACCTCGGCGTGCGCGCGGTGCTCGCGAAGTCGTTCGCGCGCATCCACCGCGCGAACCTGATCAACTGGGGCGTGGTGCCGCTCGTCTTCGACGACCCGGCCGCGCTCGACGGGATCGAGCTGCGCGACCGCCTGGAGCTCAAGGAGGTGCGCCGGGCGCTGGCCGCGGGCGAGCGCGTGACGGTGTGGAACGCGCGGAGCGGTTCGCGCTTCACCGCCTCGTGCGCGCTGAGTCCGCGCGAGCGCGAGATCCTCCTGGCGGGCGGCGTGCTCGCGCACACGAAGGCGCAGACGCGGGGGCGCGCGTGACGCAGAAGAAGATCCGCGCCGTCTACATGCGCGGCGGCACCAGCCGCTGCCTCGTCTTCCACGCGCGCGACCTGCCGCCCGCCGGCCCGGCGCGCGACCGCATCCTCTGCGCCGCGCTCGGGAGCCCCGACCCCTACGGCCGCCAGCTCGACGGTCTGGGCGGCGGCATCTCCTCCCTCTCGAAGGCGTGCATCATCGGCCCCCCGAGCCATCCCGAGGCCGACGTGGATTACACCTTCGCCCAGGTCGAGGTCAGCAAGCCCGTCGTGGACTACGCGGGCAACTGCGGCAACTGCTCCTCGTCGGTCGGCCCGTTCGCGGTGGACGAAGGGCTCGTGACGCTGCCCGCGCAGGGGTACACGGGCGAGGTCGCCGTGAGGATCCACAACACGAACACGAAGAAGCTCATCGTCTCCCGCTTCGCGGTGGCCGGCGGCGAAGCCGCGGTCGAGGGCGACTTCGAGCTGGCCGGCGTGGCCGGCCGCGGCGCCCGGATCGCGCTCGACTTCCTGGACCCGGGCGGCGCCAGCACCGGGCGCCTGCTGCCGACGGGCCGACCGCGCGACACGGTCGGCGGCGTCGAGGCGTCGCTGGTGGACGCGACGAACGCGATGGTCTTCGTGCGCGCGAAGGACCTCGGCCTCGCCGGCACCGAGACGCCCCAGGCGATCGACGCCGACCGCGCGCTGGCGGCACGGCTCGAGGCGATCCGCGCGGAAGCCGGCGAGCGCATCGGCCTCACCGGCAGCGCCTCGGTCCCGAAGATCGCGCTGGTCGCGCCTCCGACCGCCTTCACCGCGCTCGACGGGACGCGTCACGCCGCCGACGCCGTCCATGTGATCGCGCGCGTCATGTCGATGGGCAACTGCCACCGCGCCTTCGCGCTCACCGCGGCGATGTGCCTCGGCGTCGCCGCCCGCGTCGAAGGAACCGTCGTCCATGAATGCGCGAGCGGGGCCCCGAGCCCCTCGGCACCGGTCATCCTCCTCGGCCATCCGTCGGGCGTGCTGCCGGTCGCGGCGCGCGTGGGCCGCCGCGACGGCGCGCCGTGGGCCGAGAGCGTGACGGTCTACCGCACGGCACGCCGGCTGATGGAAGGCTGGGTGCGCGTGCCGTGAACCGGCTCTTCCTCACGGCGGCCCGCGACGAGGTCGCGCGGCGCCGCGGGCTCGTGCCGAGCGGTCAGATCGTCGAGGCGTGGCCCGACCAGGCCGAGCCCGCCGTGCTCTGGATCGGCGAGGAGACCCGCGCGCTCCTCGAGTCGGTCGGCGAGCCGATCAAGGTGGATCTGACGCTCCCGGCCGACGCGATCCCCGTCTACTACGGCCCCCGGCTCTGCGACGTCGAGTCGCTGCCGCGCGAGGAATCGCTCAAGGGTCGCGTCGTCTCGGGCCACGGCATCGCGGTCGCGTGGATCACGCTCGACCGCTTCGGCGAGCGCGCGAGCTACGAGCCCCGGTCCGCGAGCGACCCGGTCTTCCACCTGCGCCGTGTCGGCGGCGGCGCCGGCCACCTCTGGCGCCTGTTCCGCACGAGGGACGAGGCCGTGACCTACATGCGCGAGGCCTACGGCCGCGACTCCGAGGGCGCCGAGTGGGCCCAGGGCCTCGCCGTCGCCGACTTCGCCGAGCTGCTCCGCCTCCACGCGGAGCGGGGCGATCGCTAGTGGCGGGCGCGGATCTCGGCGAGGACGGGGAGCAGGTACGTCCGGAACTGGGCGGGGTTCTCGCTCATCGGGAAGTGCCCGATCTCCTTCATGACCGTCACGCGCGCGCCCGGAATCTGCTCGGCGGTCCGGCGCGTGTCGTCGGGCGTGCAGGAGAAGTCGTACTCGCCGGTGAGGAGATGGAGCGGGCACTGCGAGGTGTCGATCTGCGCGACGCGGTCGCGGAAGTCGCCGTCGGCCCGGTAGAACCAGAGGTCGCCCTTGAAGACGCCGGGGCCGCCCTGCATGTACATCCAGAGCGTGTCCCAGCGCGTCGCGGACGGGCTCTGCGGCGCGATGAGCCCCGACATCATGGCGCCGGCGACCTCTCCGCCGTGGACGTCGCTCCGGTGGAGCCACCCGGTGTCGTCGTACCAGGGCGGCTGGTACGCGGCGGACTCGACGCCGATCAGCGCGCGGAACTCCTTGGCGTGCAGGCGCGCCAGCTCGAGCACGATCTTGCCGCCGATCGAGCAGCCGAGCACCACCGGGCGCTCGAGCGCCAGGGCGCGGCAGAAGGCGCGGATCATCCCGACGTAGGCGTCGGTCGTGAGGCGGTACTCCTCGTCCTGGAAGCCCGCGGGCGGCAGCGACTTGCCGTGCCACGGCATGTCGAAGGCGAGCACGCGGAAGTGGCGTGTGACGTCGGCGTCGTTCAGCAGGTAGCGCCACTGGCGGCCGTCGGCGCCGGCGGTGTGCAGGCAGACGAGCGGGATCCCCTGCCCCGCCTCTTCCCAGTAGACGCGGTGGGGGCGCCCGTCGAGGACGATGCGGCGGTAGCGCCCGACGATCGGCTCTTCCGCGGGCAGCTCGGGCGCCGGACGCGCCGGGGCGGCCGGCCGCGGCAGCGCGAGCACGTCCTTCACCCAGCGCAGGTTCGCCATCAGCGGCCGGAGATCGCCCTCGATCCGCACGTGGCCGTGCTTGGCCATCGCGAGCAGGTCGTGATAGCCGGCGGCGGGCGCGGGCTCCCAGTGTCGCCGCCACGCCTCCGCCGAGGCGCGGATGGAGAAGGCGTACTCGCGCATCAGGAAGGGACCGCGCTCGACGCGCTCGATGCGGCCCTCGTGGACGGCGACGAGCCACTCGGCGTCACCGACGCCCACCAGGAACCGCGTCGAGAGGTAGCGGCCGCGGCGGACGAGGGCGGCGTCGGCGTTGACCCGGTCGGCCAACCGGTCGATCATGGCCGCCATCTTACCCCAGAGCGCGCCCGGCGATGACGAGGGATCGCTTCTACGGGGCGGTGCGGGCGGTCGGGCGGTTCTGGATCTGGTTCTTCTTCAAGTCGGTGGACGTGCGCCACCCGGAGCGCGTGCCCCGGACCGGACCGGTGCTCCTCTGCATCAATCATCCGAACAACCTGATCGACTCGCTGCTCGTCGGCGCGGTGCTCCCCAGGAAGGTTCACTACCTCGCGACCGCCGCCCTCTTCAAGAACCCGCTCGTCGCGCGCTTCCTCCTCGCCTGCGGCGCGATCCCCGTCTACAGAAGACAGGATCTGGACCACGCAGCCGCGCCGCACCCCTCTCAGGCCACCCACGCAAACGTCGCGACGTTCGAGGCGTGCGCCCGGGCCCTCGCCGCCGGCCGGCTCGTGGCGATCTACCCCGAGGGGACGACGCACGCCGAGGCGCGCGTGCAGCGCATCAAGACGGGGGCCGCGCGCATCGCGCTCGCCTTCGAGGCCGAGCGCCCGGGCGCCCTCGCGCTCGTCCCCGTCGGGCTCAACTTCGAGGCACGCAAGTCGTTCCGCGGCCGCGTGCTGGTCTCGTTCGGCCCGCCCGTGCCCGTCTCGCCCTACCTCGACGCGTACCGCGCCGATCCGGTGAAGGCGGTGGACGCGCTGACCTCGGCGATCCAGTGGGCCATGGAGGCCGAGGTCGTGCACGTGGACCGGATCGACGAGGCGCGGCTGGTCCGCGCCGTCGAGGAGCTGTACCGCGACGCGCTGGTCCGCGAGCTGCGCGAGGAGCGCGGGCTCGGGGCGCGACAGGTGGATCCGGTGCGCCTCTCGCGCTCGCTCGTGGACGCGGTCGACTGGTTCAGGCGGCGCGACCCCGAGCGCGTCGAGCGGCTCTGGCAGCGGATCCAGAGCTACCGCGCCCTGCTCGCCGAGTACCGCGTGAAGGACGAGGCCGTGCGCGCGCGTCTCGAGCGCCCGCGCCGGCGCGAGCGCCTGCGCCGCGGCTGGGAGGCCGTGGTCGGCTTCCCCGTGTTCGTCTACGGCGTCACCGTCAACTTCCTCCCGTACTGGATCCCGCGCTGGCTCGCGCGCCGCATGTCGAAGAAGGAGACCGACTACGCGACGTGGCGATTCCTGGCGGCGGTGATCGCCTATCCGCTATTCTGGGCGCTCGAGATCTGGGGCGTCGGCCGCCTCGCGGGGCCGCGCTGGGCCGCGGCGTTCGCGCTCTCGCTGCCGGTCGCGGGCCTGCTCGCGTACCGCTACCTGGTCGGCGCGGGCCGGCTCAGGAGCCGGCTGCGCTTCGGGTTCGTCGCGCTCACCCGCGAGCACGAGGCGCGGCGGCTCGTGGTCGAGCGGCGGGAGATCCTCGGCGAGCTCGAGCGCGCCAAGACCGAGTACCTCGCCGCGACGAAAGGGAGCTCGTTTTGAGCTTGCACCTGCTGGAGGAGATGTCCTCGCCCGCGGTCGACGCGCTCGACCGCGCGCGGACGGTCGTCGTGCTCACCGTGAGCCCGCTGGAGGAGCACGGCCCGCACCTGCCCGTGGGCGTGGACGCGATGGCCGCGCGCTGGTTCGCCGAGACGATCGGCGAACGGCTGGTGGCCGCGCGGCCCGGCTGGTCCGTGGTGCTCGCCCCCACGCTGCACCTCGGCTCGTTCACGTTCGAGGCGCCGGGGACGGTCAGCGTGCGCCAGCGCGTCGTGCGCGACGCGCTCGTGGACTACGGCGCCTCGCTCGCGCGCGCGGGGTTCCGCTACATCCTGGTGGCCAACGGTCACGGCGGCCCCGGTCACCTCACGGCGCTCGAGGAGGCGGCGGCGGTCGTGAGCCGGCGCCACCGCGTGATGATGGCCTCGTTCACCGGGCACCTCGCGTGGCAGTTCCTCCGCGGCCGGTACCTCGACCGCATCGAGCACGCGCTCGGCCGCCCGCTCACCCCCGCCGAGCGCGAGGCGTTCGGTGACGACGCGCACGGCGGCTGGTGGGAGACCTCGCTCATGCTCGTGCTCCGGCCGGACCTCGTGGATCCGGGCTATCGCGACCTGCCGCCGGCGCGGTACCGGCTCGCGGCGCGCGTCGTCCCGAACTATCCGCTGAAGAACGGCGGCCGCGGCTACGTCGGCCATCCCGCGCTCGCCGACCCGGGGTTCGCGAAGGCGGTGACCGAGGTGTTGATCGGCGAGTCCATGGAGCTGGTCGGCGGCCTCCTCGACGGCCGCATCCGCCCGGCCCAGCGTCGCTCCCCGTTCTTCGCGCTGCCGTTCCTCCGCACCGACTTCTGGCCGGCGACCGCCGTCGCGGCCGCGCTCCTGGCCGCGGGCGTGGCGCTCCTGCTCGTCCGGCGCCGCGAGCCGAGCGGATGATCGAGCTCGAGGCGAAGGACGGCGTCGCCCGGCTCACCCTCTGCCGTCCGGCGGCGCTCAACGCGCTGAACCACGCGCTCACCGACGCGCTCGAGCACGCGCTCGACCGCGTCGCGGCGATGGACGACGTCACGGTGCTGGTCGTCGCGGGGCGCGGGCGCGCGTTCTGCGCGGGGAACGACATCAAGGAGATGGCCGCGGTCACGCCCGAGGCGGCCGCGGCGCTCGCGACGCGCCACGCTGCGCTCATGGACCGCTTCGGCCGGCTGCCGCAGGTCACGATCGCCGCGATCGACGGCTATGCGCTCGGTGGCGGGCTCATGCTGGCGGTCGCGCAGGACCTGCGCGTCGCCTCGGACCGCGCGCGCTTCGGCCTGCCCGAGGTGAAGCTCGGGTTCAACCCCGGCTACGGGGTCGCGCGGCTCCTCGACGTCGTCGGCGGCGGCCACGCGCGTGATCTCCTCCTGACCGGGCGCACGCTCCACGCCAGCGAGGCGCTGCGCATGGGCCTCGTCAACCGCGTCGTCGCGCCGCCCACGCTCGAGGCGACGATCGCCGCGCTCGCCGCCGACGTCGCCGGCGCGCCGCGCGGCGGCCTCGCGGCCACGAAGGCGATCGTGGCGGCGATCCGCGCCGGGGCGCCGGGACGCGAGCCGGAGCATTACGGCGCGGCACTCGGCACCAGCGCCGCGGCGCGCGCGCGGCTCGAGGCGTTCGCGAAGCGAGGGAAGGGCTGAGCGCTACGCCGGCTGCCGGCGGCGGTGCATGTCGAGGTCGGCCTCGCGCAGCAGATCGTCGGCGGCCTCGGGCGGCGACTGGCTGTAGGTGACGCCGAAGTTGCAGTGCGGCACGAGCGGCAGGCCGCGCTTGTGCGCGAGCTCGGCGAGCTTCTCCCGCACGCGCCCGAGCACGACGTCGACGTCCTGGGGCCCCACGTCCGGCAGAAACACCGCGAACTCGTCTCCCCCGTGGCGGGCGACCAGGTCCGTGGTGCGCGTGGCCTCGATCAGCGCGTCGCCCACGGTGCGCAGGACGTCGTCGCCCACCGCGTAGCCGTGCTGGTCGTTGACCGCCCTGAGCTGCTGGACGTCGAGGATGATCAGCAGCACGCCGGTCCGGCGCCGGCGCGCGACCGCGGCGAGCCGCCGGTACTGCTCGTAGAAGGCGCGTCGCCCCGCGAGCCCCGTGATCGGGTCGGGCGCGTAGCGGGAGAGCCGGCGGTCGGCCTCGTAGAGCCGGCCGGCGATCGTCCGGAGCAGGGACACGGCCAGCTCCGCGGAGCTCTGCAGCGTGTGGAGGAAGTCGGTCTGGCGGAGCACCAGGCAGTGCGTGCGCTCGATCGCGATCACCGTCGCCGAGCGCGTCCGGTGACGGAGCACGCCGAGCTCCCCGAGGATCTCGCCCTCACCGAGCTCGCCGAGCAGCACCTCGGCCTTCGCGTCGGCGCTCGCCTCGAGGACGCGGACGCGCCCCGCGAGGATGACGAAGAGGCTGTCCGACGGCTCGCCCTCGCGGATCAGGATCTGACCCGGCACGAAGATTTCGTCGGAGGCCTGCGCGATCAGCATCTCGCGCTGCTCGTTCGCCAGAGGCCGGAAGAGCGGCACGGTCGCGAGCATCGCCGCCAGCCGCGTCTGCTGCGCGCGCCGCGCGGGCCGCACGCCGGCGTCCGCGGCCACGTCCGCCGCCACCGCCGATGGGCGCGTCTCGAACGCGGTGAGGGTGCGGGCGAGCCAGGCGCGGACGCGCGCCCGGAGCATCGGCGGGCTGAACGGTTTCGCGAGGTAGTCCGTCGAGGACGACTGGCCCCGGTACACGAGGTCGGGACTGAGCGACGTGTCGGCGAGCACCACGACGGGGAAGTCCTGCCGCACGAGCGCCGCGCGCAACCCTTCGAGCGCGGGCTCGCCGTCCCCGTCGAGCAGCTCGCGGTCGACCACCGCGAGGTCCGGGACCAGCTCGGGGCCGCGCACGACCGCCGCGCGCATGTCCGGAAGCCGCAGGAGCACGAGACCGTCCTCGCTCAGCACCTCGTCGATCGCGGCGATCTCCTTCTCGTTCGTGCTGACGACGAGCACCCGTCCGCCCGCCACCTGGCGGTGCTGGAGCGCGGAGATCGCCGCCCGCGCCTGCGGATCGTTGCTGCCGCGCACCTCGACCTCGAGCCCCTCGGCCGCGGCCAGGACGTCGAGGGATCCGCCCTGCGCCGCGGCGCGCGCGCGCGCCGCCGTCTGCATACCGTCCATGCTCGCGTCGTCGTGCGTGGGGTCGTGGTGGAACAGCACGAGGCGCTCGACGCCGGCGGCGATCGCGACGTCGACCGCGTAGTCGATCGAGCTGTGTCCCCACCCCACCTTCCCGCGGTATTCCTCCTCGGTGTACTGGGCGTCGTGGATGACGAGGTTCGCGTCCCGGAGAAAGTCGACGTGACGCTCGTCGCCAGGGTGTCGGGACACCCGGCCCTCGGCGCTCCAGAACGGCTCGTGGTCGGTGACGTACGCGATGGTCGCGCCGCCGTTTGACATGCGGTACGCGATCGTCGGGGCGGTGTGGTTCAGGTACTGCGTCTCGACGAGCACCTCGCCCACGCGGAAGAAGCCCTCGTCGAGCTCGGTGAAGTGGATGCGCGAGCGCAGCTCGCGGAGCTTGACCGGGAAGTACGAGTACTCCATCTGCCCCGCCATGGCCTCCTCGAGGCCGCGCTGGAAGCCGAGCGGGGCGTAGATGTTGAGTTCCGTGCCCGGCAAGAACGCCGGCACGAAAAACGGAAACCCCTGGATGTGATCCCAGTGCGTGTGGCCGATGAAGAGGTGGATCCGCAGCGGCTGCGGCTCGGTCTGCACGAGGTGCAGGCCGAGCTCGCGCGCGCCCGTGCCGCAATCGAGAACGATCAGCGTCCCGTCGGCGGCGCGGAGCTCGACGCACGAGGTGTTGCCGCCGTACCGGGCCGTCCCCGGACCGGGGGAGGCGATGGAGCCTCGGGTGCCCCAGAAACGGACCTTCACGGCACCCATCATATCCGATTAGAATCGTCGCGGCTCGGCGATCACCCCGACACGAGAGGAGACGGTGCGCCATGGCATTGCCCCTCATCCCCACGGCCGTCGTCGGCTCCCACGGCCGGCCCGGCTGGTGGTTTTCCGGAGTCAAGTCCCTGGAGCGGGGCGAGTTCGGACCGGGCGACCTCGAGGAGATGCTCGACGACGCCGCGGACACCGCCATCCGGGACATGGAGCAGGCCGGCATCGACATCATCACCGACGGTGAGGTGCGCCGGCTCGACGGCTACGTCGACTCCTACTACGCGATCATCGAGGGCATCCGGCCGATCCCCGTGCGCCGCAAGGCGGGCCCGTGGGGCTACGATCAGCAGACCCGCTACGAGGCCGTGGGCCGCATCCAGGCGCCGTCGGGCGGGCTCGGGATCGTGAAGGAGTTCGAGTACCTCCGGAAGCGCACCGCACGCCACACGAAGGCGACGTGCGCCGGGCCGCTGACGTTCGGCTCCCGGATCCATCCGGGCACGGTGTACAAGGGCGTCGTGGACGTCGCGGAGCGCTTCGCGGACGTCGTCAACGAGGAGCTGCGCGGGCTCGTCGCCGCGGGCGCCGACCTGATCCAGATCGACGAGCCCGCGCGCGGGAACGTCTCGGGCGCCGAGATGGCCCGCCTGTTCAACCGGGCGACGGACGGCATCAAGGCCACGCTGGCGCTCCACGTCTGCTTCGGCAACCGGTTCGGCCGCTCGCGCTTCCCGCGGACGTACGCGCCGTACTTCCCGGGCCTGCTGGAGGCGCGCGCGGACCAGTTCGTCCTCGAGTTCGCCGGGCGCGAGATGAGCGAGCTGGACCTCTGGAAGCGCTACGGCGAGGGGCGCGATCTCGGCGCGGGCGTCGTGGACGTGAAGGGCTTCCACCAGGACACGCCCGAGGACGTGGCGGCCCGGATCCGGCGCGTCCTCGAGGTCTGCCGCGCGGACAAGCTCTCCGTGAATCCCGATTGCGGCTTCGGCTGGTCACCGCGCGCCATGTGCAACCAGAAGCTCCGCGCGCTCGCCGCGGGTGCCGCGCTCGTGCGGCACGAGCTCGGCACCGGGCGCTGAGCGGCGGCCGCGGCGCCCCCGGGCAGGGCCCCTAACGGCCCGGGAGGGCGCAAGTTGCCAAGAACAGAAGCTCGATGCTAGTCTGCTGGGAACGAGCGTCGCGTCGACAGGCCGGCAGCCCGCCGGGTATCATGCGCCCCGAGGCGCGGAAGAGGACGAGATGGACGCCACCGTGGCCGCCGAAGCTCGGGAGCGGTTGAAGAAGTGGATCGAGGAGACCCGACAGATCCTCGGCACGCTGCCCGAGATCGTGGAGCCGGACACCTCGGCCAGCGAGCGGGCGACTGCAGCGGAGCGCGAGATCGAGCGGCTCAAGAAGGAAGTGGAGGATCTCAGGAAGGAGAACCTCCAGCTCCGCGGCGAGAAGGACGAGATCACGCAGGCGATGGGTCACATCGCGCAGAAGCTCGGCCTCGCGCCGAGGAAGAGCCCTTTCGAGCGGTCGGCGCCGGCGCCCGTCGAGCCCCCCAGGGCCCACGAGCCTCCGAGGCCCTGACGGCCCTCAGCCGACTCGGGCCGGCCGCGCCCCCGTTGCCGGCCTGACGTCCTTCCGGAGACCGAGCGTCAGGTCGTACCGCTTCTCGACGTCCGGATCGGGGTTGAACACCGCGGTCCACAGCGTCGCGTACTCCTTGCCCAGCCCAGGCAGCGGCGTTCCCTCCGGCGCGAGCCGCGTGAGCTCCGACTTGAGGTCCGCCCGACCGGCGGGCGGCATCGTCAAGAGCCAGGCGTGGTCGATCTCCGCCCGGCCGTCGAGGAGCTTCACCTCGACCGAGCGCGGCTCACGGAGGTCGGCCGCGACCGCGAAGAAGCGGGTCGTCAGGGGCGCCAGCGCCACCTGGAAGCGGTGGTCGGTGAACCGCTGCCGGTCCTGCGTGAGCCGCTGCGAGTTGTGCTCGGTGTCCCCGATGCGGTTGCTCGGGTGGGTGAAGATCCGCGTCTCCATCGTGGACTCGAGGATGCGCGCGGTGGTCCACACCCCGGGCTCGGGCACCGCCGCGGCGAGCACGGCCTTCACGAAGTCCGCGTACTGCGCCGAGAGGCGGCCCTCGGTGACCAAGAATCTATAGAGGTGAGCGCCGACCGTCTGGGGCTGGCCCGGTGCGCCCGGCGTCACCGCCTTCAGGCTGTTGAGCGCCCGCGCGACGAAGCCGGCGTTCTGCCGCTCGAGAAACTCGAGGAGGATCGAGTAGCCGTAGGAGAGCAGCCCCTCCTCGTAGTCCGTGCTCTTCTGGATCGGCACGCTCAGCAGATAGCTGTACTTGCCGAGCTCCTGCTTCACCGCGTCGCCGAACGAGAGCGTGCTCTTCCAGCTTGTCCAGCGGGCCCAGGCCGACACCCACCACCGCCCGGACTCGTCGACGGCGCGTCCGGCCTCCGCGTCGGTGGACTCCTCGCCCTTCGACGCGGGCGGCGCGACGGCGACAGGCGCCACGCGCGCGGCACTCCCCACCGCCTCCTCGGCGGGCGGCGGCGGGCTCGCCGCCCGCGGCGGGGCGGGCGGCGCAGACGGCCGCTCGGCGGCGGGCGCGCTCCCCGGAGCGATCAGCTTGCCGCGCGTGGCCGCGACGGCCAGGGAGCGACCGAACGACTGGCTGACCGTGTCGTGGAGCGCCGCGAATTTCTCGTCGTCGAGGAGGTCGCGACCTTCGATCAGCGTGAGCAGCGCCGTGAACGACGGCGTGCTGTCGATGATCGCCTCCGAGTTCCCCTTCTCGAACGCCGCCGGGTCGGCGATGACACGGCGGATCTCCTCGGCCTTGGACTTGCACTGAACGAGCGCCGTGAAGTTCGGATCGTCTTGATGGGAGATCCCGAGCACGCGGTCGAGGATCTCGAGCGCCCGCCGCCGGACCTCGGCGACCTCCCGCCGCTTCTCTTCCGCGGCGATCGCCTCGCGCACGGCACGGAGCAACGGCTCCAGCGCCCGGAGCCCCTCGACCTCCGCGATCGATGGCACGGGGACCGAGGCCGCGCGCGCCGCGTCGAGCACCCTCGCGCGAAGATCCGCGAACTCCGCCCGCGCCGCGGCGACCTCGTCGAGCAGCGCGTCCGCGGGCGGCCGGCCGGCCACCTCCAGTTCCCGCGCGGCGTCGGCGAGCCGGACCGCCAGACCGGCGAACCGGTCGGTCAGGGTGACGAGCCGCTTGGTGAAGTCGGCGGTGGTCGCTGCCATCGAGTGAAGCGATTCTAGGCGGCACGGCCTCGACGTGTCAAACCCGCCCCGCGCGGCCGGTCGCTAGTCCGTCGTGACCCGGAGGACTTCCTCGAGGGTCGTGGTGCCCTCGAGCACCCTCCCGAGGCCCGCCTCGCGGAGCGTCTTCATGCCCTGCCGGCGAGCCACCTCCCCGATCTCTTCCGCGAAGGTGTGGTTCAGGATCAGGCCCCTGATCTCGGGCGTGACGGCGAGGGCCTCGTAGATCGCGCTCCGGCCCTTCATGCCCGTGAGGTGACAGCTCGCACAGCCCCGGCCCCGGTGCAGCGTGACGCGGCCGAGGCCGGCGGGCGTGTGGCCATGTGGCACCAGGCTGTCCTCGTCCACCTCGTAGGGCTCGCGACACTCGCGACACACGTTTCGGATGAGGCGCTGGGCGACGACGAGGCGGAGCGAGGAGGCCACGAGGAACGGGGGCACGCCCATGTCGCGCAACCGCGAGATCGTCGAGGTCGCGTCGTTCGTGTGCAGGGTGCTGAGGACCAGGTGGCCCGTCAGCGCGGCCCGCACGGCGATCTGGGCCGTCTCCTCGTCGCGCATCTCCCCGACCAGGATGACGTCGGGGTCGTGGCGCATGAACGAGCGGAGCGAGGCGGCGAACGTGCGGCCGATGCCCTCGTCGACCTGGACCTGCGTCACGCCCTTGAGGTCGGACTCGACGGGGTCCTCGACGGTCACGATATTGCGGTCGCCGCGGTTGATCGTGTGGAGCGCCGAGTAGAGCGTCGTGGTCTTGCCGGAGCCCGTCGGACCGGTGATGAGGATCATCCCGTGCGGCGCGTGAATCGCGCGCTCGAACGCGCCGCGGCTCGGCGGGTCGAGGCCGAGGTCGTTCAGGTCGACCCGGAGCCGCTCGCGGTCGAGGATCCGGAGCGTCACCGACTCCCCGAAGATCGTCGGCAGCACGGAGACCCGGAAGTCCACCTCGCGGCGGCTCTGGCGGAGCTTGATCCTGCCGTCCTGCGGCAGCCGGCGCTCTGCGATGTCGAGGCTCGCCATGATCTTGATGCGCGAGGTCACCGCGGCCTCCACGCGCTTGGGCGGCGTCATCACCTCGTGGAGCATGCCGTCCACCCGGAAGCGGATGCAGAAGGACGTCTCGCTGGGATCGAGGTGAATGTCGGAGGCGCCGCGCTTCAACGCGTCGAGCAGGATCGAGTTGACCAGCCGGACGACGGGCACCTGGTCGGCGGAGGATCGGAGCTCGTTCAGGTCGAGCGGCTGGAGGGGGTCCCGCCCCTCGACCACCTCGACGTCGCCCGGTTCGCCGCCGATCTCCGTGAGGACATCGGCGAGCGTCGCGGGCCCGAGCGCGTAGTAGCGCTGGAGCGCGGCCTGGATGACCGACGGCGCCGCGATCACCGGCACGACCTTGAGGCCCGTGATGAACGCGACGTCGTCGACCGTCGAGAGGTTGGTCGGATCCGCGACCGCGAGGGTGACCGAGCCGAGCGTCCGGCCGATGGGCACCACCCCGTACCTCCGGGCGACCCGGACCGGGATGATGTTGATGATCTCGGGAGCGATCGAGTCCGGGAACGTGACCTCCGGAATCCCGTACTGGCGCGACAGGAAGTGGACGAGCTGCTCCTCGGTGAGGAGGCCGAGCCTGACGAGGATCTCGCCGATCCGCTCGCCCGTGCGCTTCTGCTCGGCGAGCACCCGCGCGAATTGCTCCTCGGTGACGAGGCCATCGGTCAGGACCAGGTCCCCGAGCCGACGGCCGATGGGGGACTTGCTGACCTCGCTGCGCTGCGTGGCGCTCGCGTCCATGTCCGGTTCCGGACAGATCGCAAGGCCTGTGCCAGCCCCACGGGCCCGCAAGTACTGGAAAACCGGGGAGGAGATCGAATCCCTGAGTGGTCGTTCAGCGACCGATGGGCATTTTCTTCTCGCCCGTGGCAACTTTCGTGTCGGTCGGCTAGACTCCACGCGTGAGCCTCCCGCTCGAGGGCATCGTCGTCGTCGACCTCACGCAGAACGTGGCCGGCCCCTTCTGCACGCAGATCCTGGGGGACATGGGCGCGGAGGTGATCAAGGTCGAGCGGCCCGGGCGCGGCGACGACGCGCGCGCGTGGGCGCCGCCGTTCTGGGGGGCCGAGAGCGCCTCGTTCATGGCGATGAACCGCAACAAGCGGAGCCTCGGCCTCGACGTGAAGCGCGACGGCGGGCTCGAGGTGCTCCGCCGGCTCGTCGCGCGGGCGGACGTCTTCGTGCAGAGCCTCAGGGCCGGGGTGATCGAGGAGCTCGGGCTCGGCTTCGCGGGCGCGCGCGCGCTGAACCCGAAGATCGTCCACTGCTCGATCACCGCGTACGGCACGCGCGGGCCGCTCGCCGATCTGCCGGGCTACGACCCGCTCATGCAGGCGTACGGCGGGCTCATGTCGGTCAACGGCCACCCGGGCCAGGAGCCCGCACGCGTCGGCACCTCCATCGTCGACATGGGCACGGGGATGTGGGCCGCGCTCGGCATCGTCGCCGGGCTCCGGCAACGCGACGCGACCGGCCGCGCGGTCGAGGTGACGACGGCCCTCTTCGAGACCGCGCTGATGTGGGTGTCGTATCACGCGATGGGCTTCCTCGGCTCGGGCGAGGTGCCGCAGCCGCAGGGCTCCGGCGCGGCGATGATCGTGCCGTACCAGGCCTTCCCGACCGCGGACGGCTACGCGATGATCGCGGCGGGCTCCGACGCGCTCTTCGCGCGCCTGGTCCAGGCGCTCGGCGCGCCAGCGCTCGCCGCCGATCCGCGTTTCGCCGACAACCCGGCGCGGGTACGGCACCGGCGCGAGCTGATCGATGCGCTCTCCGCGCTGACGCGCGCGGGCAAGGCCGCGGACCTCCTCGAGCGCCTGCGCGCGGCCGGCGTGCCCTGCGCGCCCATCCTCACCGTGGACGCGGTGCTGGCGGAGCCGCAGACGCACGCGAGCGGCATGCTCGTGTCGGCGCCCCATCCGCGCATCCCCGATTACCAGAGCGTCGGGCTCCCGCTCCTCTGGGACGGCGCGCGCCCCGCGGTGCGCCGGGTGCCGCCGCTGCTCGGCGAGCACTCCGCGGACGTGCTGACCTGGCTCGGCTACACGCCCGACGACGAGCGCGCGCTGCGCGCCAAGGGAGTGATCGAATGACCGCGACGTACCGGCACCTGCTCGTCGAGCGCTCGTCCGACGGCTACGTGGTGACCGTCACGCTCAACCGCCCCGGCCAGATGAACTCGATGAACACGGCGATGGGCGAGGACCTGCTCGCCTGCTTCGAGGGCTTCCAGCACGACCGCGAGGTGCGCGCCGTCGTGTTCACCGGCAGCGGTGACCGCGCCTTCTGCGCGGGCGGCGACCTCAAGGAGCGCAACGAGATGACGGACGAGACGTGGCGCGCCCAGCACGTCATCTTCGAGCGCGGCGCCTTCGCGCTGCTCCGCTGCCCGGTGCCGGTGATCGCCGCGGTCGAGGGCTTCGCGCTCGCCGGCGGCTGCGAGCTGGCGGTGCTCTCGGACTTCATCGTCGCGAGCGAGACCGCGGTCTTCGGCGTGCCCGAGACCACGCTCGGGATCTTCCCGGGCATCGGCGGCACCCAGCTCCTCCCGCGCATCCTCGGCGCGCCGCTCGCCAAGGAGCTGATCTTCACCGGCCGCCGGATGAACGCGGAGGAAGCCCGGGCCGCGGGCCTCGTCAACCACCTGGTCCCCGCGGGCCGGGCGCGCGCGAAGGCGCTCGAGATCGCGCAGACGATCGCCCGGAACGGCCCGATCGCGGTCCGCCAGGCGAAGAAGGCGATCGCCTACGGCGTCGAGACCGACCTCGACACGGCCATGATCCTCGCGATCGAGGCGTACAATGCCACCGTGGTCACCGAGGACCGCCTCGAGGGGGTCCGGGCCTTCAACGAGAAACGCAAGCCGCAGTTCAAAGGGAAATGACGATGGCCAGCATCGAACTCTCGCTCACGGAAGAGCAGCGCGCGCTCCGGGCGGGCGTGCTCGAGATCTGCAAGCGGTACCCGGCCGAGTACTGGCGCGACCTCGACACCCGGCGCGAGTATCCCGAGAAGTTCGTCACCGAGCTCACGCAGGCCGGCTACCTGGCCGTGCTCATCCCGCAGGAGTACGGCGGCGCCGGGCTCGGCATCCGCGAGGCGGGGCTGATCCTCGAGACGATCAACTACTCGGGCGGCAACGCGGCCGCCTGCCACGCCCAGATGTACATCATGGGCACGGTCCTCCGGCACGGCTCGGAGGAGCAGAAGCGGCGGTACCTGCCGAAGATCGCGACGGGGGAGCTGCGGCTGCAGGCCTTCGGCGTGACCGAGCCGAACTCGGGCTCCGACACCACCAAGCTCCAGACGACCGCGGTGCGCAAGGGTGACCGCTACGTCGTCAACGGCCAGAAGATCTTCATCTCGCGCGTGCTCCAGTCCGACCTGATGCTGCTCCTCGCGCGGACGACGCCGGTGGATCAGGTGAAGCGCAAGACCGACGGCTTGTCCGTGTTCCTCTTCGACATCCGCAAGCTCAAGGGGCTCGAGGTCCGGCCGCTCCGGATGATGATGAACCACTCCACCAACGCGCTGTTCTTCGACAACATGGAGATTCCGGCCGAGAGTCTGGTCGGCGTGGAGGGGCGCGGCTTCTCCTACATCCTGGACGGCATGAACGCCGAGCGCATCCTGGTGGCCTCCGACTCGCTCGGCGACACCCGCTGGTTCATCGAGAAGGCCGTCGCCTACTCCAATCAGCGCGTGATCTTCGGTCGCCCGATCGGCGCGAACCAGGGCGTCCAGTTCGCGATCGCGAAGGCCCACGTCGCCCTCGAGGCCGCCCGGCTCATGCGCGACAAGGCGGCGGCGCTCTTCGAGGCCGGGGAGCCGTGCGGCGGTGAGGCGAACATGGCCAAGTACCTGGGCGCCGAGGCCGCGTGGGAGGCCGGCAACGCGTGCATCGACTGCCACGGCGGCTACGGCTACGCGGAGGAGTACGACGTCGAGCGCAAGTTCCGCGAGTGCCGCCTGTACAAGACGGCGCCGATCAACAACAATCTCATCCTCGCCTACGTCGGCGAGCACGTCCTCGGGATGCCGCGCTCGTACTAGCCGTTCACCCCGCGGACGAGGGCGCCGAGGCGCCCGCCCGAGGCCCGCTGCAGATCCCGGAGGAGGCATGGCAGCGCTCGACGCGGTCGACCGGGTCACGGTCACCACGGTGGTCGACAACTACATCGACTCGCTGCGCCGGGACGAGAAGGTGGCGCGGCGCTTCAGCCACGCCGTCGCGCGGAAGATGCCCGAGGTGCGGGCCGAGCACGGGCTGGCCCATCTGGTCGAGGTCGCCCGGGGCGGCGAGCGGCTCCGCGTCGCGTTCGACTTCGGGCTCACCGCGGCGAGCCTGCGCCACAACTGGGCCGAGCTCGGCCTCGACGCCCGCGGGCTCGACGTCCTCGCGCTGAGCCACGGACACCGCGACCACTGGGGCGGCCTGCTCGGGTTCCTCGGCGCGCACCGGCGCGTGATGCGGCGCGACCTGGTCTTCCACGCGGGCGTGGACCACTTCCTGCCACGCTTCAACCAGCGCGGCGACGACCGCGTCTACATCGGGCGCCTGGACCGCGAGGAGCTCGAGCGCTACGACCTGCGCGTCGACGTCGTGCGGACCCCGACGCCGATCGCCACGGGCGTGCTGCTGAGCGGCGAGATGCACGCCCAGGAGGACTTCGAGCCGATCCCGGACAACCTCCGCGTCGAGCGCGAAGGGGCGATCGTCCAGGACACCTTCATCGGCGAGCAGACCCTGGTGGCGCACGTCCGCGATCGCGGGCTCGTCGTGGTCACGTCGTGCTCGCACCGCGGCATCGTGGGCATCTGCCGCCACGCGACGCGCATCACCGGGGTTCCGAAGGTCCA
>MGCE01000197.1 GCA_001790315.1 Candidatus Rokubacteria bacterium RIFCSPLOWO2_02_FULL_72_37 | reverse complement strand
ACGCGGCGCAGACGCCGCGCTACCGCATGGGACTCCGGGCGGGCGACCACGTGGCGTTTCGCACGCTGCTGGAGGGAGTGGCGATCGCCTCCGCGAACGACGCCGCGACCGCGCTCGCCGAGCGCCTCGGCGGCGACGAGGCGACGTTCGTGGCGCGGATGAACGCCAGGGCATGGGACCTCGAGCTGACCGGCACGCGCTTCGCGAACGCCCACGGCCTGCCCGACCCCCTCCAGCGGAGCACGGCGCGCGACCTCGCCAGGCTCACCGCGCGGCTCCTCCACGACCACCCGGCGTCGCGGACGATGCTGGGCGGCCAGACGTTCATCTTCAACGGCCGCGTGTACACCCGCCACATCCCGCTGTTCAACGACCCGGGCGGCGTGCAGGCCCTCAAGACCGGGTTCACGCTCGAGGCCGGGTTCAACCTCGCCGTCTCGGCGTGGCGCAACGGCCAGCAGTTCGTGATGGTCGTGCTCGGCGCGCGGACCCGCGCGCTGTCCTTCCTCGACGCGAAGAAGCTCCTGCGCTACGCGTTCGTGGAGAGCGGCCTCGAGTCGGACGAGCCCGCGCGTCCGCCGTCGAAGAAGTCAGCGTTCCGCCCATCGCGCGCCGCGACGCACTAGACCAGGGCGCCGCGCCGGGCGGCAGGAGGACCCCAGTGGCGATTCGGGGCTACGTGTTCGACGCCTACGGCACGCTGTTCGACGTCCATTCCGTCGTGGAGGCGGGCCGAGCGGTCACCACCGACCCGGCGGCCTTGTCCGCCATCTGGCGGCAGAAGCAGCTCGAGTACACGTGGCTCCGTGCCCTGATGGGGCGCTACGAGGACTTCTGGGCCGTGACCGAGGCGGCGCTCCGCTACGCCGTCCGGCGGCTCGGGCTCACGGCGAGCGAGGAGGCGATCGGGCGGCTCATGGAGGCCTACCTCTCGCTCGCGTGCTTTCCCGAGGTGACGGCGGCGCTCGAGCGCCTCGCGGGCCGGCCGCGGGCGATCCTCTCGAACGGCACGCCCCGGATGCTCGCGGCCGCGGTCGCCTCGAGCGGGCTCGGACGGCACCTGCAGCACGTCATCTCCGTGGACGCGGCGAAGACGTACAAGCCTGCGCCGCAGGTCTACGCGCTCGGGCCCCGGACGCTCGGCGTCCCCGCGGGGGAGCTCCTGTTCGTGTCCTCGAACGCCTGGGACGTGGCGGGCGCCAAGGCCTTCGGCTACCAGGTCGCCTGGTGCAACCGGACGGGCGCGCCTGCCGAGGAGCTCGGCGTGAGCGCCGACCTGGTGATCCGCGGGCTCGACCAGCTACCCGTCTAGGAACTCGTTCGGTCGCTCGAAGATCCCGAGCACGACGCAGCCGTCGGGCGACCACGCCTCGTGCACCGAGCCCGCGCGGCGCCACACGAAGTCGCCGGCGCCGCAGGCGCCGTCCTCGTCCACGAGCGTGCCCTCGAGGAGGTAGCTCTGCTCGACGCCGACGTGACGGTGCGTCGGGAGCCGCGCGCCGGGCGCCATCCGCACGAGCGAGGTCTGTCGGCCCGACGCATCCTGGTAGAGCATCTTCACCTCGACGCCGGGGAAGCGCGTCCGCTCCCAGGCGGTCTGCGAGACGTCGAGGTAGGTCGAACGCGCCGTCTCCTTGACGATCATCGTGGCCTCCCGGCGGATGTGTACGAGGAGTCTACGAAAAAAGGCGGCCCGCTGGAAGCGAGCCGCCCGGGACGGCCGGATGTCGCCGTCCGTCGGTTACTTCTTGCCGGCGAGCTTCTTCCGCTTCACGTAGCCCCAGATCTTCTTCGTCATGTCGGACGGCCCGATCGGCGCGCCCCCGAAGACGGACTCCAGCGTGTCCTTGCACCCCTTGAAGCAGATCGAGTACCCCCCGAACGCCTTCTTCGCCTTCGCCATGTGCTTCCCTCCTCCTTGTGGTGGTACGCCAAGCGCCCTTGCCCGGGGGTATTACTACCACATGTACGAGGGGAGGAAAAGCGGAAATACCATCCCTTGGGGCTTCGCGCCCGTCCGAAAAATACCCCACTGGGGTATAGGGCGCTTGATCATCGGGCGGTCCAGCCTCCATCGACGACCAGCGTCTGTCCGGTGACGTACGCGGCCTCTTCGCTCACCAGGTAGCAGGCCGCCGCGGCCACTTCCTCGAGGGTGCCGCGACGCCCCGCGGGGGTGATCGCGCGCATCGCGGCCTCGTCGCCGCCCACGCCCCGCATCACGGGCGCGTCGGCGCCGAGGATCCGCGTCGAGTTGGCCCGGAGGGCGGTGGCGATCACGCCCGGGCAGATCGCGTTGACGGTGACGCCTTGCGCGGCATACGTGATGGCGAGCTGACGTGTGAGCCCGACGACGCCGTGTTTGGACGCCGTGTAGGCGGGCCCGCCGCCCGAGCCGACCAGTCCGGCGACCGAGGCGATGTTCACGATGCGGCCCGCCCCCTGCGGCAGCAGCTCGGCGAGCGCGCGGCGGCAGGCCAGGAAGCTCCCCGTGAGGTTGATCGCGATCACGCGCTCCCAGAGCGCCGGCGACATGCTCGCGCCCGGCTCGTAGCCGTCGAGGATGCCCGCGCCGTTGACGAGGATCCCGAGCGGTCCGAGCTCCCGGACCGCCGTGCCGACGGCGCGATCGACGTCCTCCCAGCGGCTCACGTCGGCCTGGACGAGCGCCGCACGCCCACCCCCGGCAGTGATCGCCGCGACGGTCTCGCGGGCTCCCTCGGGCAGGAGATCGACGACCGCGACGGCAGCGCCCCGGGCCGCGAGGGCGACGGCGATGGCGCGACCGATGCCCGAGCCGCCCCCCGTGACGACGGCGCTGCCCGCCAGGAGCGTCACCCGAGGAACTCCGAAACGACGGCCGACGCCGCCTCAGGAGCCTCGTGGAGCAGCATGTGGCCCCCGGGCGAGAGCCGCAGGGCCGCGCCTTTGACGCGGCGCTGCCATTCCTCCGCGTACACCACCGGGTTGGCGCGGTCGGCCTCGCCCCAGAGCAGGAGCGTCGGCGCCGCGATCCGGTGGAGCCGCCGCTTGATTCCCTTGTCCGGGATCGGCCAGACGAACTTGGCCATCGCCGCGCGGCGCTGGATCGACTCGAGCTGGGCCGCGACGTTCGCTGCCTCGTCCGACGGCAGCGCCGCCCAGGCGCGCGCGACAGGAGCCGCGGGATCGGCCCAGAGCACCGCCGGCAGGTCCTCGGCCGGCAGGATCACGACGTCGGCCGGCGGAGCGTCGTCCCGCCAGAGCCCGAGCGGGGACACGAGGACCAGCCGTGAGGCCCGGTGCGGCAGCGTCGCGGCCAGCTCGGCGGCCACCATCCCGCCGAAGAAGTGGCCCACGAGGTGCGCCGAGGCCAGGCCGAGCCGGTCGAGGAGCTCGTCGTAGCCGAGCACGAGGTCCAGGACGTCGTCGAGCGTCTCGACGCCGCGCGACCCCTGCACGCCGGGATGGAACGGGGCGTACACCGTGTAGCGCGCGGCGAGGCGCTCGAGAAAGGGCGGGAAGCCGCCGCGCTCGTGGAACGAGTGGAAGTAGACGAGCGGCGTCCCCCGCCCCGCGGAGAGCACGCGGAAGGCCACGGCGCCGTCCCGGATCTCGACAATCCTGTCTTCGATCATTGTCACCGCTCGCCTCGGCCGTCGAACGGCCTCAGCTCGCACCGCCGCTGGGCCACCAGCGGTCCTTGTAGCCGGGCCAGAGCTCGCGCACGTGCGGCATGACCTCGCGCGCGAAGAGCGCGGTGTTGTGGAGGGCGAGGTCCTTCGGCATCGAGCCGATCTGCAGCAGCACCATCAAGTGGCCGACCCGGAGGCTCCGGATGCACTCGGTGAGCTGCTGGCGCACCGTCGCGGGGCTGCCGGCGATCACGTAGCCCTGATCGAGATACTTCCCCCAGTCGAGCGACTGGCGGATCTTCCTGGCTTCTCCGCCCACCTGCGGCCGCACGCCGGCCTGGAGCGTCTTGAGCGTGCGGTAGCCGGGCGCCTCGGCGAAGCCCTCCCAGACGTTGAGGCACTTCTGGTAGAAGTAGTGCACGTGCTCGAAGTAGAGGCGCTCGGCCTCGGCGTCCGTGTCCGCGACGCAGACGAGCTGGAGGAACCCGGCCCGGTAGGGGTTGTCGTCGGCACCGAGCGCGCCGATCGCGTCCCAGAAGCCGTCCATGATGGCGCGCCCGCGCTTGTAGCCGTAGTACGACAGGTAGCAATAGACGTAGTCGAGCTTCGCTGTCCACTCCCAGGTCTCGAGGCTCCCGCCACCGGGGATCCACACGGGCGGGTGGGGCTTCTGCAGGGGCTGGGGCCAGATGTTCGCGTACCGCACCTGGGTGTACTTGCCGTTGAAGGCGAAGACCTCCTGCCGGGTCCACGCCTGCACCACGAGGTCGTGCGCCTCGTAGTACCGGTCGCGGAGCGTCGCCGGGTCGATCCCGTACGCGAAGTTCATGTCCATCGACGTGCCGACGGGAAACCCGGCCACGAGCCGGCCGCCCGAGAGCAGATCGAGCATCGCGAACTCCTCGGCGACGCGGAGCGGCGGATTGTAGGCGGCGAGGCTCGCGCCGAGCACGACGAGCGCCGCGCGCGACGTCCGCCGCGTCAGTGCCGCCGCCATGAGGTTCGGCGACGGCATGAGCCCGTACGCGTTGTTGTGGTGCTCGTTCACGCAGAGCCCGTCGAAGCCCTCGGCTTCCGCGAACTCGAGCTCGTCGAGGTACTCCTGGTAGAGCCCGCGGCATTTCTCGGGGTCGAAGAGGCTGTGGGGCACGTCCACCCAGACGGACCGGTAGCGCGTCTCGAAGTCCGCTGGCAGGAAGCGGTACGGCATGAGATGGAAGAAGCAAATCTTCATGAGGTCCTCGCGGATCGCGCGTGATGATAGCACGATTGACTCAGGCCGGCCGCCGTAGTACCCCTGAGCCCGCCGATGACCCGCAGAGGCGCCGATCTGGTGGTGGACGCGCTCGTGGCCGCTGGCGTCCGGACGCTCTTCTCGCTGTCCGGCAACCAGATCCTGGCCATCTACGACGCGACGCTCGGCCGCGGCGTCGAGATCGTCCACACGCGGCACGAGGCCGCGGCGGTCCACATGGCGGACGCCTGGGGACGGCTCACCGAGCGCCCCGGCGTCGCGCTCGTGACCGCGGGGCCCGGCCACCTGAACGCCGTCTCCGCGCTGTACGGCGCCTCGATGGCGGAGTCGCCCGTCGTGCTCCTGAGCGGCGCCTCACCGCGCGCCCAGGCGGGACGCGGCGCCTTCCAGGAAATCGACCAGGTGGGCGCGGCGCGGCCGGTCACCAAAGCGGCCTGGGCCGCGAGCGAGGCGGCGCGGCTCGGCGAGGACGTGGCGCGCGCCCTCGAGATCGCGCGGCGAGGCCGCCCGGGACCGGTGCACGTGAGCCTGCCCGGAGACCTCCTCGAGGCGCGCGTGGACGATGCCGCGAGCGCCGCCGGCGCGGCGGCCGGAGCTCCGGACGCCGCACCGCCCGGTGAGGCGGCGATCGCCGGGGCGCTCGCGCTGCTCGCGGACGCGGAGCGCCCGCTGATCCTGCTCGGGCCCGCGATGGCGCGGCCGCTCCGCCGCGCGGCGGTCGAGCGCTTCTCGCGGCTCACCGGCGTCCCGGCGCTGCCGATGGAGAGCCCGCGCGGCACCAACGATCCCTGGCTCCACGGCGCGGCGACGCGGCTCGCCGACGCCGACCTGGTGCTCCTCTGCGGGAAGAAGCTCGACTTCGCGCTGCGCTTCGGCGAGCCGCCCGCGTTCCAGGCCGGCTGCCGCTTCGTCCAGGTCGACGCCGATCCAGGCGCGCTCCGGCCGGGTGGACGCGTCGCCCTCGCGCTCGCCGGCGAGCCGGCAGCGATGATGGATCGCCTCGCGGAGGCGGCGCGTGGCCGCCCGTGGCGCCACGCCGCCTGGGGCGAGGCGATCGCCGCGGCGCGGACGACGCGGCCGGCGGAGTGGGACGCGCTCTCTGCGTCGACGCGCCGGCCGATCCACCCGCTCCGCGTGTGCGCCGCGATCCAGCCCCTCCTCGCGGGCGGGGGTGTGCTCGTCGCCGACGGCGGCGAGTTCGGCCAGTGGATCCAGGCCGGCCTCGAGGCCGAGACGCGCCTCATCAACGGCCTCTCGGGCTCGATCGGGAGTGCCTTGCCGATGGCGTGCGCCGCGCGGCTCGCGCTGCCCGGGCGCCGCGTGATCGCGGCGCTCGGCGACGGGACCTTCGGCTTCCACGCCCTCGAGCTCGACACCGCCGTCCGCTACGGCCTGCCGTTCGTCAGCGTGGTCGGCAACGACGCGCGCTGGAACGCGGAGCACCAGCTCCAGGTCCGGCACTACGGCGCCGCCCGCACGGTGGGCTGCGAGCTCGCCCCGTCGCGCTACGACCTGGTGGCCGCGGCGCTCGGCGGGCACGGCGAGCTGGTCGAGCGGCCCGAGGATCTCGAGCCGGCGCTCGCCCGCGCGCTCGCATCCGGGCGCCCGGCGTGCGTCAACGTCGCGATCGACGGCGTCGCCGCGCCCACGTACACGAACGGGGGCCACTGACCCGCAGCCACTGACCCGTCGCTTGAACGCGCGCCCGATCGGGCGTACCCTGGCGGTCGATCGAAGCGTCTCGGACAACCGCGGGAGCTCGGGGAACCGGGCTGAGAGGGCGGCTCGCCGCCGCCGACCGCATGAACCTGACCTGGTTAATGCCAGCGAAGGGAGGCCAGATGGCAGCGTCCCACAAGGTCTACGTCGCCGGATCCCGTTCCGACATCCGCGTCCCGATGCGGGAGATCGCCCTCTCGGGCGGCCACCCGCCGCTCCGCCTCTACGACACGAGCGGGCCCTCGACCGATCCGGACGCCGCGCTCGACCTCAAGCGCGGCCTGGCCCCGCTGCGCCTCGGCTGGATCACGGGCCGCGGCGACGTCGAGGAGCTCCGCGGCCCCACGTCCGCCTACCGGCGCCTGCGGGACGAGGACCCGACGCTCGGCGGCGTGAGGTTTGCCGGCGTGCGCCGCCCGCTCCGCGCACGTCCCGGACGGCGCGTCACCCAGATGCACTACGCCCGCCGGGGCGAGATCACGCCCGAGATGGAGTTCGTCGCGCTCCGGGAGGGGCTGGCTCCCGAGCTCGTGCGCGACGAGATCGCGCGCGGCCGCGCGATCCTCCCGGCCAACGTGAACCACCCCGAGGCGGAGCCGATGATCATCGGCCGGGCCTTCCTCGTGAAGATCAACGCCAATATCGGCAACTCCGCAGTCGCCTCCTCGATCGAGGAGGAGGTCGAGAAGATGACCTGGGCGACCCGCTGGGGCGCCGACACCGTCATGGACCTCTCGACCGGCCGGAACATCCACGAGACGCGCGAGTGGATCCTGCGCAACAGCCCGGTCCCCATCGGCACCGTGCCGATCTACCAGGCGCTCGAGAAGGTCGGCGGCAAGGCCGAGGAGCTGACCTGGGAGATCTATCGCGACACGCTGATCGAGCAGGCCGAGCAGGGCGTCGACTACTTCACGATCCACGCGGGCGTGCTCCTCCGCTACATCCCGCTCACCGCCCGCCGCGTGACCGGCATCGTCTCCCGTGGCGGCTCGATCATGGCCAAGTGGTGTCTCGCGCATCATCAGGAGAGCTTTCTCTACGCCCATTTCCGCGAGATCTGCGAGATCATGGCGACCTACGACGTCGCCTTCTCGCTGGGCGACGGGCTCCGCCCGGGCTCGACCGCGGACGCCAACGACGAGGCCCAGTTCGCCGAGCTCGAGACCCTCGGCGAGCTGACGACGATCGCGTGGGACCACGACGTCCAGGTGATGATCGAGGGCCCGGGCCACGTACCGATGCACCTCATCAAGGAGAACATGGACCGCCAGCTCGCCGTCTGCCGCGAGGCGCCCTTCTACACGCTCGGCCCCCTCGTGACCGACGTCGCGCCCGGCTACGACCACATCACGTCGGCGATCGGCGCGGCGATGATCGGCTGGTTCGGCACCGCGATGCTCTGTTACGTGACGCCCAAGGAGCATCTCGGGCTGCCCAACCGCAAGGACGTCAAGGACGGCGTGATCGCCTACAAGATCGCCGCCCACGCCGCAGACGTCGCCAAGGGCCATCCCCGGGCGCGCGAGTGGGACGACGCGCTCTCGCGCGCGCGCTTCGAATTCCGCTGGGAGGATCAGTTCGACCTCTCCCTCGATCCGGAGACCGCGCGCGAGTTCCACGACGAGACCCTGCCCGCCGCGGGCGCCAAGCTGGCCCACTTCTGCTCCATGTGCGGGCCGCACTTCTGCTCGATGAAGATCACGCAGGAGGTGCGGGACTACGCGGCCACGCACGGCGTCGCCGACGACGCCGCGGCGCTGGCGCGGGGGCTCGAGGAGAAAGCCCAGGAGTTCCGGCGGACCGGCGCCGAGCTCTACCGCCGCGCCTGACGGCCGGCACGGCGTCAGCCGCCGAGGGTCTCGGGGTCGATGCCGTGCTCGACGAGTTTCTTCCTGAGCGTGTTGCGGTTGATCCCGAGGATCTGGGCGGCACGCACCTGGTTGCCGCCTGTCTCGCGCAGGACGGCGCGCAGGAGCGGCTTCTCGACGAGGCCGATCAGGAGGTCGTAGAGGTTGGCGCTCGTGTGCTCCCGGAGCCCGCGGACGCACTCGATCAGCTTCTTCTCGATGACCTCCTCGAGCGTCGCGTCCACGGCCACCGACGCCGCCGCCGAAACCGGGCCGATCGGCAGGTGCTCGGGCAGGATCACGCCGCTCGTCGCCATCACCATCGCGCGCTGGATCACGTTCTCCAGCTCGCGCACGTTGCCCGGCCAGTCGTGGCCGACGAGGCGGTCGAGCGCCTCCGGGGCCACGCCGCGCTCGCCGAGCTGACCGCCGTGCTTGGCGAGGAAGTGCTCGACCAGCAGCGGGATGTCGCGCCGGCGCTCGCGCAGCGGCGGCAGGTGCACGGTGACGACGTTCAGCCGGTAGAAGAGGTCCTCGCGGAAGCGGCCCTCCTTCATCAGGGCTTCGAGGTCGCGGTTCGTCGCGGCGAGCACGCGCACGTCGATCCGGATGGACTCCTGCCCGCCGACGCGCTCGATCGTCCGCTCCTGCAGCGCGCGGAGGAGCTTGGTCTGGAGGTCCACCGGCATGTCGCCGATCTCGTCGAGGTAGAGCGTGCCGCCGTGGGCCAGCTCGAGCTTGCCGAGCTTCCGCTCCTTGGCGTCCGTGAACGCGCCGCGCTCGTGCCCGAACATCTCCGACTCGAGGAGGGCGCTCGGAATGGCCGCGCCCGAGACCGCGACGAACGCGCGGCCGGCGCGCCGGCTGTAGTGATGGATCGCGCGGGCGACCAGCTCCTTGCCGGTCCCGGACTCACCGCGGAGGAGGACGGTGACGTCGCTCGCCGCGACGCGCCCGATGGTCTTGTACACGTCCTGCATGCGCGGGTGGCGGCCGATGAGGGCGCCGAACTCCCACACTTCCTGGAGTCCGCTCCGCAGCTGGCTGACCTCCTGCGTGAGGCGGCGCGCGGTGAGCGCGCGCTCGGCGAGGAGCAGGACCTCGTCGAGGTCGAACGGCTTCGCCAGGTAGTCGTACGCGCCCCGCTGCATCGCCTGGATCGCGGTGTCCATCGTCCCGTGCGCGGTCATGACGACGACGGTGGCGTCGGCGCGGATCTGGCGCAGCCGCGCGAGCGCGGTGAGCCCGTCGAGGCCCGGCATGCGCACGTCGAGGAAGACCAGGTCGAACGGCTCCGCCTCGAAGAGGCGGAGCGCGCTCTCGCCGTCCTTGGCGGCGGCGACGTCGTAGCCCACCTGCCTGAGCCCCTTCTCCAGCACCCAGCGGAGGCTGTCCTCGTCGTCGGCGATGAGGATGCGCGCCCGTGACATCACTTTACGATGGGGAGGAAGCAGGTCACGACGGTGCCCTGTCCCTCGGCGCTGTCGACCTGGATCGCGCCCCGGTGCTCCTCGAGGATCCGGTGGCAGATCGCCAGCCCGAGACCGAGGCCCTTGTCCTTGGTCGTGAAGAACGGGTCGAAGATCCGCGCGCGCACGGCCTCCGGGATGCCCGCGCCCTCGTCCGCGACCTGCGCCTCGACCATGTTGCGCGCCCCGGCGCCGAGGTCCATCCTGCCGAAGAGCGGGTTCAGGCTCACGCGCGTCGTGAGGGTGAGGTGCCCGCCCCGGCTCATCGAGTCGAGGGCGTTGCGCACGAGGTTGTGGAACACCTGGAGCAGGCGGTCCTCGTCGCCGAGGATCGGCGGCAGGCTCGGGTCGTAGCGCCGCACGATCGTGACCCCCCGCTCGCGCGCCGCCTCCTCGCTCATCAGCGCGACACGGTCGAAGAGCTGGTGGAGGTTGAGCGGGACGGGCCGGAGCTGCACCGGGCGCGCGAGATCGACCAGCATCTCGATGATGCGGTTCACCCGGTCCACCTCGGTGAGCAGCACGTCCGTGTACTCGGTGAGGCGCGAATCGGCGCCGAGCTCGCGGCGCAGGAGCTGGACCGCGCCGCGGATGGCGCCGAGCGGATTGCGGACCTCGTGGGCGAGACCGACCGCCATCCGGCCCGCCGCCGCGAGCGTCTCGCCGCGGCGCACCTCGGCCTCGAGCTGGCGGATCCGCGAGAGGTCGCGGAGCACGGCGACGGCGGCCTCGACGCTGCCGTCGCGACCGAACAGCGGCGCGGTCACGATCCCCACCGGCACCGACCGGTGGTCGCCGCGCTCCACGATGCCCTCGGGCTCCGAGCGGCTCTCGCCCGTCGCGAGGGTCTCGGCGAGGCGCCGGATGACCGAGGCGTCGGGCGGCAAGAGCTCCTTCAGGAACTTCCCGACCGCCCGGCGCGCGGAGCGCTCGGTCAGCACCTCGGCCGCCGAGTTCCAGAACACGACGCGGAGCTCGGTGTCGACCGCGATGACGGCGTCCGGCAGGCCGGCGAGGACCGCCTCGTAGTTCACACGGCCTCGAGCGCCCAGTCGGGCCGGGCGTTCAGGGTGAGCCCGGCACGCACGCCCGCGGCCAGGCGCGCGGCGCCCGCGGCGGCGATCATCGCCGCGTTGTCGGTGCAGAGGCGTCGCGGCGGCACGTGCAGCCGGATGCCGTGCGCCGCGGCGTCGCGGGCGAGCGTCTCGCGCAGGGGCCCGTTGGCCGCCACCCCGCCGGTCAGCACGACGCGCTTGACCCCGAGGCGCAGCGACGCCTTCACGGTCTTGCGCACGAGCATCTTCACGACGGCCGCCTGGAAC
>MGCE01000196.1 GCA_001790315.1 Candidatus Rokubacteria bacterium RIFCSPLOWO2_02_FULL_72_37 | reverse complement strand
CATAGAGCTGCACCCGCTCGTTCAGGGCGTCGTCACCCGTCACGGCCGTCACGCTGTTCAGCTCGACGATCAGGGCCAGGGCCGCCACGGGGGCGTAGGTGGCCGTCAGGTTGGCGGTGACCTGCTGTTGCCGGTCCGGCCGCACGCGGGGCTCGTCTTCCTCTTCGGCTTCGATCGTTCGAGGGCGGTTGAGCTGCCAGCTATAGCTGGCGTCGGCCTGGAGGCTGAAGGGGCCCAGCCCTTTGCCCACGGCCAGGAACGGGGCCAGGGCGAGCAGGCCTCCCAGCCCGCGCTGCTCGCTCCCCGTCGGGAACGTCAGCTTGATCCCGCCCGACAGCGCGAGCTGGCGAGCCGGGAGCATCAGCGGGGCGTATTTCGCCATCAGGCTCACGTCGCCGATCCCGCCCACGCTGGGCTCGAGCTCGGGGCCTCGCGGGTCGCGCAGAATCACCGGGACGGCCAGCTTGACGCCGAATGACGGGACCGGGGCGTACTGGAGGCTGCTGAACCCCAGCCCGTACTGTCGTTCCTCTCGGGACTTGGAGAGAGTGAACGTCGCCTCGGCTTCCGTGGCGGGCGTGGCGCCCTCGGTGACCAGCGTGGCGGGCAGGCTTACCTCCGCGTCGTTGTCGCTCCCCCCGCCCGCGGAGGCGAGGGGGGCCGCGCACGCCACCCGCAGCAGCACGAGCCCGACGACGAGGAGGGCCCCCCGCCGCCCCATCATCCGACGATCACCCGAGGCTCACTTGTCGCGCAGGGTCTGCGAGTGGGCCAGGAGGTCCAGCACGTCCTGCAGGCTCAGCCCCAGCTCCACGCCGGAGGGCATCGGAGGGTCCGACCCCGGGTGGCCGAAGCGGACCTTGTGCAGAAACTCCCAGGGATTCGCCCTGGCCACCGTCCCCACGTACTCGGGCTTGTCCGGCTTCCCGAAGTTCCGCGTGGCTCCGTCGGCACCGTGGCAAGCGGCGCAGGCCTCGAACGACTTCTTGCCCGCGTCCGCGTCGGCCTTCACGGCCTTCTTCGTCTTGGGGTCGATGAGGGGCTTCAGATCCACCGGCCCATGCTTGAGGAACGTGGCGAGGTGGGTCAAGGCGGTATCGTTCAGGACGGAGGAGAAATCGTGCCTGCGATCGGCCGAGCCCTTCAGGATGGCCTTCAGCTCGTCGAGGCTCTTGCCCCCGGCGGCGATGACCCCCGGGAACCCCGTGGCGTGGGAGCCGGAGCCATAGGCGCCGTCCTTTCCCCGGTAATCCCAGCCGTGGCACTCCTTGCACCGCCACGTCGCCTCGCCCTTCAGCTTGTTGGTGGTCTGCGATGCCCACACGGGGTGATCCCCGACGGGGGCCTTCGCGCCCGGCACCGCCTTCCACCACTTGTCGTAGAGCAGCCCACCCGTCGCCACGCTCTCGGGCGCCGGGGTCTGCGCCAGGGCGGCGCCGAGGGGGAGTCCGGCCACCAGCAGCCACGCGCAACCGCCAACAACCCAATCACGCCTCATCGGTTGATCCTCCTCTGTCGTGCCGGTGTGGATGGCAGGCCGACGGTACACGCGGCTCCTACTGTCGCGGTCCTGCCCGCGCCGCGGTAGTCCCCGGAAGGACTACGGGGCAGAACGCAAAAGGGCTACCCCTCGTAGCCCGTTCGGGTGGGGGCGGCGAGCCGGAGCTACGAGGGCGGTGAGCGTCTCACGAGGCCCTTGCGGAGCGCGTAGGCGACCACCTGCACGCGGTTCTCGGCGTGCAGCTTGTCCATGATGCTCTTCAGGTGGTTCTTGACGGTGTTCTCGCTGATGCGGAGCGCGGCGGCGATCTCCTTGTTGACCGCGCCGCGCGTCAACAGCTCGAGGACCTCCCACTCGCGGGGACTCATGGAACCGGCCGGGGCCGCGGCCTCGACGCCCCTGCGGCGGGTGAACTCATCGACGAGCTTGGTGGCCATGGACGGCGTGAGAAACGCCTCGCCGCGGACGATCCCGCGGAGCGTGCGGAAGAGCTCTTCCGGCTCGACGCTCTTGAGCAGGTACCCGTGCGCGCCGGCCTTGAGAGCCTCGAAGAGGTTCTGGTCCTCCTCGGAGATGGTGAGCATGACGATCCGGACCGAGGGCACGGCCTGCCCGATGCGTCGGGCGGCCTCGAGGCCGTCCATCCCCGGCATGTAGACGTCCATGAGAACGACGTCCGGTGTCAGCGCCTGCGCCTTCGCCACCGCCTCGCGTCCGTCGCGTGCCTCGCCGACGACGATGAAGCCTTCGGCGTCACGCAGGAGACCGGCCACGCCCTTGCGGAAGAGCGCGTGGTCGTCCACCACGAGCACCCGGGTGCTTTTCACGGTCTCTGGCCCGCCGGGGCCGTCATGGGGAGCTCGACCTCCACCCGTGCGCCCTCGCCGGGCGTGGAACTGACGGTGAGCTTCCCGCCGACCGCCTCGGCGCGCTCCCGCATCGTCTCGATCCCGAACGAGGTCGCCGCCGCCTCCTCCCCGGGATCGAAGCCTCGGCCGTCGTCGTGGATCGCCACCCGGGCGAACGTCGGATCGCGCTCGACGCTGATGACCACGCTGCGGGCGCCCGCGTGCTTGCGGACGTTCGCCAGCGCCTCCTGGATGATGCCGATGAGCTGCACCTCGACGACCGGGGGGAGCGTGAAGGTCTCGTCGGCGCCGACCCTGAGATCGACCGCGATGCCCGTCTGCCGGTTCCAGTCGTGGAGGTACTCGGTGAGCGTGGGGATCAACCCGAGGCTGCGGGACACCATGCTCCGGAGTCCGAAGATCGCCTGCCGCGCCTCCTCGTAGGCGCCCCGGGCGACCGTCCTGAGCTCGGCCAGCCGGGCTTCCACCTGGACCCGCTCGCCCGCGGCGACGCGATGCTCGAGGTCGGCCAGCTGCAGGTGGAGATAGCCGAGGGTCTGGGCGAGGCTGTCGTGGAGCTCGCGGGAGATCCGTTGCCGCTCCTTGATGACGGCCATCGCCTCGCTCACGTCGGCGAGCTCGCGACTGCGCCGGACGATCTCGTCCTCCTGCCGTTCCACGTGCGAGAACACGAAGCGCGAGAAGACGAGCGTCCCGATCGCACTGAGCGTGAGGAGCACGACGAAGGCCGGCCAGAAGGGCGGCAGGGGATGCGGGTGGTAGTAGAGGACGCCCACCGAGAGGGCGGTGAGGTACGACGCCGGACCACAGACGGTGAGCCAGCGCAGCCTCGAGTGACCGGGCGCAACCCGCTCCGTCAGGCCCTCCCTCCCGACCCGCGCCCTCCGGCGCAGGGGTCCGATGCCGCTCGGAGGATCACATCGATCTCACGGAGGGCATGGTACCGCAGGAGTGACGGCGAATGCGACCGTGTCGGGAGGGCGGGCGCTCAGCGCCGCCACGTCGACGGCACGAACGGCTTGACGGAGAGATCCTGCCCCACGTGACACTGGACGCAGGCGTGGTTCCGATCGGGATGGGGCGTGATCGGCGCGCCCTCGGCGCCGGTCGCGTGGCACTCCTGGCAGAGCCCCTTGCGGCTCTCGACGTCGTGCGGCACGAGGGGCGGCGCGCCCTCGTAGGTCCGGGGGAGCCGCGCACCCGTGCGGGAGGGCGCCTGCCCGAGCGCGGCGCCCGTGAACGGCCCGAGGGCGAGCACGAGCGCCCCCGCCGCCACGACTCCCGTCTTCCAGCGCTCCTGTCTCATCGTCGTGCCCTCGCCCTCACGCCTTCGTCACGCGCACCGCGCACTTCTTGAAGTCGGGCTGCTTGGAGATCGGGTCGTAGCCGTCGAGCGTGACCACGTTGATCAGCACGCTCTCGTCGAAGAAGGGGACGACCACCGTCCCGCGGGGCGGCGTGTTCCGCCCGCCCACCCGCGCCCGCGCGACCACCTCGCCCCGCCGCGACGCCACCCGGACACGATCGCCGTCGGCCACGCCGAGGGCCTTGGCGTCGTCGTCGTGGAGCCACACCGGCGCGAACGGCACCGCGCGGTGCAGCTCGGGCACTCGCCGCGTCATCGTGCCCGTGTGCCAGTGCTCGAGCACGCGGCCGGTCGTCAGCCAGAAGGGGTACTCGCCGTCCGGCGCCTCCGGCGGCGCCTCCCACGGGCGGGCCCAGATCACCGCCCGGCCGTCGGGGTTTCCGTAGAACCTCACCCCCTCGCCCTTCTTCACGTAGGGATCGAAGCCCTCGCGATAGCGCCAGCGCGTCTCCTGGTTGTCCACGACCGGCCAGCGGAGGCCGCCACGCACCTTCGTGTAGACCTCGTACGGCGCCAGGTCCTTGCCCTTGCCGCGGCCCCAGCGGCGGTATTCCTCGAACAGGCCCTTCTGGAGCGGCACGTCGCCGTACTCGAACAGGCCACCGAGGCCGAGCCGCTTGGCCAGCTCGACGATCTGCCAGAGATCGTCGCGGGCCCGGCCGGGCGGCTCCACCATCTTCGCCCAGTGCTGGGTCCGTCGCTCGGTGTTGCCGAACATCCCCTCCTTCTCGACCCACATCGCCGAGGGCAGGACGAGGTCGGCGAGGCGCGACGTCTCGCTCGGGTAGACCTCCGAGACGATCACGAACCGGTCGCCGCCGCGGCGCGCGCCCGTCCGGTAGCGCCCGGCGTGGGGCAGCGTCTGGAAGGGATTCGTGGTGTTGATCCAGATGACCTTGACGTCGCCGCGGTCGAGCGCCCGGAACATCTCCATCGTGTGATAGCCGGGACGCGGCGAGATCCGCTCGACCGGGACCTTCCAGATCTCCGCGGCCTTCTTCCGGTGCTCGGGGTTGGCGACGAAGTGGCCCGCGGGCAGGAGGTGGGCGAGCGCGCCGGTCTCGCGCGTGGTGCCGCACGCCGACGGCTGTCCCGTGAGCGAGAGCGGACCGTTGCCCGGCGCCGCGATCTTCCCGGTCAGCAGGTGGAGGTTGTAGAGGAGGTTGTTGATCCAGGTGCCGCGCGTGTGCTGGTTGAAGCCCATCGTCCACAGCGAGACGACCTTGCGCGCGGGGTCGCCGTAGAGCCGCGCCATCGTCCGGATCCGGTCGGCGGGAACGCCCGACACCTGCTCGGCGTGCTCGGGCGTGTACGGCTCGAGGAACTTGACGTACTCGTCGAACGTGATGACCGTGCCGCGGTCGCTGAAGGGCTTGAAGGTGGCCCAGCTCGGCGGCTGGCCGCCGTACTCGTCGGTGTCCCGGAGGCCGAAGCCGATCTGCTCGAGCCCGCGCTTGGCGACGGTGTGCCTGGCGACGAACTCGCGGTCGACCAACCCCTCCTTGACGAGGACGTGCGCCATCGCGTTCGCGAGCGCGAGGTCGCTGTGGGGCTTGAAGACCACCGCGAGGTCCGCCGGCTCCTCCGAGGTGCGATTCGTGAACGTCTGCAGGCTCACGAGCATGACGCGCGGATCCTGGTGCTTGCGCGCCACGATGCGCGAGTAGAGGATCGGGTGCATCTCGGCGACGTTCGAGCCCCACGCGAAGACCGTGTCGGTCAGGTCGAGGTCGTCGTAGCACCCCATCGGCTCGTCCATGCCGAAGGTCGAGTAGAAGCCGGTGACGGCGGAGGCCATGCAGAGGCGGGGGTTACCCTCCAGGTTGTTCGTGCCGAGCCCGCCCTTCCAGAGCTTGTTGATCGCGTAGCCCTCGAAGATCGTCGACTGGCCGGAGAAGTACGCGGCGACGGACTCGGGGCCGTGCGCGCGGACCGCCCCCTTGATCCGCTGCGCGGCGAGATCGAGCGCCGCATCCCACGTGATGGGCACGAACCGCCCGCCCTTCCGCACGAGCGGCGTCGTCAGCCGGTCGGCGCCGTAGAGGATCTTCGGCAGGCTGTACCCCTTGATGCACAGGAGCCCCCGGTTCACGGCGCTCTCCGCGTCGCCGCGCACCGCGACGACCCGCCCCCGGCGCACGCCGACCAGCACGCCGCAGCCGGTGCCGCAGAAGCGGCACGGTGCTTTCTGCCAGCGGTCGACCACCGGCTGCGCCTGGGCTTCCGGCGGCACGAGCAGGTCCGCGCCAACGGCCGACACGACACCCGCGGTGACGGTCGCTCTGATGAACTCCCGACGATCGATCCTCATCGCTCGGGCCTCCTCCGGCGGGACGCAGCGCCGATCGCGCCCACGCTACCGCGGCCGCCCGCCAGCCGCAACCGGGCGAACGCCCCAGTGCCGGTGGACGGGTCGGTTCGCGCTATAAGGCGACTAGCGGGCGCGCGCCGCGGCCTGCACCGCGGTGTCACGCGCAGCGGAGAGGAGCGCCCCCGCGGCGAGCGGGTTGTGGGCGGCCCCGCCCTTCCGCACGAGCGCGAGGGCTTCCTGGGCGCTCCTGAGCAGCGCGTCCGCCTCCGCGGCCCTGCGGCCGCCGCGGCGGGCGCGCGCGAGCGCGACCTCGGCCCGGCTGACCGCCTCGGCGGTCTTGCGCACCTCTCCGCGGAACCCGCCGGTCCACTCGGGCAGGATCGTGGTGTACTGCGGCTCGTGGCAGCCGCGGCAGGCCTCGGCGAGCGCCGCACGCGAGGGCTTCTTCGACCAGTCGTGACAGCCGGTGCAGGGGACCGCCGCGGCCATGAGATTGGGAGCGACCTTCGCGAGCGTGACCTGCGCCGTCCCGCGGTAGAACGCGCTCTGCTCGCGGTGGCAGCCCTCGCAGCGCTCGTTCAGCGGGCTGTGGTGGCACGAGGCGCACGTCGCCGCCGTCGCGGTGACCGCCTTGTGCTTTTCCGCCGAGTGGCAGGAGGTGCACGTCGCGCCGAACTCGCTCACGTGGCGGACGTGCGGCACGGTCACGCGCCCGAACCGCACGGTCTCCGTCTGCGTGACGCCGGCCGCCTTGTGGCACAGGACCGCGCAGTACCCGCCGCGCACGAGCTGATCGTCGCCCCCGACCGGTGTCCGCCCCAGCAGCGCGACCGCCTCGTCGAGCCAGCCGTTGGCGAGCTTGAGGAGATCCGCGGCGTAGAAGACGTTGTGGACGCCCCGGGCGAAGACGACGAAGCGGATGTTGTACTCGGCGTCCGCCGTGAGCTTGCGCGCGCGCGCGAGCTTGGGGCTGCCGGCGTCGGCGCGGGCGATGGCGTCGTGCACGGCCTGGAGCTTCGGCGTGAGCACGGCGCCCATCCGCTCGAGGGTGTCCGTCCACTGGTGGAGCATCCCGCGGTACTTGGCGCCGTGGCAGTTGAGGCACGCCTGCTCGCTCGGCCGGAACGTCTGACCGACGAGCCCGATCCGCTCCTGCTCGGTCTCCTTCGGCGCGATGTGGCAGGCGACGCACTCCACCCGGACCTGGAACATGTGACTCGGGATCATCGGCGTGCCGTGGCCGCCCATGCCCAGGTACATCTCGACGACGCCGCGGTGCTTCTTCTGGTGGCAGCCGCGACAGTCGAGCTCGCCGGGGCGCTGTGGCGCGGTCGTCGCCTCGGGGACGGGCGGGTGAAGCCCCGGATGCTGGAGCGTCGCGGGCGGACCCTGCTCCGCCCCCCGCGAGGGCTCGGCCGCCTGCGCGCCGCCCACGGCCAGCGTGACCGCCAGCAGCACGCCCGGAAGCGCCGCCCGCCTCATCGGCGCCCCTGTGCCGCCGCCAGCGTCACGCCCGCGGACGTCGCCGCGGTCGGGACGCCGATCAGCGGCGGCAGGCGGTGCTTGATGGGGGTGTGACAGCGGAGGCATTCGATGTTGTGGCCGGCCACGTGGAAATCGTGGATGAACGGCGTGTCCGGATAGCGCTCGAGCTTCTCCGGCTGGTTGTGGCACGTGAAGCAGCGCTCGCGTGGTGCCTCGCCCTCGCCCTGGACGACGTTCAGGTGGCAGCTCTGGCATGCCACGCCGCGGCGCGCGACCTCCGCGTGGTCGAAGGTGAGCGAGCCGACCTTGACGTCGCCCTTCGGTGCCTGGTGGCAGCCCGTGCAGCCGGCGATCGGGTGGATCTCGCGTGCCGTCTTGAGACCCTTGAAGTGGCAGAGGAAGCAGGTTTCCTCCGTGACCTCGATGTGCGTGCCGACGACGATCTGCGAGTGACAGCTCGTGCACCGGAGCTGCCGTCCGCGGCGGACGCCCTCGAGGTGGGGCCGGTGGTCGAAGATGATCCCGCGCTTGAACGTGACCTTGCCCTGGAGCAGTCGCCGGTCGTGGCAGCCCGACCGGAGACAGCTGCCGTCCTCCACCTCCGCGAACGGCTTCGAGCTGTACGTCTGCGTCGCCCACTTCACCACCTGGGCGAGCGCCTGGTACTTGACCCAGATCGTGTCGCGGAAACCTGGCGGGTAGTGGCACTGCACGCAGGCCACCTTGTTGTGCTTGGAGGTCCGCCACGCCTCCACGTAGGGCTTCATGATGTGGCAGGAGTTGCACAGCAGCGGGCTGGTGCTGAGATGCCAGAGCCCGGCGCCCGCCGCGGTGCCTACGACCAAGACCAGGCCCACGACGACGATGAGCGCGACACCGCGGCGGCTGCGCCGCGACGGGGCCGGTGGTTCGTCCACGCGCTCTCCCGGGCTCATCTGAGGGCCGTCGCGATGATCAACCACACGAGGATGATCCCGATCGCCAGCGAGCTGAATCCCACCACCCGCGAGAAGTTGCGCATCCAGAGCGGCGGCGGGTCGGCGGCGACCTCAGCGAGGCGCCCCTCGCGCACGAGCCGCTCGTACTCGGCGGGATGCTCGTGGCGCCACTCCTCCTCCGACACGCGGCCGGTGAAGATGACCGGGTCCATCGGAAACTTCTCGGGACGGAGGTGGCCGTTGAAGAAGTGGATCGTGAAGATGAAGCCCACCGCCAGGAGCGCCTCGTCGCTGTGGACGATGATGGCGATGTTGAAGATCCAGCCGGGCAGGTACAGGTAGTGGGCGAAGAACGTCGGGAACCAGAGGAGCAGCCCGGACCCGCCGATGATGGATATGCCCCAGAAGACCGCCCAGTAGTCGAACTTCTCCCAGTACGCCCACCGCCCGAACCGCGGCCGCGGGCCGAGCCCGAGGAAGTACCGGACGTGCTGGTAGAACTGCACGAGGTCGTGCGGCTGCGGGACCATCGAGTCCGGGCCCCAGAAGATCCCCGGCCGTCGCTTGAGGACGAGCCGCACGACGTAACCGAGGTGCAGGCCGAGGTAGAGGAAGGTGACGACCGCGAAGAGACGGTGCAGGTAGCCGGTGGTGAACGGCCCGCCGAGCGCGTGCGAGAGCCACGAGCCCCAGCCGGTGTGCGAGAACTTGAGCGGGAGCCCGGTCAGCGCGAGGCCGAGGAAGCTCACGATCACCATCCCGTGCAGGATGCGGTGGTAGAGGTTGAAGCGGAAATAGTAGCGACCGTCGGCGCTCACGACTCCTCCGGGGGGTTCGCGCCTCTCCGGCCCAGGCGCTCGGCGAACGAGCGCGGCAGCCAGAGCAGCGTGTGGAGGCCGAAGAAGCTGAACGTGCCCACGAGCAGCAGCGTCATGAAGAGCCACGAGTAGTAGAGCCCGGGGAACCGCGCGCTGTTCGTCGGGTCGGCATGGGGCTGGAACTCGGTGAACTTCCGCGTGGCGTCGGGGTGGCACTGACGGCACGTGGTGACGATCCGCGCGGGCGAGACCGCCGAGCGCGGGTCCGACGCCGGCTGGATCGTGTGCGAGCCGTGGCAGTCGGCGCACTTGGCGACGCGCGCGAACCCGAGCGCCGTGACCTTGCCGTGGAACGTGTCGCGGTACGTGCGGAGCGACTCCGCGTGGCAGGTGCCGCACTCGCGGATGACGTCGAGCTGCCAGGGCGCGGCCTCGGTGCGGCGGATCTGGTGCGCCGAGTGGCAGTCCGTGCAGACCGGCGCACCCGCATTGCCGCGCGCCGCCTCCCGTCCGTGGATCGACTGCACGTAGTCCTTCTGGACGCCCGCGTGGCAGGCGCCGCAGGTGGCCGGGACGCTCGCGCGGAACACGCGCGAGGTCGGCTCGGTGCGCGGCTCGATGTCGTGCGCCCCGTGACAGTCGGAGCAGTTCGCGGCGACGAGCAGGCCGCTCCGGCTGACCGCGCGGCCGTGGATCGAGTCCATGTAGAGCTGGTAGACGGCGCCGACGGCGATGTTGTGGCGCTTCGCCAGCTCGGGATCGGCGTGACACGTCGCGCAGGTCCTGGGCAGGTTCAGGTGGTACGTCGGCGCGCGGGAGTCCGATTTCGCCAGGACGCCGTGGGCCGCGCCGTGGCACGAGCGGCAGGTCGCCGCCTCGGAGTCGCCGCGTCCGCGCGACTTGCCGTGGATGCTCTTCCGGTACTGGCTCACCTGGGGCACGTGGCACGTCGCGCAGATGTCGATGGTGATCGCGGCCACGGGCCGGACGTCGTGCGTGCCGTGGCAGGACGTGCAGGTCGGCGCCGCCGCGCGCGCCTTCGCGCGGCGGTTCCCGTGCGCGCCCTCGGCGAGCACCGCCGGCACCGTGTCGTGGCAGTCGGTGCAGCGCACGCGCGGCAGCCGCTCGTGGGGCGCCGTGGCCGTGCTGTGGCAGGCGACACACTCGAGTCCGCCGTGCGCGGAGGCCTTCAGCGCCGCGTGGTCGACGAAGAGCGCGTCGGGGCGCCCCGGCTCGCGCTTCTCGCGCTTGAGGCCGCGCTCGGCGTGACAGGCCAGGCACTCGTCGGCCGTCGGCGCGTCGGCGGCAGAGACGATCGCGGCACCGACGAGCAGGCCGCCGAGGACGACGATGCCGCCGAGGACGCGCGTCAGTCCTTGTGGCACGCGTCACACTGGTCGAGCGAAAAGACGACGCTCCCGCCCGCGCTGGTCTTGCCGTCGTGACAGGCGCCGCAGAGCCTGCCCTGCTCGAGCGCCGCCATCGTCATCGGGCCCGACGCGCCCCGCTTCATCTTGACGTCTCTCATGTGGCACGCGCTGCATCGCCCGACCCTCGCCATGTGCCTGGCGTGGCTGAAGGTCACCCCGCCCGGACTGCTCTCGGCCCTCGGGATCGCGAAGTCCTTCGGCGGCGTCATCTCGGCGGCGGTCGCGCTGCCGGCCAGCAACGCGAGCGCCACGGCGGCCGCGCCCGCACGACCCGCCACGCCCGCGCGTCGCCCGGCCACGCCCGTGCCCCGAGGGCTCACGGCGCCCCCGCGCCGCTACGGAGAAAGCCGATGAGGTTGACCATCTCGTGTCCCGAGAAGCGCGGGTACAGCACGCCGCGCTGGATCGCGGCGGCGGCCATGCGGGGCGTGTGCCCCCACATCGTCGCCGCCCATGTCGCCGGGGGCGCGTAGCTCGCGCGCTGCGCGGCGAGGTCGGGACCGACCCGGCCACCCTCGCGCCTGAAGCTGTGGCACTTGAGGCACCCCTTGCCGACCAGCGCGAGCTGGCCCTTCCCGAGGTCCGGCGCGGGATCCCGCCGCGGATCGGCGTGGAGATAGGCCATCAGGTCGCCCATCTCGGCGGCGCTGATCGTGGGCCAGTCGAGCCGCTCCTGCGTGAGGGCCGTGAACATCGCCGGCGCGTGGTTCCAGAGGCGTCCGGCCAGCTCGTAGGCGCCCTGAGGCCGGCGAAGCTGCCCGAGCGCGGGCCCGGCGCCCGGCTGACCGCTCGGCCGGTGACAGCGCGCACAGTGCTTGCCCGCGAACAGCCCGCGTCCGCGCGCGGCGTCGCCCGGCGCTTGCGCCGGCGCTGGCGCTGCGACGAGGAGCGCGCCCGCGAGCAGACACGAAGCGATCCCTGCGGGCCTCATGGCGACCGGCGAACAGTGTAGCGGCAACGGGGCGGGGGATCACCCGGAGAAAAGCCTGATCTCGGTCGTCGCATGTCTGTGGCGCAGACTCCCCTGGACGCGAACATACGATCGCCGGGTGCCGTTCTCGGCACCCGGCGATGCGAGAGGACGGGCGACGGCAGCAGCTACTTCTTATGACACTTTTCGCAGTTCGCCTTGTCGTCCACGGTGAAGACCACGGCAGTGCCGACCTTCGTCTTGCCATCGTGACAGGCGCCGCACTGCTGGCCCTTCTTCATAACGTCCATGGAGAGCTTCCCGGTCTGCCCCTTCTTCATCTTGAAGATCTTCGTGTGGCACGCCGTGCACTTCTCGGCGCCC
>MGCE01000195.1 GCA_001790315.1 Candidatus Rokubacteria bacterium RIFCSPLOWO2_02_FULL_72_37 | reverse complement strand
GTTCAATGGACGAGTTCTATCGGATCAAGCGCCTGCCTCCGTACGTGTTCGCCAGCGTCAACGACCTCAAGACGAAGGCGCGCGCGCGGGGTGAGGACGTCATCGACCTCGGGATGGGCAACCCCGATCTCGGGACGCCCGAGCACATCGTCGAGAAGCTCGTCGAGGCCGCCCGGAATCCGCGCAACCATCGCTACTCGGCGTCGCGCGGGATCACGCGGCTGCGCGTGGCGATCACCCGGTGGTACCGGGAGCGCTACGGCGTCGAGCTCGATCCCGAGTCGGAGGCGATCGCGACGATCGGCGCCAAGGAAGGCCTGGCGCACCTGGCGCTCGCCGTGCTCCAACCGGGCGACGGCGCGCTGGTGCCGAACCCGACGTATCCGATCCATTCGTACTCGGTCGTGATCGCGGACGGGGATCTCAGGTCGGTCCCGCTGACGACCGACGGCGACTTCTTCGCCCGGCTCGAGGAGACGGCCAAGCTCGCCTGGCCCAAGGCCAAGCTCCTGATCCTGTCCTTCCCGCACAATCCGACGACCATGTGCGTCGATCGGGCGTTTTTCGAGAAGGTGGTGGCGTTCGCGCGCGAGCACCGGCTGATGGTCGTCCACGACTTCGCCTACGCCGATCTGCACTTCGACGGCTACCGGCCGCCGTCGTTCCTGGAGGTCCCTGGCGCCAAGGACGTGGGCGTCGAGCTCTTCTCGATGACCAAGTCCTACAACATGGCGGGCTGGCGTCTGGCCTTCTGCTGCGGCAACGCCCGCATGGTCCACGCGCTCGCCCGCATCAAGTCGTACCTCGACTACGGGGTGTTCCAGCCCATCCAGATCGCCGGCATCGTCGCGCTCGAGGGCGACCAGGCCGTGGTCGGGGCGATCAACGAGGTCTACCGCAAGCGCCGCGACGTGCTCGTCGACGGCCTCAACAAGCTCGGCTGGCAGGTCGCGAAGCCCAAGGGCACCATGTTCGTCTGGGCCCCGATCCCCGAGCCGTTCCGCGCGATGGGCTCGCTCGAGTTCGCGAAGCTGCTCATCCAGGAGGCGAGGGTGGCCGTCTCGCCGGGCATCGGGTTCGGTGAGTACGGCGAGGGCTTCGTTCGCTTCGCCCTCGTCGAGAACGAGCAGCGGATCAAGCAGGCGCTCCGCGGGCTCAAGCAGCTCGCCCGCGGATGATGGACGTCCGGATCGGATTGCTCGGCCTCGGGACGGTCGGCGCCGGGGTCGTCAAGATCCTCGAGTCCCGCCGCGCGATGCTCGAGGAGCGGGCGGGCTGCCGGCTCGCGATCGCCAGCGTGGCCGACACCGACCTCACCCGCCCGCGCGAGGGCGTGAACCTGACGACGCTCCCCATGACGAGCGACGCCGCCCGCGTCCTCGACGACCCGACGATCAGCATCGTCATCGAGCTCATCGGCGGGATCGAGCCGGCTCGCACGTTCATTCTCAGGGCGCTCGCGGCGGGCAAGCACGTCGTCACCGCGAACAAGGCACTCCTCGCCCACCACGGCGCCGAGCTCTACGAGGAGGCGCGGCGACGCGGGGTGACGCTCGGCTTCGAGGCGGCGGTGGCCGGCGGGATCCCGCTGATCCAGGCGGTCAAGGAGGGCCTGGTCGCCAACCGCATCCTCTCGGTCTTCGGCATCGTCAACGGCACGTCGAACTACATCCTGTCGAAGATGACGGACGAGGGCATCGATTTCTCGGTGGCGCTCGAGGAGGCGCAGGCGCGGGGCTACGCAGAGGCCGACCCGACCCTCGACGTCGAGGGGATGGACTCGGCTCACAAGCTCCAGATCCTCGTGACGCTGGCGTTCCGGACGTTCATCGACGTCAAGGACATCCACACCGAGGGCATCACGCGCGTGACCCAGCAGGACATCGGGTACGCCCGCGAGCTGGGCTATCGCGTCAAGCTGCTCGCGATCGCGAAGGCCTCGAACGGCGGTGTCGAGGTCCGCGTGCACCCGACGATGATCCCCGCCGCCTCGCCGCTCGCCGCGGTCTCCGGCGTCTTCAACGCCGTGTTCATCGCCGGCGACGCCGTCGGCGACCTGATGTTCTATGGTCGGGGGGCGGGCCAGATGCCGACGGCCTCCGCGATCTGGGCGGACGTCCTCGACGTCGCGCGGCGCATCGCCCACGACGTGCCGGCGCTCGCCCTCGAGCTGCCGTCGGCGGGCCCGGGGGCGCTGCCGCTGGCGCCGATGGACGCGATCCGATCCTGCTATTACCTGCGCGTGATGGCGCAGGACCGGCCGGGCGTGCTCTCCAGGGTCGCGGGCATCCTGGGGGACAACGACATCTCGATCGCGAACCTGATCCAGAAGGGGCGCGGCACGCGGGAGGCGGTGCCGGTCGTGATGATGACGCACGAGGCGCGCGAGCACGACATGCGTCGGGCGCTGGCGGCGATCGACCGGCTGCCCGACGTCGCCGCGGCGACGACGATGATCCGCGTGGAGGGCGGACCGGCATGATCACTCGGAGGGGGGCTGCGCCCCCCTTCCGAACCTCCCCCCCGAGGGGTTGCGCCGGCCAAGCCGGCGCTCGAAAGGATCGGGTGTGAAGGGCTGGCGCGGCGTCATCGAGCAGTACCGCGCCTTCCTGCCGGTCACCGCGAAGACCCCGGTCGTGACGCTCTTCGAGGGCAACACGCCGCTCGTGCCCGCGCCGCGCCTGGCCGAGGCGACCGACGCGCGCCTCTCGGTCTACCTCAAGTGCGAGGGGTTCAACCCGACGGGCTCGTTCAAGGACCGCGGGATGACCATGGCGGTCTCCAAGGCGCTCGAGTCGGGCTCGCGGGCGGTCATCTGCGCCTCGACCGGCAACACGTCCGCCTCCGCCGCCGCCTTCGCGGCCCGCGCGCAGATCCGCGCGTTCGTGATGGTGCCGCGGGGCGCGATCGCGCTCGGCAAGCTCTCGCAGGCGGCGATCCACGGAGCCCGGGTGCTCACCGTGGAGGGCAACTTCGACCAGGCCCTCGCCATCGTCCGCCAGATCGCCGAGACGCACCCGGTGACGCTCGTGAACTCGGTCAACCCGTTCCGGCTCGAAGGCCAGAAGACCGCCGCGTTCGAGATCGTGGACCAGCTCGGGCGCGCCCCCGACTACCACCTGATCCCCGTCGGCAACGCCGGCAACATCACGGCCTACTGGCGCGGCTACCGTGAGTACCACCGGGCGGGGCTCGCCCGGGAGCTGCCGCGAATGGTCGGCTTCCAGGCGGCGGGCGCGGCGCCGATCTACGAGAACCGCGTGATCGAGGAGCCCCGCACGATCGCCACCGCGATCAAGATCGGCAACCCCGCGAACTGGGGCCCGGCGCTCGAGGCCGTGAAGGACTCGCGGGGGTGGGTCGACATCGTCACGGACGAGGAGATCCTGGGCGCCTACCGAATGTTGGCGCGGGAAGAAGGCATTTTCATGGAGCCCGCTTCCGCCGCAACCGTCGCTGGCCTGATCAAGTCCGTCAAAGCCGGTCGTTTCGAGCCGGGCTCGACCCTCGTGCTCACGCTCACGGGCCACGGGCTCAAGGACCCGGACACGGCGCTCGAGTCCGCGTCGCGCCCGACCACGGTGCCCGCGCGGCTCGACGCCGTCCTGGCGCAGCTCGGCCTCTGAGCCGGCTCAAGGTCTTCCTGGGCGCCGCGATCAGCGTCGCCCTCGTGGTCTACCTCCTCCGGAGCGTCGACTTCGCCGAGCTGGGCCGCCAGCTCCGCGCCACGCAGTGGGGCTGGGCGGCCATCGCCACCGCGCTCGCGCCCGCGGGCATCTGGGCGCGGGCCGTCCGCTGGCGCTACCTCTTCCCGCCACGCTCCGAGCCGCCCGGCCTCGTGGCCGCGACGATGATCGGCTACATGGCGAACAATGTGCTACCCCTCCGGGCGGGCGAGTTCGTCCGCGTCTACGTCGTCGCGCGGCGCTGGGGCGCCGCCGCGGCGGGCGCCGCCGGGCGCGGGCACGGGTTCTGGACGACGCTCGCGACGCTCTTCGTCGAGCGCGTCCTCGACAGCCTCTTCATCGTGGCGATGCTCGCCGCCCTCGTGCTCGTGATCCCGGTGCCGGCGGTGCTCCAGTACGCGGCCGCCGTCCTCCTCGCCGTGGACTGCCTCGGCATCGCCATCATGGTCGGCCTCGTGGTCGCGCCGGAGGCGTGCCAGCGGCTGATCGCCCGCCTGCTCGGCCGCTGGCCGGCGCTGCGCGCGCGCGCCCACCGCGTCTTCGACACGTTCGTGCACGGCCTCGAGGGCATCCGCACGTGGGACCACGCGCTGCCGATCCTGCTCTGGACGGGGATCGTGTGGGCGATCCCCGCGCTCTCCGCGTGGACGATGCTCTACGCGATGAACTTCCACCTGCCCTGGCTCGCCGGCCTCACGGTCCTCGTCTTCGTCGGCCTCGGCGTGTCCATCCCGTCGGCGCCGGGCTACGTCGGCGTGTTCCACGCCGCGGCGGCGCTCGCCGTCGGCCTGTACGGTGTCGCGCAGTCGGCCGCCATCGGCTACGCGCTCGTCTTCCACGCGAGCCAGATCGTGCCGGTCACGTTGCTCGGCTGGCTCTATCTCCTGCGCGAGCACGTGAGCCTCGGCGAGGCCACGCACGCCCGCGTGCCGCCCGCCGAGGGCGCGTAGGCCTACCGGCTCTTGCGACGCTCCGCGGCCCTCATGTAGGCTTCGGGGGTCATGGCGCTCGTCGTCCAGAAGTACGGGGGCTCGTCCGTCGCCGACGCCGAGAAGATCCGGAACGTCGCGCGCCGCGTGGCGGAGAGCGCGCGGGGCAGCCGGCTGGTGGTCGTGGTGTCCGCGATGGGCAAGACGACCGACGGCCTCGTCAACCTCGCGCACCAGATCGCGCCGAGCCCCGACCCGCGCGAGATGGACATGCTGCTGGCGACGGGCGAGCAGGTCACGATCGCGCTGCTCGCGATGGCGCTGCAGGGCCTCGGCCACAAGGCGCGCTCGTTCACCGGGCCCCAGGTCGGCATGCGAACCGACCGGGCGCACACGAAAGCCCGGATCAAGGCGATCACCGCCGAGCGGGTCCGCCGGGCGCTCGAGGCCGGCGAGATCGCGGTCGTCGCGGGCTTCCAGGGGCTCTCCGACGAGGACGAGATCACCACGCTCGGCCGCGGCGGCTCGGATCTCACCGCCGTCGCGCTCGCCGCCGCGCTCGCCGCGGACGTCTGCGAGATCTACACCGACGTCGACGGCGTCTACACCGCCGATCCGAACATCGTCCCCGACGCGCGGAAGCTCGCGCGCGTCGCCTACGACGAGATGCTCGAGCTGGCGAGCCTCGGGGCCAAGGTGCTCCAGAGCCGCTCCGTCGAGTTCGCGAAGAAGTACGGCGTGACAGTGCACGTGCGCTCGACGTTCAAGGCCGATCCCGGCACGCTCGTGACGAAAGAGGAGCGCGGCATGGAAGAGGTGGTGGTCACCGGCGTCACCCACGACCGGAACCAGTCGAAGATCTCGATCCTGCGCGTGCCGGACCGGCCGGGAATCGCCGCCCAGGTGTTCGGCGCCATCGCGGAGCGAAACATCGTCGTCGACATGATCGTGCAGAACATCAGCCGCGACGGCTACACGGACATGTCGTTCACGGTGCCGCGCGGCGACCACGCGCGGGCCGTGGCCGCGCTCGAGGCCGTCGCGAAGTCGATCGGCGCCCAGGGGGTGGTCCACGACGAGCGCGTGGCGAAAGTCTCGATCATCGGCGTCGGCATGCGGAGCCATTCGGGCGTCGCCTCGAAGATGTTCGCGACGCTCTCCCGCGAGGGCATCAACATCCAGATGATTTCCACCTCCGAGATCGCCGTGTCCTGCGTGATCGAGGACAAGTACGCCGAGCTCGCCGTCCGCGCGCTGCACGACGCGTTCGAGGTCGGAAAGACAGGAGCCAGCCGATGAGCACGGGCAAGGCCGCGGTCTTCTTCGGTCCCGGGAAGCCCTTCGAGATCCGCGAGGTGCCGGTCCCCGACGTCGAGCCGGACGCGGTGCTGATCAAGGTCGCGCTCGCGAACGTGTGCGGCTCGGACCTCCACTTCTGGCGCGGCGACGCACCGCTGCGCCTGCCCGAGGACGGCTGGATCTTCGGCCACGAGATGACGGGGCGCGTGGCCAAGCTCGGCGCACGGGTCACGACGGACTCGCTGGGCCGCCCGCTCAGGGAGGGCGACCGCGTCGCCTACACGTACTTCTACCCCTGCGGGCGCTGCTGGGCGTGCGTCCACAACGAGCCGGCCGCGTGCCCGGCGAAGATCGAGCGTCCGCTCGGCCCCTCGCAGTTCCCGCACTTCCATGGCGCGTTCGCCGAATACTACTACCTCAGGCCACGCGGCGCGCTCTTCCTCGTGCCCGACACGCTCTCCGACGAGCTGGTCGCGCCGGTGAACTGCGCGCTCTCGCAGGTGATCTTCGGGCTCTCGAAAGGGGGGCTCCAGTTCGGCGGGACCGTCGTGATCCAGGGCGCGGGCGGCCTCGGCGTCCAGGCCGCGGCGGTCGCCAAGGACATGGGCGCCCAGACCGTCATCGTGCTCGACCAGCTCCCCGGCCGGCTCGAGCTCGCGCGCGCGTTCGGCGCCGACCACACCATCAACGTCCGGGAGGTCGCCGACCGCAAGGAGCGCGTCGCTCTCGTCCGCAAGTGGACGGGCGGTGTCGGCGCCGACGTCGCCTGCGACTTCGTCGGCTTCCCGCAAGTGATCCTCGAGGGGATCGACATGCTCCGCGCGGGCGGCACGTACGTGGAGATCGGCACGATCAGCCGTGGCGCCAAGGTGGAGCTCGAGCCCTCGCTGCTGGTCTGGGGCTCCAAGCGCATCGTCGGCATCATCCAGTACGACCCGTGGGCGATCCCGAAAGCGCTCGACTTCCTGGTACGCAACCGGACGCGCTGGCCGTTCGACCGGCTGCTCTCGCACAGGTACCCGCTCGAGCAGATCAACCAGGCGTTCGCCGAGAGCGAGTGGCACGCCAAGGAGACGACGACGATCACGCGGGCGGCCCTCGTGCCGTAGGGCGCATCATGCCCACGGACCCCCGAGCCGCCGCGCGCCGGGGCGTATCGATTCTTCCACTCTAGCGGCGCGCGCGGGGGCGTGCGAGCCTCCGCGCATGACGCTCTACTCGCGGCAGCAGCTCCTGGTCCTGCTCGGGCTCGTGGCCGCCGCTGGCTTGGGTCTCGCGGTCGGTCAGTGGCGCCGCGCCCACCCCGCCCTGGTCGCGCGCCTCGAGGATTTCGACCGCGATCCCGAGTACACGACGGCGGTGCTCGTGCCCGAACCCGACGGCTCGCGGCGCTCGGGCGCGCCGCGGGCCGTGCCGCCGAACGGAGCGCCGCTCGATCTGAACCGCGCCAGCGTCGCGGAGCTCGCGCGGCTGCCGGGCGTGAGCGCGGCGCTCGCCGCGCGTATCGTCGAGGCCCGCGAGCGGGACGGGCCCTTCGCGTCCGTCGACGACCTCGCGCGCGTCCGGCGGCTCGGGCGCGCACGGGTCGAGCGGCTCCGCCCGCTCCTCGCCGTCGACGAGCCGGCGCCCGGGCTCCCCGCGACCGACGCGCCGGCGCCCGGCGACGCGCTCATCGGCGAGTGAGACCCGCGCCCGCGCCCCTCGTCCCCCTGGCCCTGGCCTTCGCCGCCGGACTCGCGCTCGCGCCGTCCACGCCCGAGGCGCTGGCGTGGGCCGCATGGCTCGTCGGGCTCCTGGTGACGGCGGGGCTGCTCGCGTACGGGCGCCTCGCGTGGGCTGCGGCACCCCTGCTGGCCGGTGTCGTCGCACTCGGCGTGCTCCGTGGCGGGGAGCCCCCGCTCGCCGGCGATCACATTCGGCGCCTGGACCTGCCCCGCACCGCGCGCGTGGAGGGCCGACTCGTCGCCGAGCCCACGCGGTGGTCCGTCGACCGCGCGCACCTCCTGCTCGACGCCGAGCGGGCCGACGGCCGGCCGGCCTCGGGTCGGATCCGGGTAACCGTGCAGGGAGAGCTCCCGGCCCTCGCCGAGGGACAGCGCATCGCGGCCGAGCTGCGCCTGCTCCCGGCGATCGGGTTCAGGAATCCCGGCACCTTCGACTACGCCGCGCATCTCGCCCGTCAGGGCGTGCACGTCGTGGCGACGGCGCGGGCCGAGCGGCTCTCCGCCCTCGACGCCGCACGGCCGCCGTGGCCGGCGCGGGCGCGCCGCGCGGCGCTCGACGCGCTGGGCCGCGCGCTCCCGCCCGCCTCGGCGGCACTGCTCGGCGGGCTCCTGTTGGGCGACCGGACCGAGCTGCCGCACGACCTGGACGACACCTTCCGCCGTGCCGGCGTCTACCACATCCTCGCGGTCTCCGGCTTCAACGTCGCGCTCCTCGCCGGCGCGGTCTGGGCGCTCTGCCGCCTGGCCCGCGTGGGGCGTCGCGCCAGCGCCTGCACCGCGATCGTGGTCGTGACCGGCTTCGCGCTCGTCGTCGGCGGCGAGCCCTCCGTGCTGCGCGCGGTCGTCATGGCGGTGCTCGTGCTCATCGCGCTCGTCCTCGAGCGCGAGGCGTCGGTCGTGAACAGCCTCGCGCTCGCGGCGCTCGCGATCCTGGCCGTCCGGCCGGGCGACCTCGTCGACCCGGGCTTCCAGCTCTCGTTCGCGGCGACCGCCGGGATCGTGGCGGGCCCCCTGCCCCGCGGGCTCGTCGCGGGCGCCCTCGGCGTGAGCGCCGCCGCGCAGATCGCGGTGCTGCCGGTCACGTTGACGCACTTCAACCAGCTCTCGACCATCGGCGTCCTCGCCAACCTGGGCGTCGTTCCCCTCGCCGGGGCGGCGACGATCGGCGGCCTCGTCGGGGTGCTCCTGGCTCTCGCCAGCGACACCCTCGCGGCCGTCGCCTTCGACGCGGTGTGGCCGGTGCTGCTGGCACTGCGCGGCGTGGCGGCCCTCGCCGCCGCCGTGCCGGGCGCCGTGATCCACCTGCCCGCGCCCCACTGGAGCGCGCTCGCCTGCTACGCCGGGGGCCTGCTCGTCGCGCTCGCCTGGTGGCGGCGGATACCGTCCGACGCGATGGCCCAGGGCCGCGCCGCGCCGGCGGCCGCGATCCTCCTGCTGGTGGCGTCGGTGACGATCGCCGCGTGGCCGCTCGTACGCCCACCCGACGGGCTCCTCAGAGTCAGCGTCCTCGACGTCGGCCAGGGCGACGCGATCGTGGTGGAGACACCGGACGGCCGCGCTCTCGTGATCGACGCGGGCGGGGGCGGGGTGGGCCGCCTCGATGCCGGCGAGCGGGTCGTCGCTCCGTTCCTCTGGAATCGCGGGTTCCTGCGTCTGTCGGCGACCGCTGTGACGCACCTCGACGCCGACCACGCGGGCGGCATGCCCGCCGTCCACCGCCTGTTCGGCGTCCCCGCGCGGCTCACGGCCGACGGCCTCGCGCGGGAACCCTACGTCGCCGGCGGCGCGCGGCTCGCGCTCGTGCGCGCCCGAACCCCGCCGCCGCGCGCGGCGGCCGAGGACCGGGTGACGCCCCGGGGGCGCACGGCCAACAACGAGGCGATGGTCCTCCGGCTCGACTACGGCCTCGCGTCCTTCCTGCTCGCGTCCGACATCGAGGCCGCACGCGAGGCCGAGCTCGTGGCGGGGGACGCCGACCTCGGCGCCAGCGTCCTCAAGGTCCCGCATCACGGCGCGCGCGGCTCGAGCACGGCGCCGTTCGTCGCGGCGGTCGGCCCGAGCGTCGCGGTCATCAGCGTCGGGCCGCGCAACACCTACGGGCACCCGAGCCGGGATGCTCTCACGCGGCTCGCCGCCGCGGGCGCGCGCGTCTACCGGACGGACCGTGACGGCGCCGTGCTCTTCGAGACCGACGGACGCACGCTCAGCGTCACCCGCTGGGCGCTCCGCGCGAGCGAGTGGCTCTGCCTCGACCCGGAGACGATCTGCTAGAATCTGGCGCCATGGCCCGCGTCAACGAGCACTACCTGAAGCTCAAGGCGAGCTATCTCTTCTCCGAGATCGCCCGCCGCGTGAAGGCCTTCCAGGCTGCCCACCCCGAGGCGAAGACCATCCGGCTGGGGATCGGCGACGTCACCCAGCCGCTCCCACCGGCCGTCATCGCGGCCCTCCACGGGGCGGTGAACGACATGGCGCACGCGGAGACGTTCCGCGGCTACGGCCCGGAACCGGGGTACGAGTTCCTCGCCGAGCTCATCGCCGCGCACGACTATGCGTCCCGCGGCGTCAAGGTCGCGGTCGACGAGATCTTCGTGAGTGACGGCGCCAAGAGCGACACCGGCAACATCCAGGAGATTTTTTCGCTCGACAGCGCCGTCGCGCTGACGGATCCGGTCTACCCGGTCTACCTCGACAGCAACGTCATGGCGGGACGGGCCGGCGAGGTGGGAGACGACGGACGCTACGACCGCGTCGTCTACCTGCCCTGCGTGGCCGAGAACGGTTTCGAGCCGCCGCTCCCCGACCGCCCGGTCGACCTCGTCTACCTCTGCTTCCCCAACAACCCGACGGGCGCGGTGCTCTCGCGTGCCGCCCTCGGGCGCTGGGTGCACTGGGCGCGCCACCACGGCGCCGTGCTGCTCTACGACGCCGCGTACGAAGCGTACATCCGTGAGAACGACGTCCCGCACTCGATCTACGAGATCGAGGGCGCGCGCGAGGTCGCCATCGAGTTCCGGAGCTTCTCGAAGACCGCGGGTTTCACGGGCACCCGCTGCGCCTTCACCGTCGTGCCGAAGGACCTCCAGGGGCACGACGCGCGGGGCCGGCCGGTCGGCCTGAACGCGCTCTGGCTCCGGCGGCAGTCCACGAAGTTCAACGGCGCGCCGTACGTCGTGCAGCGCGGCGCCGCCGCCGTGTACACGGACGCGGGAAAGAGCCAGGTGCGCGCGCTCGTCGACTACTACATGGACAACGCGCGGATCATCCGCGAGGGCCTCCAGGCCGCGGGGCTCACGGTCTTCGGCGGGCGGAACGCTCCGTACATCTGGGTGCGCACGCCGGACGGGCTCTCGTCCTGGGACTTCTTCGACAAGCTCCTGGCCGAGGCCCACGTCGTCGGCACCCCGGGCTCGGGCTTCGGGCCGAGCGGGGAGGGCTACTTCCGCCTCACCGCCTTCGGCCGGCGCGACCAGACCGAGGAGGCGGTCGAGCGCATCAAGACGCGGCTCGCGCTCTAACCACGTGGGGGGCCCCGACATGGCCCCCCAAACCCCCCAACGCTCGGAGCGCCCCGGCCAAGCCGTGGCGCTCCTCTATACTCCGACAGGCGCCGGGACTACGCTTCGTAGGTGCGCTCGTACTGGGCGCGCAACCGCTCGAGCTCCTCGGGGTCCAGGCGCATGCCGAGCGCGAGCCCCATCTCGCCGAGGATCGTCTTGATCTCGTTCAGCGACTTCTTGCCGAAGTTCTT
>MGCE01000194.1 GCA_001790315.1 Candidatus Rokubacteria bacterium RIFCSPLOWO2_02_FULL_72_37 | reverse complement strand
ACCCGGCCATGGACCACGTGCGATTCACGCCGCAGATATCCAGGAAGTTGTCGAAGACCTTCTTCCCCTGCGGGGTATGGATCACCTCGGGGTGGAACTGGACGGCGTAGAGCCTGCGCGCCTCGTCGGCCATTGCGGCCACCGGGCAGTTCGGCGTGGCGCCGAGCGCCACGAAGCCCTTGGGCGGCCGCAGCACGGTGTCGCCGTGGCTCATCCACACGGTCAGCCGCCCGTCGGCGTCCGGCGTGATGGAGCGGAAGAGCCGGCTCTCGCCCGCGTGGAGCTCGATCTCGGCCCGCCCGTACTCCCGACGCTCCGCCGGAACGACGTGGCCGCCCAGCAGGTAACCCATCGCCTGCATGCCGTAGCAGATCCCGAGGACCGGGACGCCCGCCTCGAAGAGACCCTTCGGCGGCAGCGGCGCGCCGTCCTCGTAGACGCTCGACGGTCCTCCGGACAGAATGATGCCCTTGCACCCCTGCGCGAGGACCTGCTCGAGAGGGTGAGTGCAGGAGAAAATCTCGGAATAGACGCCCATCTCCCGGACTCGGCGCGCGATCAGCTGGGTGTACTGCCCCCCGAAGTCCAGGACCGCGATCTTGTCGGCCGCGATCACCACCGACGCCCGGCTACCGGGGGCGCCCCAGCTTCTGAGCCTGCTGGAAGACCTTGCCTTCCGTCTTGATCGTGGGCGCGATGATCAGCTCGGTCAGCTGGAGCTCCCGGATGGTGCGAGCGCCGACCGAACCCATGCAGGTCCGGATCGCGCCAACCAGGTTCAACGTGCCGTCCTCCGTGAAAGCGGGCCCGAAGAGGATCTGCTCGAGCGACCCGGCGATGCCGACACGGATCCGCGTGCCCCGAGGCAGATTGGCGTGCGGCGTCGCCATCCCCCAGTGGAAGCCGCGTCCCGGCGCCTCGACGGCGCGCGCAAAGGCCGAACCGATCATGACGGCGTCGGCGCCCGAGGCGAGCGCCTTGCAGACGTCGCCGCCGGTCGTCATGCCGCCGTCCGTGATGATCGGCACGTAGCGGCCCGTTTGCTTGTAGTAAAAATCGCGCGCCGCCGCCGCATCGGCGGTGGCGGTGACCTGGGGCACACCGAGGCCGAGGACCTCGCGACTCGTGCACGCCGCGCCCGGACCGACACCGATCAGGAGCGCGTCGGCTCCCACGTCGAACAGCTCCAGGCACGCCTCGTAGGTCACGACGTTGCCGATGATCAGCGGAATCGCGAGTTGCTTCTTCAACTTCCGGAGGTCCACGGGCGCGTACTCCGTGGCGATGTGGCGCGCCGTGGTGACGGTGGACTGGACGACGAAGACGTCGGCACCCGCCTCCTGGGCGATCTGCGCGAACCGTTCGGCGCGTTGGGGGATCGCCGAGACGACCGCAGGCCCGCCCCCCTTCTTGATCTCCCTGATGCGCTGGTGGATCAGATCTTCCTTGATGGGCTCGCCGTAGATCGACTGGATGATCTTGGTCGCCTCTTCCTGGCTCGCCGACACGATGCGCTCGAGAACTTCCCACGGGTTCGCGTAGCGGGCGAACACGCCTTCGAGATTCAGCACCGCGAGGCCGCCGAGTCGTCCCATTTCGATCGCGAGCTTCGGGCCGACGACGCCGTCCATCGCCGCGGCGATGATCGGGATTTCGAAGCGCTGGCCGCAGAGGTCCCAGGAGATGTCGACTTCATTCGGGTTGACCGTGACCGCCCCCGGGACCAGGGCGATGTCGTCGAAACCGTACGCCACCCGGGCCTTCCGCCCTCGCCCCACCCACATCCCCATTGAGTCTCCCCTCCGTCGCTCCGGCGCCTGGTTGCCCCCACGGTCCCGTATATAGGGATCGCCCGCGCACCTCATACTAGATTTCGTATCACTATACCGACGCCCTCCCCGCGTGTCAACGAGCCGGCCTCCCCTTCAGAGGCCGTGGGTCATGGACTCGTGACGTGATCGCCTGGATACGCCGCCTCGTAAATCAGACGCAGGCCCTGGAGGCGCAGATGCTCATCCACGTGCTGGATCGAGCGCGCGACGTCGGTGATCAAGCCCACGAGACCGCCGGTCGCGATGACCTTCGGCGACCCGCCCATCTCCGCCCGCATGCGGTCCACGAGCCCGTCGATCAGACCTGCGTACCCGTAGATCACGCCGGACTGGATGTTCGTAACGGTGTTGCGCCCGATCGCCGTTTTCGGGCGCACGAGCTCCACGCGGAAGAGGCGCGCGGCCCGCGTGATGAGCGAGTCCACCGAGGTGATGATGCCCGGCGCAATCGCGCCGCCGACGAATTCCCCCCGGTCGTTGACGCAGTGGAACGTCGTCGCGGTCCCGAGGTCGATGACGATCAGCGGCGCACCGTAGATCATCGCCGCAGCGTACGAGTCGACCACCCGGTCGGGCCCGACCTCCCGTGGGTTGTCCACGGCGAGCGGGAGCGGGACGTTCACGCCGGGCTCCACGTTGAGTGGTGATTGACCGAAGTACTCCTCGAACATGCGCTCGAGCGTCTGTTGCACGGGCGGCACGACGTTCGACAGCGCGATGCCGTGGATGTCACTCGCGTGGATTCCGCGGGTCCGCAGCAGCGTTTCGATGAAGATCCCGTACTCGTCAGCGGTCTGTTCCCGCCGGCTCGTGAGCCTCCAGGAGACCAGCAACCGGCGCCCGTCGAAGACGCCGATCTTCGTGTTGGTGTTGCCGACGTCAGCGACGAGGAGCATCCCCCACCTCGCTCTCGGTGATCTCCCCGGCGGTGACACGGCGCACGGCCCCACCGTCCTCGACGAGGAGGGCGCCATCGGCGTCGAGGCCGACGGCGACGCCCGCCAGTCCGTCGACCGTCACCTGCCGGCCCACGGTGTCGGCGAGCGCGAGCCACCGTTCGCGCACCGGGGCGAAGCCGTGCCGCTCGAGGCGGCCGCGCCACTCGTCGAAGCCCGCGACCACCGCGACGAGCGCGGCGTCGCGATCGACGCTCCTCCCTGTCTCGAGGCGCACCGAGGTGGCCCGGCCGCCGAGCGATGGGGGAAGGCTCGTCTGATTCAGGTTGACGCCGACGCCGACGACGAGCACGGGAGTGGGAGTCGTCCGCGATTCGACGAGGATCCCCGCGACCTTGCGGCGACGGACGAGGACGTCGTTCGGCCACTTGAGGCGTGGCGCCAGGTCCGTGAGGGCGGCGAGCGCATCCGCGACCACCACGGCCGTCATGAGCCCCACCGCCGGCAACAGCGCCTGCGGCAGGCGGGGACGCACCACGATAGACACGAGCAGGCTCTCGCCCGGCGCGTCGACCCAGTCGTGGCCTCGACGGCCGCGCCCCATCGTCTGGTGGTCTGCGACCACGACCGTGCGGTCCTCCGCCCCGTCGGCCGCGAGCGAGAATGCGACCGACTGCGTGGAGGCCACGACGCCGCAGCGGACGACGGGCGGCGCCGGGCTAGGCGGTGCTGCCACCGATCCAGCTCAGGCTCGCGGCGAGCTTGGCGCGAAGCGCCTCCTGCTGACCGAGGCGCTCCCGCTCCTTGGCGACGATCTCCGCCGGGGCGCGCTCGACGAACTCCGGCCTGGCGAGCTTCGCCCGCAGGAATTCGGCGCTCTCGGCGACCTTGCGGATCTCCTTCTCGAGCCGATGGCGCTCCGCCGCGAGATCCACGATGCCCTCGAGCTCCACGTAGAGCTCCGTCTCGCCGACGACCGCGAGCGCCGAGTTACGCGGGCGTGTGGCGGTCGGGTCGATGGTCACCCGCCCGCGGGCGAGCGACTCGACGAGCGAGGCGTGTCCCTTCAGGAGGGAGACAGCGTCGGGCGCCGGGCGGAGGATCACGGTCAGCGCCTGTGCGGGGCTGATCCGCATCTCGCCGCGGATGGCCCGCACCGCGGTGATCACGTCCATCACCGCGGACATCGCGCGCTCCGCCTCGGGGGCGTGGCGCATCGCCGCGCGGGTTGGGAACGGCGCGACCATGATCGAGGCGCCGGTGTGCGGCAGCCGCTGCCAGAGCTCCTCCGTGATGAACGGCATGAACGGGTGGAGCAACCGGAGCGTCGTTTCGAGCACGCCGACCAGGGTGTGCTGGGTGCGGAGGCGCTGGGCCGGGTTCTCGGGCCGGTACAGCGAGAGCTTCGCGATCTCGAGGTACCAATCACAGAACTCGTGCCAGACGAACTGGTAGATCGCGGATGCCGCGTCATTGAAGCGGTAGCGGCGGAGGTGGCCGCGCACGGCAACGATCGTCGCCGAGAGACGGCTTTCGATCCACGCGTCGGCCTCCTGCCGTCGGGTGCGCCTGGCGCGCGCGGCTCCGTACCCATCGAGGTTGGCCAGCACGAGGCGCGCGGCGTTCCACAGCTTGTTCGCGAAATTCCGGTACCCTTCGATCCGCTCCTCGGCGAGCCGGATGTCGCGTCCTTGAGCCGCGAGCGCGATGAGGGTGAACCGGAAGGCGTCCGTGCCGTACTTGTCCATCACGACGAGTGGGTCGATCACGTTCCCCTTCGACTTCGACATCTTCTGCCCCTCGGCGTCGCGGACGAGGGCGTGGATGTAGACATCGTGAAATGGGACCTCGCCCATGAAGCGGAGGCCCAGCATCGCCATCCGCGCGACCCAGAAAAAAAGGATGTCGAAGCCCGTCACCAGGACCGACGTCGGGTAGTAGCGGCGGAGTTCCGGCGTGTCATCGGGCCAGCCCAGCGTCGAGAACGGCCAGAGCCCCGAGGAGAACCAGGTGTCGAGCACGTCCTCGTCCTGCTGCACGGCACCGCCGCACCCGGGGCACCGTTCGATCTCCGTGCGGGAAACGTGGGTGGCCGCGCAGGTCGGGCAGTACCACACGGGGATCCGATGCCCCCACCAGAGTTGGCGCGAGATCGGCCAGTCGCGGATGTTCTCCATCCAGTGGTAATACGTCTTCGCCCAGCCTCGCGGCACGATCCGGATCCGTCCCTCGCGGACGGCCTTGATCGCCGGCTCCGCGAGCGGTCGCATCCGCACGAACCACTGCTTCGACACCAGCGGCTCGACGACCGTCCGGCACCGGTAGCACACACCGACCGCGTGCCGGTACGGCTCCACGCGCTCGATCAGGCCGAGCGCCTGCATGTCCTCCACGATCCGCCTCCGGCACTCGAAGCGGTCGAGGCCGGCGTAGCGGCCAGCCGCGCTCGTCATCTTGCCGTCGAACCCGATGACGGTGCGCACGGGGAGGCCGTGGCGCCTGCCGATCTCGAAATCCACCGGATCGTGACCGGGCGTGACCTTGATCACGCCCGTGCCGAACTTCGGGTCCACCGCGTCGTCCGCGACCACCTTCACCGCGATCGTGCCGTCCACCGACGGGATCTCGAGCGTTCGGCCGACGTACTGGGTGTAGCGCTTGTCCCTCGGGTGCACGGCGAGTCCCGTGTCGCCGAGCTTCGTCTCCGGCCGGACGGTGCCGAGCGTGACGGGGCCGTACTTGATATAGACGAACTCGGCGTCGCGCTCCTCGCGCTCGACCTCCAGGTCGGCGAGCACGGTCTGGCAGCGCGGGCACCAGTTGACGATATAGTCGTCGCGGTAGATGAGCCCCTCTTCCCAGAGCCGCACGAACACCTCGCGCACCGCGCGCGAGAGGCCGGAGTCCATCGTGAAGCGCTCGCGCGACCAGTCGCAGGACGCACCGAGGCGCTTGAGCTGACGAATGATGGTTCCGCCCGACTCCTCCCGCCAGCGCCAGACGCGCTCGACGAACGCTTCCCGGCCGAGGTCCTGCTTCGTCTTGCCCTCCGCTGCCAGCTGCCGCTCGACCACGTACTGAGTGGCGATGCCCGCGTGATCCGTGCCCGGCACCCACACGGTGTTGAAGCCGTCCATGCGCCGCATCCGCACGAGCACGTCCTGAAGCGTGTTGTTGAGGGCGTGACCCATGTGGAGCGAGCCGGTCACGTTCGGGGGCGGGATCACGATGCTGAACGGCTTGCCCGGCGCGCTGGGTTCGGCACGAAAGTAGCCGCGCCCCTCCCACTCGGGGTACCAGCGCGCCTCGACCGCCGAGGGGTCGTAGCGATCCGGGATCTCGGTCATGACGGAGCCGTCATTGTAGCACCGGGCTCGCCGCGATCAGGCGCCAGCGGACACCCACGCGTTCCCAGACGAGCTCCCAGGGCGAGCCGCGGTCGCTCGCAGCCACGGAAACCCGGCGCGGGTTCGCCGGGTCGTCCGGCGCGTCGCACGCCGGCTCCGCGCCGAGCCGTGCCGGCAGTTGCCGGCGCACCAGGGCGTCCGGCACCAGGGC
>MGCE01000193.1:17903-18938 GCA_001790315.1 Candidatus Rokubacteria bacterium RIFCSPLOWO2_02_FULL_72_37 | reverse complement strand
TGCTGCTCGCCTCGTTCGGCACCGGCTTCTCCTGGGGCGCGACGCTCCTGCGCTGGTAGGCGCGCGCGCCGCGGCCGGCGCCTACGGGCTCGAGGGAGGCGGCGCGGCAGACGGAGGCGGCGCCGGGATCGACGGGGGCCGCGGCGCGCTCCTGACCGCCTCGTCGATGTCGGGCGTGGCGCGGCGCATCTGGTCGGTGATTCGCGCGGCGTCGACGGCCGTGCCGATCACCCGCGGCGTGATGAGCAGGATCAGCTCGGTCTTCTCGACCTTCCGCTCCTTGAAGCCGAACAGGTAGCCGAGGAGCGGGATGTCCTTCAGGAAGGGGATCCCCCGGTCGTCGAGCGTCACCTTGTCCTTGATCAAGCCGCCCAGGACCAGCGTCTGGTTGTTCACGAGCACGACCGAGGCCTCCGCCTCGCGCTTGATGAACGACGGCGAGTTGGTCGGTGGGACGGCGGCCCCGATGTCGTTGACTTCCTGCTTGATCTCGAGCGCGACCGTGCCCCGCTCGCCGATGCGCGGGGTCACGGTGAGGATCACGCCCGCGTCCTTGTACTCGACCGTCTGGTTGACGCCGCCCGTGTTGATCGTCGTGCTCGTGCTGCCGGCCGTGGTGCCGGGCGTGCTCACGGTGCTCGTCTGCTGGCTCGTGATGACCGGCACGGACGTCGAGACGTTGATGACGGCCTTCTTGTTCTCCGACGTGAGCACGTGCGGGTTCGAGACGATGTTGACCTTGTTCTGGGACGCGAGCGTATTCAGCAGCACGAAGAACTGGCCCGTGTTGAACGTGAACGCGGTGAGACCCTGCGCAGCCGGCCCGAAGAAGCTGGCGGCGCCGCGGAGCACCGACGCCGGAGCCCCCACCGTGGTGGTCGAGGAGCCGGTCGACGTCGCCTGGGAGATGCTCCCCAGCGTGAACTTGCCCTCGCGGATCGCCCAGTCGACGCCAAGACGCGTGTCGTCGTTCAGCGTGATCTCGGCGACCAGCACCTCGATCAGCACCTGGCGCGGCATCTTGTCGAGCTGCTT
>MGCE01000193.1:14692-17881 GCA_001790315.1 Candidatus Rokubacteria bacterium RIFCSPLOWO2_02_FULL_72_37 | reverse complement strand
TGCTTGATCGTCGCCTCGATCTCCTGCCAGTTGCGCGGGTACGTCGTGACGATGATGGCGTTCGTGACCTCGTCCGCGATGAAGCGCACCTGGCCCTCGGCCAGGCCGACCTCGGCCGCGCCGGCCGCTCCGCTCGGCGCTGCGCCGGCCGGCGCCACGGGCGGCGGGGCCGGGGCGCCGGGCGGCCGGGCCGCCCCCGCCGGCGCGGGCGCGGCGGGCTGGGTCCCCGGCGCCGTGGCGCCCTGCGGGTTGTAGATCGAGTTGAGCGTGGTCGCGAGGTCCTTCGCCTTCGCGTTCTCGGCGTAGTAGATGAAGACCCGGCGCCCGCCGTAGATGTTGATGTCGAGCTGCTTGACCAGTCCCCGGATCGTCTCCAGCTCGTGCCGCTTGGCGTGGATGATGAGCGAGTTCGAGCGCTGCTCGGCGATGATCAGCGGCGGGCGCTCCGCGGCGCCCTGGGGCTCGGCCGCGCCCGGGCGCGCGGCCACGGGCGCGCCGGGCACGGCCGGCACCGCGGGGGCGGACACGGCGCCGGGCGCCGTGGGCCGCAGGCGGCCGCTCGCGAAGAGCTGGCTCAGGATCCCCGCGAGCTGCACGGCGTCCGCGAACTGGACCGGGATGATGAGCAGCTCCTCCTGGGCGACCTGCACGTCCACCAGACGGATGATCTCGAGCAGACGGCGGATGTTCGACGCCGTGTCGGTGACCATCAGCACGTTCGTTTCCCTGTGCGCGATCAGCGTGCCGCGCGCGGAGATGAGCGGGCGCAGGAGCGCGGAGAGATCGGCGACCGCGGCGTAGCGCAGCCGCACGATCTGCGTGATCACCTCGTCGGTCGTCCGGCGCTCGTCGGGTGTCTGGCCCACGATCGTCGGCACCGCCCGCTCCCGGGCACCCTCGATGCGGATGATCTTGTAGAGGTTGCCGGCCTTGATCGCGGTGAAGCCGTGCACTTCGAGGACGGCCAGGAGCACCCCGAACACGTCCTCCTGCGGGATGCGGCCCGAGGTCTGCACCGTCACCTTGCCGCGCACGTCGGGCGCGAGCACGTAGTTGAACCCGGCGATCTCGCTCGCGGCCTGGACCACGGTCTCGATGTCCGCGTTGTCGAAGTTCAGGACCACGAAGCGGCCGCGCTGCGCGGCGGCGACGGGCGGTGCCGTCGGCGGCGGCGGTGCAGGCGTCACCGGCGGCGGTGGTGCGGGCGCCTCCGCGGGCGCCGGCTCCGGGCGTGGCCCGATCGACGTCGGCGGGAGCGAGGGCAGGGGCGCCGGCGCCGGCTCCGGCGGCACGACCGGTGGAGGGGGCGGCACCACCGTGGCCTTCCGCGGCGCCGGCGCCGCGCAGCCTGCGACCAGCGCCGCGACCAGGAGCGCCGCGAGCGCCCGGCTCACGTCACTTCTGCGGGACATCCGTCGCTCGGGGCACGGAGAGACTGCGTCCGAAGCTCGGTGACGGGCGCATGCCCGGCGCGAGCAGCGATCCCGGCTGGCCCGGCAGTCCCTGCGGTGGGAAGACGGGCGGCGCGCCCACCCGCGGCGGGATCGCCGGGGGCGTGACGGCGCCGGGCGCCACGACCGTCGGCTGAGCCGGCCGTCCGGGTGCTCCGGGCTGGGCGACGGGCTGCACAGGGGCGCGCGGCTTCGAGGGGTCGCGCAGACGCACGCTGACCTGCCCCGCCGGGCTCGAGAGCACCACCTGGTCGGCGTCGATCGTTTTCACGGTGCCGCCGGCGATCTGGTCGCCGATCCGGTAGCTGGCCGTGCGCTTCGTCGCCGGATCCTGGAGATACGCGATCGGCGCGCCGTCGCGCAGCACGACGCCGTAGAGAATCGGCTTGGCCAGGCCCGCCGGCACGGCGCCGGCGGCTGCGCCCGGCGCCTCGCTGCGCGTCGGGCTGAAGAGGTTGCGGCTGGCGATGGTGGTGTACGCGCCCGCCCCCGGGCCGGCGGGAGCCGCGCCGGGCGCGGCCGCCGCCGCCGCAGGCGAGGGGGCCGGGCGCGGGCCGCGGGGAGCGGGCGACGCGGGCGCGAGGGCGAGCTGCTGGACGATGTAGGCGACGCCGAGGAGTGACACGCCTCCCAGCAGGACGTTCAGCACGAGCAAACGCTGGGGCATGGCTAGGTCTTGGCCTTGCCCTGGAGGATGAACCCGGACAGGGTGACGGTGGCGAGGAGGTCCCTCGGCTGCGCGAGGTTCACGACGCGCACCCTGAGGTCCTGGACGGTCAGGAGCTTGGGGGTCGCATCGATGCGCGCGAGCAGATCGACGAGCTGGCGGACCTCCCCCGAGACGGCGATCTCGATGGACACCTCGAGCAGCTCACCGCGGTCCTTCGGCTCGAGGATCCGCTCGCTCCGGATCTCGGTCTGCGCTCGCGCCGCCATGTCCTTGGCGAGCCTCTGCAGCTCGGAGGCGGCCACCGGCGGGGTCGCCGAGGTGAGGAGCCGCGCGGAGACCGCCTCGATGCGCCGGCTCGTCGCGGCGAGCTCGGTGCCGATCGCGCCGCGCCGGGCGACGAGGTCCCGGCGCTGCTGGAGCGCCTGCTCGCGGGCGGGCACGAGCTCGGCGGTCGCGCGGTTGTGCTCGAGGATGGGCTGGATCGCGAAGGCCCAGCCGCCGAGCAGGCCGACGACGATCAGGGCGCCGACGACCAGGAGCCGCTCGCGACGGGAGAGCGTGGCGGTCACGAGCGCGGCGCCTCCCACACGGCACGGATCCGGAACTGCTCCTTGTCGCGCCCGCGGGTGACCGGTGACGAGAATTCGACGCGCTCGAACCGCGGCGAGTTCTCGAGCAACGGAATCAGGGTGCTCGCCGACGCGGCCTGACCGACCAGCTCGATGCCCTTGGCGTCGAGCGTGAGCGTGGTGAGCCACGCGTCGGCGGGCAGGACGTCCGTCAGGTTCTTCAGCACGGGCAGCGGCCGGAGCGCCGCCGTCTGGATCTCGCCGACCGTCGCGAGCAGTCGACGCTTGCGCTCGAGCTCGCCGAGCACGGCCCGCACCGCGCGCACGTCGGGCTCGATCCGCGCGATCTCGCGATCGATCGCCGCGAGCCGCCGGCCGTCGCGGAGGCCCGGGACGAGCAGCGCGATCAGCGCCAGGACCAGCGTCGCGGTGGCCATCGCCGCCGTGAACACCTGCGGCCGCGTGAGCCGCCGCGGCCGCACGGCGGCGGGGATCAAGT
>MGCE01000193.1:2144-14683 GCA_001790315.1 Candidatus Rokubacteria bacterium RIFCSPLOWO2_02_FULL_72_37 | reverse complement strand
TGATGCCGCGCCCGGCGGCGACGGCGAGCGCCAGGGTGAGCGCGCCGCCCGGCTCCTGCTCGACGGCGTCGAGGTGACGGCGCGCGCGCGCGCTCCACGGCGGCACCGTGACCGGCACGTCCAGCGCCTCGAGCGCGTCGGTCGGATCGCCGGCGTCGCCCGAGAGCCACACGGCGTCGCACCCGCGCCAGCGCGCGACCGGGAAGCTCCGCGTGATCTCGGCGACGAGCTCTGGGCCGTCGGTCGCGGGCACGCTCCGGCTGAGCACGAGCGCGCCGCCCTGCACGAACAAGAGCTCCGCCACGTCGCCGCACACGTGCACCCACACGACGCGGGCGCCGCGCGGCGCCCGCACGAGCCCGAGGAGATCGTGCGCCGCCACCGTGACGGAGACCGGGCGCAGGCGCGCCTCGTGCGCGATGCGCACCGCGGTGTCCACGACACGCCGGTCCGTCGCCGCGATCAACACCCGGGTCGTCCCGACCTCGGCCGGTTCGCCGTCACCCCCGGCCGGCAACGGCAGGAAGTCGAAGGGCGCGTCGTCGGACGGAAAGGCCAGGTGCCGCTCGAGCTCGAACCGCACCATGTCGCGCAGCTCGCCGGCGGCCGGAGGCAGCTCGATCGGTTTCACGGTGACGCTCGCGCGCGCGAGGCCGAGCGCGACCGTCCGGGGCGCGAGTCCGCGGGCGTCGAGCTCGGCGCGCAGCGCCGGGCCCGGATCGTCCGCCCGGACGACGAACGTCTCCACCCGGTTCCGCTGGATCACCGCGCCGGCGAGTCGGCTGCCGAGAAGCACCACCGCCAGCCGTGCGGGCGCGACTACGGGCCACGATCCCATGCGCATAGCCTCAGCAGGATAGTCTAACCGGGCCCGGGAGATTTGTAATCCTCGCCGCGACCACTACCGGTGGCCTCCGGCGTCAGCGGAGGCCCGACCACTCGATGATCGCGATCGTGGGGGGCGTGCCCGGCGCCTTCGCGACGATCGCGGTGAGGCGGGCGGCCGCCCGCCCGTCCACGAATCCCTCGGCGTCGATGCGGAACGTCCGGGTCGACGCCGAGAGACCCCGCCCGCCGAACTGGCCGGGCACGGTCGTGAAGGGCGCACCGCGCCGGGATTGGACGATCTGGGAGATCTCCGCGTCGGAGAGACCGAGCGCGCGCAGCACGACGGGGTTCGCGGTGTTGATGTTGATCTGGCCCTGGGTCAGGACGGTCACCTGATCGGAGAGCGCGGGCCGGTCCTTGGCACCTTCGTACAGCTCGCGCGTCACGCCCTTGATCTGGAGCAGCTCGGCGACCGACGCGAGGTCGGCGTTCCGCGCCCGGAAGGGCACCGCCGCCTTGAGGTAGGTGTCTTCGCTCTCCGCGCCGTTGAGGCGGTGCTCCTCGTTCGGGTCGCGCCAGTCCTGGAGGGAGTCGACGATCGTGTCGCGCGCCCGCTTCTCGATGCCAGAGGCGAGCAGGAGCCGGTCCAGGCGATCGGGCGGCGAGGTGTTCAGGTTGATCCGCCCCTCCTCGTCGGTGATGCGGTACGAGTACCGCCCGCCGATGAATTCCACCTGGTCGCGGGGCAGGTGCGCGAGCGGGAGCCGCTCCCGCGTGTAGAAAGTGAGGATCCCCCGGTCGTCGAGGCCGACGTAGGCGCTGTCGGCGACGATCTCGCGGATCGCCTGCTCGACGGCGGTCTCCGCGAGGTGGCCGGCCGTGACGGAGTTCTTGTAGGAGCGCACGGCGGCGGCCTCGAGCCGCACCGAGAAGGAGAACTCCGCCGCGACGACGCCGACCAGCGCCAGCACGAGGAGCACGACGACGAGGGCGAAGCCCCGGTCGTTCCGCGCCCGAGAGGTCGTCATCGGGTCCCCACGCGGAGCGACACCGTGATCGGCCCGAGCGTCACGGGGCGATCGCTCGTCCCCGTGACGAGCGTGATCCGGACGGCGCGCGGCAGCGCGCCGGCCGCCTCGGCCTTCCACTCGTCCTGCCACGAGCCGGCCTCGTCGAGGTACTTGAGCTCGAGCCGCGTGACCGTGGGGTCGTGGAGCACGACCACCGCCTGCTCGAACGGGTCCCAGTTCGGCAGCGCCCGCTGGCGGATCACGAGTCCGCGGTGCTCCCCGCTCTCCTCGAGGCCGACGACGACCGCCGTGAACGCGATCGGGACCTCGAACGGGAAGGGCGGACTCTGCGTCACCAGCTCCAGACGCGAGGCCGTCCCCCGGAAGAGGATGGCCTGAGCGCCCGCCGCCTGGAGGCGCGCCTGGTAGGGATAGGCGCCGCCGACCGTCCGCGCGAGGGAGACCGCGACGCCGCGCGCGTGCTGCTGGGCCTCGGAGCGGTCCTCGCCCCGCTGCCATGCCGCGAGCGCGACCCGCAGGCCGCCGACGGTGATGCCGAGGAGGGCGCCGACGATCGCGAGGGCGATCAGCACCTCGAGGAGCGTGAAGCCCCCGTCCCGGCGCCTCACTGGCGCGCCCCGGGTATCACGGGCCGCTCGGCCGAGACGCGGAGCGCGGCGACCTCGACCTGGCGCGGCTGGCCCTCGCCCCAGCGGACCTTGACCGTGATCCGGTACACCTTCCACGGCTCCGTGGCGCGCGAGCCCGAGAGGTCGGGCGCGTCCACCGCCGCGGTCGTGCGCTCCCAGGCGAAGGCCCCCTCCTTCCCCTCGGCGTGGTCGCCCGCGACCGGCCTCAGCACCTCGCGGAGCTTCTGGTCGGCGAGGAGCACGGCCTGCTGGTGGTCGCCGGCGACCCGCAGGAGCCTCAGCCCTTGCGCGAATGCCTGGATGCCGGCCACGATCGCGATGCTCAGGATGGCGAAGGCGACGAGCACCTCGAGCAGCGTGAACCCCGCCTCCCGGGCGCGCGCGGACGTGGGGCGCACGTCTACTCGCGGGTGTTGCGGACGCGGCCGGTGAGGGCGTCGACGCTCACGCGATAGCTGACGCCGCCGCTGGTGAGCCGGAACGCGCCGCCGCTCGACGTGCCGTAGGGCTCGAAGCGGACGGCGAGCCCCGTCGGCGAGAGCGCCTCGACCGTGAGCCGACGCGGCAGCGTGCGCGCGAGCGCGACCGTGTCGTCGCCGGCCCGGATCGTGAGACGGTGGGCGGCGGCATCGACGACGACCGTCCGCCGCTCGCGGGCGGTGATCGCCTGCTCGCGCGCGTGGCGGAGAGCCGCGGAGAAGGCCGCGACCTCCGCCCGCGCTCGTACCACCTCGGTGCTCCGGCTGATCGCCGGCGCGACCAGGCCCAGCGCGAGCGCGATCAGGAACAGCGTGACGAGGAGCTCGAGGAGGGTGAAGCCTCGGGCGCCTACTTCTGCCCGCTGTCCCATGACAGGATGTCGGCGGCCTCGCCGTCGCCGCCCGGCGCGCCGTCGGCGCCTTCCGACCAGAGGTCGTACTCGCCGTGCTGGCCGGGGCAGCAGCGGTACTTGTACGGATTGCCCCACGAATCCTTCGGGACCGCCTTCTTGAGGTATGGGCCGTTCCAGCTCTGGACGCCGGGATTCTTCTGGAGGGCCTCCAGCCCGTGCGCCGTCGTCGGATAGCTCCCGACGTCGAGGCGGTACTGGTCGAGGGCGGCGCCGAACAGCTCGACCTGCGCCCGGGCGGCCGCCTGCTTGGACTGGCCGACGCGGCCGAAGAGACGCGGGCCGACGAGGCCGACGAGCAGACCGAGGACGATGATGACCACGAGCAGCTCGACCAGCGTGAACCCCCGTTCGCCCTCGCCGCGATCACGACGGCCCGCGGCGTCGTGGGGCCGGGGGGCCTTCCCTCGACCACGACTGCTGTCGCAGGCGCTGCGTCGGGTCTCCTGCGGGGCGGCGTCCGCGCGCTGACTACAACGGGTCTCGGGAAGGCCCCCCGGCCCCACGGCGCCCGGAGCAGTCGTGGTCTCGGGGAGGCCCCCCGGCCCCACGACGCCGCGGGCCGTCGTGGTCGAGGAGGAGCGCCCCGGCCCCGCGCAGGGGGGAAGCGTCGGCGCCGATGCATGGCGGGTGTTCGCGGTCACAGCGGGATCTCGTTGATCGAGAAGATCGCGAGGAGCATCGCCACGACGATGAACGCCACGAGCACCCCCATGCCCAGGATGATCGCGGGCTCGAGCAGGCCGAGCAGCCGCTTCATCTCGGTGCGGACCTCGGTTTCGAACGTGTCGGCGACCTTGAGGAGCATCTCCTCGAGGCGTCCCGTCTCCTCGCCGACGCGGACCATGTGGATCGCGAGCGCCGGGAAGGGCGCCTGCTCGCGCATGCCGGCGGCGAGCGTGTCGCCGCGCTTGACGCCGTCGGCGAGCCGGGCGACCGCCCGCCCGATCGCCTGGTTGGTCATCGTGTCGCCGACGACTGCCAGCGCGCCCATGACGGGTACGCCGCTCTTCAGCATCGTCCCGAGCGTGCGGGCGAACCGCGCGGTCTCCACCTTCATCGCGAGCCGGCCGACCAACGGCAGGCGGAGGAGGAACTGGTCCCACGCGAGACGGCCCTGCGGGCTTCCCGTCCAGACGCGCCAGGCGAGCACCGCGGCGAGCACGGCCAGGAGGCCGGCCCACCAGTAGGCCTGGAAGCCGGCACTCACGCCGAGCAGGATCCGCGTCGGCAGCGGGATCGTCTGGCCGAGATCCGCGAAGATCGTCGCGAAGCGGGGGATCACGAACGTCATGAGGAAGATGACCGCGCCGATGCCGACCGTGAAGATCACGGCGGGGTAGGCGAGGGCGGAGACGACGGCCTCGTTGAACGCGGCGCGGGCCTCGAGGAACTCGGCCAGCCGCCGGAGCGCCACCTCCAGCACGCCGCCCTTCTCGCCGGCGCGCACCATGTTGATGTAGAGCCGCGAGAACGGGCGCGGATGATGCTTGCCGAGGGCCTCGCTGAGCGAGGCGCCCCCCCGCACGCCCAGGAGCAGATCGGTGACGATCGCCCTGAGCCGCGGATTGCCCGCCAGCTCCTCCAGGATCGCCAGCGCCCGGTCGAGCGGGAGGCCTGCCTCGAACAGCGTGGCGAGCTGCTGCGTGAAGGCGAGGAGGTCGCGCTGGCCGACGCGGGCGCTGCCGCCCAGCGCGAACCAGCGCCGGCGCTCGGCGTGGGCGGCGACCTTGATCGGGAAGTAGGCGTCCCGCTGGAGACGGTCCACGACGGCGCGAGCGTCCGGCGCCTCCATGACACCGTCGATAGTCTGGCCCCGGCGGTCGGCGGCGCGGTACACGAAGACAGGCATCGGCGGCTTACGCGTCCTCTTGGGTGACGCGGAGGACCTCCTCGACGGTCGTGACGCCCTCGCACGCCTTGGCCCAGCCGTCGAGCCGGAGCGTGACCATCCCAGCGTCGAGCGCCGCGCGGCGGATCTCGCGCACCGGGGCGCGCCGCAGGATCAGGCTGCGCGCGTCCTCGGTGAGCCTGAACAGCTCGTAGATACCGGTCCGGCCCCGATAGCCGGTGCCGCGACACTCGTCGCACCCGCGCCCGCGCCAGAGGCGGACCTCCGCGGCGCCCTGGATGCCGAGCGCGCCCAGGTCCGCCGGGCTCGGCGCGTCCGGCACGCGGCAGGCCGCGCAGATCCGCCGGACGAGCCGCTGCGCGAGCACGCCCTCGAGCACCGACGCGACCAGGTACGGCTCCACGCCCATGTCTTGCAGGCGGGTGATCGCGCCCGGGGCGTCGTTGGTGTGCAGCGTGGAGAAGACGAGGTGCCCGGTGAGCGAGGCCTGGATCGCGATCTCCGCGGTTTCGAGGTCGCGGATCTCGCCGATCAGGATCACGTCCGGGTCCTGCCGAACGATGTGCCGGAGCCCGGTCGCGAACGTGAGCCCGATCTTCGGCTTCACCGGGATCTGGTTCACGCCCTTCAGCTGATACTCGACCGGGTCCTCGACCGTGATGATCTTGCGGTCGGAGGAGTTGATCTTGTCGAGGGCCGCGTAGAGGGTCGTGGTCTTGCCCGAGCCCGTCGGCCCCGTCACGAGGACGATCCCGTGCGGCCGCCGGATGAGCGCCCCGAAGCGCTCCAGCGTGCGCGCGCCGAATCCGAGCTTCTCGAGCGGGAGGAAGACGCTCCCGCGATCGAGCAGCCGCATCACGATCGACTCGCCGTGCACGGTCGGCATCGTCGAGACGCGGATGTCGACGCGCTTGCCGTGCAGCGTGACCCGGATGCGCCCGTCCTGGGGCAGGCGGCGCTCGGCGATGTTCATCTCGGCCATCAGCTTGATGCGCGAGGTCACCGCCGCCTGCAGACGCCGCGGCGGCGACTCCTGGTCGAACAGGATCCCGTCGATCCGGTAGCGCACGCGCAGCGTGTCCTCGAACGGCTCGATGTGGATGTCCGAGGCGCCGGCCTCGATCGCGTTCTCGACGAGCAGGTTCACGAGGCGCACGACGGGGGCCTCGAACGCCATGTCGCGCAGCTGGTTGACGTCCTCCTCGCCGGCGCCGCCCTCGTCCTCCATGCCCTCGACGATGCGCTGCAGCGGCGTCGCCGTGCCGTCGTACGTGCGGTCGATCGCCTCGGTGATGGCCTCGGGCGGGCTCACGACGAGGCGGACGCTCAGCCCCGTCGCCTGGCGGAGATCGTCGGCGACGACCGGGTTCAGGGGATCCGCCGTGGCGACCGTGAGCACGGAGCCCTCGACGCTGACCGGGCAGATCGTGTACTGGCGCAGGTACTTCGACGAGAGGTTCTTGACGAGCGGCAGGGGGGAGGGGAGCTCGTCCCGAGAGAGGAACGGCACGTGCTGCTGGAGCGCGAGCGCGCGGAGCACGTCGGCGAGGGAGAGCGCGCCGAGCGCGACGAGCGCTTCGCCGAGCCTCTCGCCGGTCGTCTTCGCGCGCACGAGCGCCTGCGCGATCATGTCCGGGGTGGTGAAGCGTTCCTGGACCAGAATCTCGCCGAGCAGGCGCGGAGGCGCTGCGATGACCATGCTATGCTCGCTGCGCAATGTTAGCATACCCGGCCTTCGCTGCCGCCGCCGCGTGATATGCTGCCCGCGATGCGCGCACGGGCGGCGCTCGTCTTGCACGGCCCCAACCTGAACCTTCTCGGCACCCGCGAGCCGGCGGTCTACGGCCGCGTGTCGCTCGCCGAGGTCGACCGGCTGATCCGCGCCCACGGACGTCGGCTCGGGCTCGGCGTCGAGTGCCGGCAGTCCAATCACGAGGGCCAGCTCGTCGACTGGCTCCAGGCGGCCGAGCGCGAGCGCTTCGTCGGTGTCGTCTTCAACCCTGGCGCCTTCACGCACTACTCGATCGCGCTGCGTGACGCGGTCGCCGCGATCCGGCTCCCGGTCGTCGAGGTGCACCTGTCCAACGTGCACGCCCGCGAGGAGTTCCGGCGGCACTCCGTGATCGCGTCGGCGGCGCGGGGGCAGATCTCGGGGTTCGGCCCGCACAGCTACCTGCTCGGCCTCGACGCGCTCGTGGCGCTCGGGCGCGGCCGCACGGCCAGACGGTGAATCGCCGCCGCCGGCCCGGCGTCTAACCGACGACGGGATGGGGTGAGCGTGTGAGCTCGCGTGGAAACCGACGACGCCGCCCTGGTCGAACGGTGCCGCCGCGGCGACATGGCCGCGTTCGAGCCTCTGGTCGGGAAGTACCGGCAGCGAGTCTACCGGCTCGCCTACAACGTCCTGCGCAACAACGAGGACGCGTGGGACGTCGCGCAGGAGGCGTTCATCCGTGCCTACCAGGCGATCGGCTCGTTCCGCGGGCAGTCGGCCTTCTACACGTGGCTGTTCAGGATCGCGATGAACGTCGCCGCCGACCGGGCGCGGCAGCGCGCCGCGCAGGGCCGCGCCTTCGGCACGGAGCGGGTCGACGAGGGGGACTGGGACCGGGCGCTGGTGGACCAGGGCGCGGCGCCGGACGACGCGGCGGCGCGCGCGGAGGAACGCGAGCGCATCCGTCGGGCGCTCGCGCGTTTGCCGGAGCATCATCGGACCATTATCATGTTGGGCGATCTCGAAGGCCTGTCGTACCGTGAGATCGCAGAGGTGCTGGGCATCCCGATGGGAACCGTGATGTCGCGACTGCACAACGCGCGCAAGCGGCTGCGGGACGCGCTGGGCCCGCTGCTGGCGCTCGTCCTCGCGCTGCTGGCTCTGGCGACGTCGAGCGTCGAGGCGCAGCAGGTCGTCCGCTTCGGCACCCGGGTGGTGCTCGCGGGGGAGACGCCCCCGCCGCCCGGGCAGCAACTCGCCCCGGCGGGCCCCGACGAGCGACTCGAGAACTTCCTGCCGAAGCTCCGGCGTCTCTTCCGCTACAAGGAGTACACGTCCCTCGCGCGGTACGTCGCCGAGGTGCCCGTCGGCACGACGCAGCGCTGGCTCGTGCCGGGCGACCGCCAGCTCGAGGTCACGCCCCAAGCCGTCCAGAACAGCACGGTGCGATTCCGCGTGCGCCTCGTCCGTGGCAGCCGCACGGAGGTGACGACGAGCATCCAGGCCCAGGCGGGCAACCCGGCCGTGATCGGTGGGCCCCGCCACGGCGACGGCGTGCTCATCATCATCGTCTGGCCGAATCCCTGAGGCGGCGGCGGGTCTCGGCGAGCGTCTCGGCGATCGAGGCGGGCAGCCGCGGACCGAACCCGGCGTAGAACGCGTCGAGGTCGCGCAGCGCCGCGAGCCACTCGCCCCGGTCGCACCGGAGCGCCGCGGCGAGTTGCGCCGGCCCGAGATCGAGCCCGCTCGTGTCGAGCGCGGCAGGGGTCGGCACCCAGCCGATCGGGGTCTCCACGGCGTCGGCGGATCCCCGGATCCGCTCGACCATCCACCTGAGCACGCGCATGTTCTCGCCGTAGCCCGGCCAGAGGAACCTGCCGTCGGCGTCGCGGCGGAACCAGTTCACGCGAAAGATCCGCGGCGGCGTCGCGATCCGTGGACCGGTCGTGAGCCAGTGGGCGAAGTAGTCGGCCATGTTGTAACCGCAGAACGGCAGCATCGCCATCGGGTCGCGGCGCACGAGCCCGACCGTGCCGGTGATCGCGGCCGTCGTTTCCGTGGACATCGCCGAGCCCAGGAACACACCGTGCCGCCAGTCGAACGCCTCGAAGACGAGCGGGATCACGGCCGAGCGGCGCGAGCCGAAGATGAGGCCGGAGATGGGGACGCCCTGCGGATCCTCCCAGTTCGGCGCGACGGACGGGCACTGCGCGACGGGCACCGTGAAGCGGGAGTTCGGATGAGCCGCGGGCCCACCGCCGGGCCGCCACGGCTGGCCCTGCCAGTCCACCAGCCCGGCCGGGGGCTCGGGCGTGAGCCCCTCCCACCACGGCTCGCCCGAGGGCGTCAGCGCGACGTTGGTGAAGATCGTGTTCGCGTGCACCATCTCCGTCGCGTTCCGGTTCGTCCTGGGACTCGTGTTCGGCGCCACGCCGAAGAAGCCGCGCTCCGGGTTGATCGCCCGGAGCTGCCCCTGCGCATCGATCCACATCCAGGCGATGTCGTCGCCGAGCGTCCACGCGCGCCAGCCGGGCAGCGTCGAGACGACCATCGAGAGGTTGGTCTTGCCGGAGGCGCTCGGCATCGCCGCCGCGAGATAGGTGACACGTCCCGCCGGATCTTCCACGCCGATGATCAGCATGTGCTCGGCGAGCCAGCCTTCCTGGCGCGCGCGCCAGGAAGCGATGCGCAGGGCGTGGCACTTCTTGCCGAGCAGCGCGTTGCCGCCGTACCCGGAGCCGACACTCCAGATCAGCTGCTCCTCCGGGAAATGGAGGATCAGCCGGCGCTCCGGCGAGAGGTCGCCCAGGGAGTGCAGGCCGGCGACGAAGTCGTCGTCACTCCGCATGTGCCGGAACGCGACCGGGCCGACGCGGGTCATGAGATGCATGCTCGCGACGACATACGCGCTGTCGGTGACCATGACACCGGTGCGGCTCATCGGCGAGCCCGCGGGGCCCATCAGGTAGGGGATGACGTACATCGTCCGTCCACGCATGCTGCTCCGGAGGAACGCCCCGGCCCGGACCTTCCCGTCGGCGGGCGGCATCCAGTTGTTGGTCGGTCCCGCGTCTTCACGCGCCCAAGTGCAGATGAAGGTGAGTTGCTCGGTGCGCGCGACGTCCGAGGGATGGCTCCGGTGCAGGTAGCAGCCGGGGTAGGTCCGCGGGTTGAGGGCCAGGAGCGTCCCGTCGCGCAGCATCTCGTCGGCGAGGCGGTCGTACTCGGCCGGGGAGCCGTCGCACCAGAGCACCTTCGCGGGCCGGGTCAGCTCGGCCGCCTCGTCCAGCCACCGTTCGACTGCGCTCGTCACGCTCATAGAGGCGTCCTCGATCGGGCTCGGGTGAGAATCGCTCGCACGGTCGGAACGATCGGCGCGAGTGCCCGCGATTGTCGCCGCGGCCCGCGGTGGTGTCAACGAGGCGGTCCGCCGGCGCGCCGGACCGGGCATGCTAGCATCGGCCCGTGCGAGGGCTGCTCGAGGCCGTCCGCTACCTCACCATCGTGCCGGTGCCCGGACGTCCCGCGCTCGGCGGCGCCGCGCTCGGCCGCGCGGCCGCGTGGTTCCCGGTCGTCGGATTCGCGCTGGGCGCGGCGCTCGCGCTGGCGGACCGCGTCGCCGGCGCCGCCTTCTCGCCGTTGCTCGCGGCGCTCCTCACGGTGACCCTGTGGAAGCTCCTCACGGGCGGCATCCACCTCGACGGCCTCGCGGACTGCCTCGACGGCCTCGGCGGGCGCGATCCCGAGCAGCGCCTGGCGATCATGCGCGACGGCCGCATCGGCGCCTTCGGGGCGATCGGGCTCATTCTCGTCGTGCTCCTCGAGATCGCGGCGGTCGCGGACCTGGGACCGGGCCAGCGCGCGCGCGCGCTGCTGGCCGCGCCCGCCATCGCGCGCGGAACGCCGGCGCTCGTCGCGCGCCTCTTTCGCGGCGCGCGCCCGTCCGGCCACGGTGCAGCGTTCCGGGGTGGCCTGGGCCCCGCCGCGCCCGCGCTCGCGCTCACCGCGGCGCTCGTGGCCGCGGGCGCGACGCTCGGCGTCGTCGGCATCGTCGCGCAGGGATTCGGCACGCTCGGGGCATTGGCGGTCGGACGCTTCATGAGCCGACGGCTCGACGGGATCACGGGCGACGTGCTCGGCGCCGGGATCGAGACGGCCGAGGTGCTCGTGCTGCTGGTGGTGGCCGCGTGGGCGCACCTCGGACGCTGATCTACCTGCTCCGGCACGGAGCCGTCGTCGGCGCGGAGACGCGCCGCTTCATCGGGCATCTCGACGTGCCGCTCTCCACGCGCGGGGAGCGCCAGAGCGCGGTGCAGGCGGCGCGGCTGCGCGCCGCCGCGCTCGCCGCGGTGTTCACGAGCGACCTCGTCCGGGCGCGCCGGACCGGTGAGATCGTGGGGGCCCCGCACGGCCTCACCCCGGTGGTCGTGCCCGCCCTCCGCGAGATGGCGATGGGCCGCTGGGACGGGCTCACGGCGGAGGAGATCCGCGCGCGCGAGCCCGAGGCATTCGTCGCGTGGATGTCGAGCGTCGGGGAGTTCCCCTTCCCGGGAGGCGAGAGCGTGCCCGACCTCGCGGCGCGCGCGTGGCCCGCGTTCGAGGCCATCGTCGCCGCGCACGCCGGACAGGCGGTCGCGATCGTCGCCCACGGCGGCACCAACCGCCTGCTGCTCTGCCGCGCGCTCGGCCTCGAGCCCGGCCGGCTGCTCGCGCTCGGTCAGGACTACGGGGCGCTCAGCGTGCTCGAGCACGATGAGTCGGGATGGCGCCTCGCCCGGCTCAACGAACGCCCGGTGCTATAATCCGCGCCGTCATGGCCCCGGATCCCGGCGTGCTGCTGCGGATGTACGCGACGATGCTCCGCGTGCGGCTCTTCGAGGAGCGCGTGCGGGAGCTGTTCGCCGGCGGGCGCCTGCCGGGCTTCCTGCACACGTCGATCGGCCAGGAGGCGTGCGCGGTCGGTGCGTGCGCGGCGCTCCGCGCCGAGGACTACGTCCTCTCGACGCACCGGGGCCACGGGCACCTCATCGCCAAGGGCGGGTCGCTGCGGGGGCTCATGGCCGAGCTCTACGGCAAGGCCACGGGCATCTGCCACGGCAAGGGCGGGAGCATGCACATCGCCGATGCGTCGGTCAACTACCTCGGCGCCAACGGCGTGCTCGCCTCGGGCTGCGTGCTCGCCCCCGGCGTCGGATTCTCGATCAAGCGCCGGCGCTCGGCGCAGGTGGTGCTCACGTTCTTCGGCGACGGCGCCGCCAACCGCGGGCCCTTTCACGAGGGTGTGAACCTCGCGGCGATCTGGACGCTCCCGGTCGTCTTCTTCTGCGAGAACAACCGCTGGGCGTCGTCGACCGCGAACAGCCTCTCGGCGGCGGGCGGCTCCATCGCGGCCCGCGCGGCGGGCTACGGCATCCCCGGGGAGACCGTGGACGGCAACGACGTCCTCGCGGTCTGGGAGGCGACGGCGCGCGCGGCCGAGCGCGCCCGGCGCGGCGACGGGCCGTCGCTGATCGAGGCGAAGACGATCCGCTGGGTGGGCCACTTCGAGGGCGACCCCCAGTCCTACCGGGCCAAGGCCGAAGTGGACGAGGGGCGG
>MGCE01000193.1:0-2123 GCA_001790315.1 Candidatus Rokubacteria bacterium RIFCSPLOWO2_02_FULL_72_37 | reverse complement strand
CGCCGCACGACGCGCTCGGCGACCTGTTCGCCCACTACCCCTGGAGGCACTAGCGTGCCGCTCTCGAGGTCATGCTGAGCCTCGTCGCACGTGGAGCCGGGCCGCCGGGCGGGCACGGGAGGGGTCGCCAGGACCCGTTCCCGCCACGTGGGCGGCGAACCCCACGCGTCCGGATGGAGCCCAGCCGCGACGGGGCAAGCGGGCGCGTGCCGCGTGGTCCGGGCGACCCCTCCCGTGCCCGCCCGGCGGCCCGGCGCGCGCGGCGATCATTCACATGAGTTCGTGGACGGAACACTAGCGTGCCGTTGCTCGACGTCGGCGACGCGCTGAACCTCGCGCTTCGCGAGGAGATGCGCCGCGATCCTCGCGTGTACTGCATCGGTGAGGACATCGTGCTCGGCCTGCCGTTCGGCGTGACGAAGGGGCTCGTGGACGAGTTCGGCCCCGAGCGCGTGCTGAACGCGCCGATCTCGGAGGCGGCCATCGTCGGCTCGGCGCTGGGCGCGGCCGTCACCGGCCTCGTGCCGGTCGTCGACATGCACTTCGCCGACTTCGTCACGTGCGCCATGGACGAGGTCGTCAACCAGATCGCCAAGTCGCGGTACATGTTCGGCGGCCAGTTCGCCTGCCCCGTGACGCTCCGGATGCCGTACGGGATCGGGCGCTCGGGCGGCGGGCATCACTCGAACTCGGTGGAGGCGTGGTTCGTCAACACACCCGGCCTCAAGATCTGCATCCCGTCCACGCCGGCCGACGCCCGCGGCCTGCTCAAGACCGCGATCCGCGACCCCGATCCGGTGTTGATCTTCGAGCACCGCGGACTCTACCGCGTCACGGGCGAGGTGCCGGAGGCCGACACGCTGGTGCCGCTCGGAGCGGCCGACGTCAAGCGCCCCGGCCGCGACGCGACCGTCATCGCGACCGCCCGGATGGTTCACGCGAGCCTCGAGGCCGCGCGCCGCCTCGCGGAGGAGGGGATCGAGGTCGAGGTGGTGGACCCCACCGGCCTCGTGCCGGTCGTCGACATGCACTTCGCCGACTTCGTCACGTGCGCCATGGACGAGGTCGTCAACCAGATCGCCAAGTCGCGGTACATGTTCGGCGGCCAGTTCGCCTGTCCCGTGACGCTCCGGATGCCGTACGGGATCGGGCGCTCGGGCGGCGGGCATCACTCGAACTCGGTGGAGGCGTGGTTCGTCAACACACCCGGCCTCAAGATCTGCATCCCGTCCACGCCGGCCGACGCCCGCGGCCTGCTCAAGACCGCGATCCGCGACCCCGATCCGGTGTTGATCTTCGAGCACCGCGGACTCTACCGCGTCACGGGCGAGGTGCCGGAGGCCGACACGCTGGTGCCGCTCGGAACGGCCGACGTCAAGCGCCCCGGCCGCGACGCGACCGTCATCGCGACCGCCCGGATGGTTCACGCGAGCCTCGAGGCCGCGCGCCGCCTCGCGGAGGAGGGGATCGAGGTCGAGGTGGTGGACCCGCGCAGCCTCGTGCCCCTCGACCGCGAGGCGCTGGCCGACTCGGTGCGCCGGACGAACCGGGTCGTGATCGCCGAGGAAGGACCGATGCGCGCCTCGGTCGGTGCCTGGCTCGCGTCGGTGATCGCGGAGGACTGCTTCGACGATCTCGACGCGCCGATCGCGCGCGTCGCGGCGCCGGACGTGCCGATCCCGTTCAGCCCGCCGCTGGAGGGTTTCGTCATGCCCGACGCCGAGGCCGTGGTCGCCGCCGTCCGCCACGTCCTCAAGTAGGCGCCGCCGCCGCGTCCCCGCACCGCCACGCCTACGCGCTCGCCATCCGGGCGGCGAGCGGGTCTGGCCAATTCCGGATCACGTCGGTCGTGATCTTGTCGGGCATCGAAGGCCACGAGCCCCCAACCGCCTGATATTCCTGCCGACTGTACTCGGCACCCCGTGTGCAATCACGAGGGGCATGGAGCGATTCGCGGTCGTCCTGGCTCTCGTCGCCGCCCTGCAAGGGGCCAGTCCGGCCCTGGCCGCCATCCAGCAGCGCGCCCCCGGCGCCGCCGCGCCGGCCGCGCCCGACGCCGCCGCCCTGCGCACCGCGGACGAGCTGCTCGACGCCTCCGGCCTCGGTCATCAGCTCGAGCGGGT
>MGCE01000192.1:2728-14195 GCA_001790315.1 Candidatus Rokubacteria bacterium RIFCSPLOWO2_02_FULL_72_37 | reverse complement strand
AGGTGCGCGGCGGCGATCGCCGTGTCGAACGGATTGCCGAGCAGGTTGCTCAGGTAGTACGGCGCCAGGCGTCCGCCGCCGACGGTGTTGAGGGGGTGGAGCAGCACCGGCAGGCGAAGCGCCTCGCAGCGGGCGAACACCGGCGCGAACGCCGGGTCCGACAGGTCGCGCCCCGCGATGTTGGTGCCGAGGTAGATGGCGCGGATCCCCGGGAGCGTCGCCACGCGCTCGAGCTCGGCGAGGGCGCGCGCCGGGTCCTGCAGCGGGAGCGTCGCACAGCCGACGAAGCGGTCGGGGTAGGCGGTGTGGGCCTCCACCATCGCGTCGTTCGTGGCGCGCGCGAGCCGGCCGCCGACCTCGCCGTCGGCCCAGTAGACCATCGGCGTGGTCAGCGACAGCGCGTGGAGGCCGACACCGGCGCGGTCCATGGCGCGCACGCGCCGGTCCAGGTCGTAGTACGTGGGATCGAGCGGTGGGGTCCTGGCGCCGCCCGCCGCGAGCACGGGCCCTTTGGGGTTCGAGCGGTCGACGGTCCCGCCGAACGCGGCGCCATCGCTCTCGACGACGCGGAGGAAGCCCTCGGGAAAGAAGTGCGCGTGGATGTCGATCGCGAGAGGAAGGCTCATGGCGCGGGATTGTACTATAGTCGCGCCGACGCGCGATACGGCCGACGTGGCGCGCGAGCATTCGCACCAGGGAGGTGCCCGTGAAGCTGCCGCACGAACGGTTCGACTACTCGCCCATCGTCGCCCGCAAGCCCTGGACGCTGCCGAAGGGCGCCCGCATCGCCGTGTGGACGATCGTCAACATCGAGGAGTGGGACATCGAGAAGCCGGTGGCGCGCCAGTACCTCTCCGCCCCGCAGGGCGTCGCGACGGTCCCCGACGTGCCCAACTGGGCGTGGCACGAGTACGGGATGCGCGTCGGCTTCTGGCGGCTCCTCGAAGCGCTCGCCAAGCGAAAGCTCCGGGCCACCACCGCGATCAACGCGAACGTGTGCCGCTCCTACGAGCCTGTCGCCCGCGCGATGCTCGACGCCGGCTGGGAGTTCATGGGTCACGGCGTGAAGCAGGGCGCGATGCATCTCTTGCCCGATCAGCGCGCGACCATCCGCGAGACCATCCGGCTGATCCGCGACTTCACCGGCAAGCCACCGAAGGGCTGGCTCGGTCCCGGCCTCACCGAGACCTGGGAGACGCTCGACCTGCTCGCCGCCGAGGGCATCGAGTACGTCTCGGACTGGGTCAACGACGACCAACCCTACGTGATCCGGACCGCGTCGGGCCCGGTCGTCTCGGTGCCGTACTCGATCGAGCTGAACGACATTCCGATGATGGTCATCCAGCACCACGAGTCCGACGCCTGGCTCCGGCGCTGCAAGGACCAGTTCGACCGGCTCTACCTCGAGGGCGCGAAGAACCCGCGCGTGATGGCGCTCGCCGTCCATCCGTACAACTCCGGCGTGCCGCACCGGATCAGGTACTTCGAGGCGGTCTACGACTACATGCGGAAGAAGAAGGGCGTCTGGTTCACCACCGGAGAGGAGATCTACGAGTGGTACCGGGCCCACCCGTGGTGAGGGGGAGGCCTGTGCGCTTCACTTCCCGCGCTTGAGGGGAGCGACGACGACGTCGGTCGGCTCGCCGCGGAGGAAGCCCTCGACGTTCTCGACGGCCCGCAGCAGGCCGTCGCGCAGCACCTCCGGCGTCTGGCCGGCGTTGTGCGGCGAGAGCACGACGGTCGGGACGCGCAGCAGGGGGTCGTCGGCCTTGAGCGGCTCCTCGTGGAAGACGTCGAGCCCCGCGCCCGCGATCCGGCCCTGGGCGAGCGCGTCCAGCAGCGCCTCGCGCTCGACGAGCGCCCCGCGACCGGTGTTGACGAGGATGGCGGTCTTCTTCATCAGCGCGAACTCGCGCCGACCCAGGAAGCCGCGGGTGTCCGGAGCGAGTCGGAGGTGGAGCGAGACGACGTCGGCCGCGCGGCAGATCTCGTCCTTCGCCGCCGGGCGCGCGCCGAGGGCGGTGATCGCGGCGGCGTCACCCCGCGCGCTCCAGGCGAGGACGTCCATGCCGAAGGCGCGCCCCAGCCCGGCGACGCGCGCGCCGATCTTGCCGGTGCCGAACACGCCGAGCGTCTTGCCCAGGAGCTGCGTCAGCATCTCGCGCGGCCAGGCGCCCTCGCGCATCTCGCGGTCGATCCGCGGGATCTTGCGCGCGACGGCGAGCATCAGCGCCAGCGTGTGCTCGGCGACCGCGAAGGCGTTGACGCCGGGCGTGTTCGTCACCGTGATGCCGCGCCGCCCGGCCGCCTCGAGGTCCACGTTGTCGGTGCCGGTGCCCCAGATCGAGATCAGCTTGAGGTTCCTGCAGGCGGCCATGACCGGATCGGTGAAGCGCGCGTGCGCGCGGATGTTGATCGCGATCGACGCCAGTCCGATGCGGCGGATCAGCTCGGCCTCGTCGTCGGCGCCGCGCGCCGTGTGCACCTGGACCTCGCCGAGCTTGCGGGCCCGCTCGTGGGCCGCCGAGCGCTCGAAGACGCTCGGGAAGTCGTCGGGGACGACGATCAGCGGCGCGGCCACGGACTAGGAGGCGTCGGCGAAGGCCGCCTGGGCGGCGGCGACGCCGGCCCCCGGCTCGCACTTCGCGCCGAGGTCGCGCAGCGCCAGCTCGAGCGCGCCGAGCGTCGGGAGCACGTACAGGGGGCTCGCGGTGATGCCCATCGTGCCGATCCGGAGCGTGGTCGTGCGGATCCGGTCGAGCCCCGTGCCGATCAGGATGCCGTAGCGCTCGCGCATGAGCGCGACGACCGCGGCGGGCTCGATACCCCTCGGCGTGCGGATGCAGGAGACCGTGTTCGAGAGGAGCGAGGTGTCGGGGAACATGTCGAGCCCCATCGCGGCGACCCCGCGCCGGAGCGCGCCCGCGGCGACCTCGTGGCGGCGGAAGCGGTGCGGCAGACCCTCCTCGAGGATCAGGCGCACGGCGACGCGCATCGCCGCGGTGAGGTGCGTGGGGATCGACACCGGCTGGCGGCGCGGGGCGCCGTCGGGCACCTTGCCCCCGCGCGAGACCGGCATCCACCACTCCTTCCAGCGCAAGAGGTCGTAGACGTAGCTCTGCGCCTTCCGCGCCCGGCGCTCCATCGCCTCCCAGGCCCGTGGGCTCACGGCGACGAGCGCCAGGCCGAGTGGCGCCGCGAGGCACTTCTGGGAGCCGGTCATGTTGAGATCGACGCCCCACTCGTCCGTGCGGACGTCCAGCCCGGCGACCGACGAGACCGTATCGAGGAGGAACAGCGCACCCACCGCACGAGCGATCTGGCCCACCTCGGCGGCGGGGTAGGTCGTGCCGGTCGAGGTCTCGTTGTGCACGAGCGTGATCGCCTTGGGCCGCAGGCGCTCCGCCGCCTTCTGCAGGCGGTCGAGGTCCAGGCGCGCGCCCCACTCCACCGGGAACTCGGTCGCGTCGGCTCCGACGCGGTTCATGATCTCGCGCATGAGGATCCCGAACTGCCCTGCGCCGATCACGAGCACGCGATCGCCGGGCTCGATCACGGAGAGCGCGCCCGCCTCGAGGGCGGTGCGGCCCGAGCCCGGCAGCAGGATGACTTCGCCCCGGGTCTGGAACACCTCGCGCAGCGCGAGCGTCGTCGGCTCGAGCACCTCTTCGTCGAACGTGCGGTCGTACTGGATCGCCGGCGGCTGGTTGAGCGCCTGGATGACGGGGTACGGCAGCTCCGTCGGTCCGGGGATCATCAGCACCGGGCGCGTGTGGCACTGGGCCCAGTTGATCGTCACGGACATCTCCTTGCTCGCTTCGCTAGTGAGCGACACGCTCGGGCTTGCGGAAGATGAAGTAGAGGTTGCGCGAGTAGACGAAGAGCCCGGCACCCTGTCCGATGATGAACACGGGATCCACGCGGTAGATCGCGTAGGCCAGCAGCGTGAGCCCGCCGCCGATCGAGAAGTACCAGAACGCGTGGGGCACCACGCTGCGCTTCGCGCGCTCCGAGGCGATCCACTGCACGAGGAAGCGGCCTGAGAAGAACGCCTGGCCGAGCAGGCCGATCCCGAGCCACACATGATCCGTCGTCATAGACTCCTCACACCGTAGGGACTTGCTCGCGGCCAGCGTACGGCGGAGGCCGCCGGGAACCGAACGTGGTGCCTACGACGCCCGGCCGAACATCGCGCGCAGGACGTTGTACGCCTTCCGGACGTCTTCTGGCCGGCGCCGTCCCGCCACGAGCGCGAAGATCTTCTCGGCCTCCTCCGTGGGGATCGGCTGGTGCTTGTCGCCGACGTCCGTGAGGTCGCGGAGCGGCACCTCGAGGGCCGCGGCGACGCGATAGAGGCTGTCCATCGAGATGGACTTCTCTCCTCGCTCCACCTCACCGATGAATTTCCCCGAGAGGTTGGCGCGCTCGCCGAGCCTCTCCTGGCTGAGCGCCCGCTGCTTGCGAAGCGCCCGGAGCCGCTGCCCCAGGAATTTCCGGACGTGCTTGACGGCGCGCTCTGTCACGTGACTCCCACCCTTCCCGGCGTATTGTCCCAGACGTATTGTCGTTACATTACCCACATCAGCCGTCGGGCGCAACTGCCTCGACGGGCTCGGTGGCGCCTGTCATGATCGCGAGCACGAGGGCGCCGTCGTGGCTCACCACGGCGTGCACGCAGCCTGGCGGGCGTCGCGCGTAGTTCCCGTGGGTGCAGGTGCCGGCGTCGTCGCTCACGCTGCCCTCCAGCACGAAGATCTGCTCGTCGCCCAGGTGGCGGTGCCGCGGGATGGTCGCCCCGGGCGCGTAACGCATCAGGACGGCCCGGCGGTCGCCCTCCTCCCAGAGGACCTTCCAGTGGATGCCGGGGCGACGCTCCTGCCAGGGGCGTTCCGCGACGTCCACGAAGAGGCTCCGCGGCGTGTCGGCAGGCATCAGCGCCGCTGCCTCAACGCCTCGTTGACGAGCCAGCGCAGATCGTCGATCGAGAGGGCGCCGACCACGGTGCGGCCGTTGATGAGGAAGGTGGGCGTGCTCGTGATACCGAGCGCCTGCGCCTGGGCGACGTCCGCCTCGACGCTCGCGGCGTACCGGCGCTCGTCGAGACAGCGGGCGAATTGCGCCCGATCGAGCCCGAGCTCCACGGCGTAGCGGATCAGCTGATCGCGCTCGAACCTCGGCTGCTCCGCGAAGAGCCGGCCGTGGTACGGCCAGTACATCCCGGCCGCGCCGGCGCACCGGGCGGCCTCGTGCGCCGGCCGGGCGAGCGCGTGTCCGGCGAGCGGCCGGTCCTTGAATACCAGGCGGATGCGGTCGGGGTGCTCCGCCAGGATCTGGTCCAGCGCCCGCTGGACACTCTTGCAGTAGGGTCACTGGTAGTCGGAGAACTCGACGATGGTGACGGGCGCGTGCGCCGGCCCCTTCGTCATCATCGGACTTGCGCTGATCTCGACCTGGGCGGACGCAGAGCCGAGGCCGAGCGCAGCGAGGGCGAGCGCGAGGGCGATGGTGTACACTCGGCGCGGGCTCACGACGCGAGAATAGCACGACAGGGAGGCGCCATGGACAGCCTCGTCGACCTCGTGTTCGGGACGTTCGCCTCACGATCCCACCTGGTGGTCCGCCTCGGGCTCGGCCTGATCTTCTTCGCGCACGGGGCGCAGAAGGTGTTCGGCTGGTTCGGCGGCAGTGGCCTGCGGGAGACGATCGCCGGCTTCAAGCAGATGCACATCCCTCCGGCCGCGACGGTCGCGGCGGCGCTCGTCGAGTGCTTCGGCGGCATCGCGCTGCTCGTGGGCTTTCTCGCTCGCCCGGTCTCGCTCGCGCTGATCGTGGTCATGCTGGTCGCGATCGCGAAGGTGCACGCGCGCCACGGGTTCTTCCTGAACTGGTCGGTGACCCCCGGCCGTGGTCACGGCTGGGAGTTCAACCTGGCGCTGATCGCGATGGCGCTCGCGATTCTCATCGGGGGCGCGGGGATGTGGTCGATCGACCGGGCGCTCGCGCCCTGGGGCGGCTAGCCCGCATCATTCCCGAACGGTCATCGCGCGAGGCGGGCAGGGCCTGTCGCAGGGTGTGGGCCCCGCGGGGCCCGCACCCTGCGCCACCCGCCCGGTCGCGCCAGCGCCGTTCACGAACAATCCGCAGTGTCCTGAGTCAGAAGTTCGTCACTCGCGTGGCGACGCTGTGGTGCGGTGGGACGAGGGGCCGGATCGTGCGACCACGGCCCTCGTCGCCGCGCGCTGGGCCGCCGGGCGCGCGCCGGAGGGGTCGCCAGGACCCGTTCCCGCCGCGTGTGCGCCGGACCTCGCGCGCCCGGACGGAGCCCAGCCGCAACGGGGCTCAACGGGGCTTCGAGGACGGAACACCAGCGCGCCGCGACTACGCGGCGCGACCGCCCTCCTCGGTGAGGGTGGTGATGACGTACGTGCCGCTCTTCTCGTCGCGCTCGAGCGTGACGATCTTCTGCTTCGCCGCGTCTTCGAGGAGCTTCGAGAACGTCGAGAAGCCGTAGTAGGACTCGTTGAACGCCGGGTTCTTCCGGATCATCGTTTGCTTGACCATGGATCCCCAGAGGGTTTCCTTGTTCTCGCGCTGGAGCGCCTGGATCGCGTCGATGAGCTGCGCCATCGCCTCGGCCTTCTTCTCCGGAAGGCCGCGAAGCAGGTTCGTCTTCTTCGTGTCACGGATGAGGTCCTCGTAGAAGATGAACTCGTCACAGTTGGCGACGAGCAGGTCGGACGACGAGGACTTCACGCCGAGGCCGATGACGTAGCGGTCGTTCTCGCGCAGCTTCGACACGAGGGGCGAGAAGTCCGAGTCGCCGGAGACGAGCGCGAAGCTGTCGATGTGCGTCTTGCCGTACGCGAGGTCGAGGGCGTCCACCACCATCCGGATGTCGGCCGAGTTCTTTCCGCTGTACCGGCTCTGTGGCACGTCGATCAGCTCGATGGCCCACTCGTGGAACGGACGCTTGTACTCGGTGAAGCGATTCCAGTCGGCGTACGCCCGCCGGACGATGATCTTGCCCTTCTCCAGGAGTCGTTCGAGGACCAGTTTGATCTCGAAGGCCTTGTACTGCGCTTCCTTCACACCGCGGGCGATGTTCTCGAAGTCGATGAACAGCGCCAGCTTCCGTTCTCCGTTCATCCACCGTGTCCTTTCATCTGAACCGCTCGGCTCGGAGGCGTGTCACACCGTCATTATAAATCTCCACGCGCCCAGACCGAAAAGCTTCGGCGGTGGGCGGTGTATAGTGGGCCCATCGTGGCGAAGGTTCTCTGGGAGCTCTGGAAGATGCGGAGGGCGCAGATGAAGCAGCCCGATCCCGTCGCTGGGAGCCGGATTCCGCCGGGACAGACCCTGACCACGAAGTGGCCGGTGCTCACCTATGGGCTCACGCCCCGCTTCGACCCGAAGACCTGGAGCTTCCGGTGCTTCGGTCTGGTCGAGCGCGAGGTGGTGTGGACGTGGGACGAGTTCCGTCGCCTCCCCCGCACGACGATCACGTCGGACATCCACTGCGTCACCCGGTGGTCGAAGCTCGACAACGTGTGGGAGGGCGTGTCGATCCACGAGCTCTTTCGTCACGTCACGCCGCTCCCCGAGGCGAAGTGGGTCATGCAGCACGCCGACCCCGACTACACGACCAACATCGCGCTCGAGGATCTCGTGCAGGACGACGTGGTGCTCGCGCTCCGGCACAACGGGCGCGACCTCGAACCGGACCACGGCGGGCCGGTGCGCCTCGTCGTGCCGAAGCTCTACTTCTGGAAGAGCGCCAAGTGGCTGCGGGCCCTCGAGCTCCTCGACGTCAACCCGCCGGGCTTCTGGGAGCAGAACGGCTACCACATGAACGCCGATCCCTGGAGGGAGGAGCGCTACTCCGACCAGGAGACGCGCGCGATGCAGCAGATGCGCGCGGAGGCCGCGCGCAAGCTGCGCGACCGCTGACGTCGCCGGGGTCGGACCCGGTCCGCGGGCGCGGCCGCTGACATGCGGATCCTGGTCGTCGAGGACGAGCGGAAGGTCGCGGGCTTCATCCGGCAGGGGCTCGAGGAAGAGGGGCACACGGTCGAGGTCTCGGCCGACGGCGCCGAGGCCCTGGAGCTGTTGCTGGCCGGGCCGCCCTACGACCTCGTCGTCCTCGACCTCATGCTCCCCGGGCGCGACGGCGTCGCGGTGTTGCGGACCGCCCGTGCCCGCGGCGTGACGACCCCGGTCCTCGTGCTGACCGCCCGCGACAGCGTCGCCGACCGGGTGACCGGACTCGACCTCGGCGCCGACGACTACCTGACCAAGCCGTTCGCGTTCGAGGAGTTCCTGGCGCGCGTGCGCGCGCTGCTCCGGCGGGCGGGCGAGAGCCGCCCCGTCGCTCTCGTGCTCGACACCCTCGCCCTCGACCCGGCGACCCGCGTCGTGACACGCGCCGGGCGCCGCGTCGAGCTGACGACGCGCGAGTACGCGCTGCTCGAGTACTTTCTGCGCAACGCCGGTCGCGTCCTCACGCGGCCCATGATCGCCGAGCACGTGTGGGGCCTCGACTTCGACACCGAGAGCAACGTGATCGACGTCTACGTGGGCTACCTGCGACGGAAGATCGACGTCGCGGGCGAACGCCGCCTGCTGCACACGGTGCGCGGCGCCGGCTACGTCCTGCGGGGCGAGCCGTGAGTCGGCGCGGCCTGCCGCTCAGCGTGCGCCTGCGCCTCACCCTCTGGTACACGGCGATCCTGCTCGGGATCCTCGTGGTGATCAGCGGGCTCTCCTACTCGCTGCTCCGCTGGAGTCTCGTGCAGGACCTCGACACCTCCCTCCGCGCGGTCGGCCAGGTGATCCGCGACACCGGGTGGAGCGGCCCCGGGGGCACGAGCGCCGAGGCGCTGCTGCGTGATCTCCTGGGGCCCGAGTTCCACGACAAGTTCTTCCAGCTCGTGGATCCCGAGGGCCGCCCGGGCGCCCACTCGGCGCAGCTGCGCGACCGCCTCCCGCTCTCGCCGCGGGCGCGCCAGCGCGCCGCAGCCGGCGACGAGACCTACGAGACCGTTCGCCTCGCCGCGGGGGCGCGTGTGCGGCTGCTGACCATGCCCGTGGACCGCGGCGGGCGCCTCGTGCGCCTCATCCAGGTCGGCATGCCGCTCGACCGCGCCGAGCGCGCCCTCGGGCGGTACCTCGAGACGCTGCTCGTCCTGATCCCGCTGGGAGTGGGGCTCGCCGCGGCGGGCGGTGCCGTGGTCGCGCGGCGCGCGCTCAAGCCCGTGGACGAGATGTCCCGGACCGCGCGGCGGATCACCGGCGAGGAGCTGGGGCGCCGGATCCGCGTGCGCGGCACCGGCGACGAGCTCGATCACCTGGCCGGGACGCTGAACGCGATGCTGGCGCGCCTCGAGGAGGCCTTCACGCAGGTGCGGCGCTTCGCCGCGGACGCCGCCCACGAGCTTCGCACGCCTCTCACCGCCCTCAAGGGCGGCATCGAGGTCGCGCTGCGTACCGAGCGCCCACGCGAGGAGTACCGGCGTGTTCTGGTCTCGAGCCTCGAGGAGGTCGAGCGGCTCGTCCGCCTTGCCGAGGACCTGCTGCTGCTTTCGCGGTTCTCCGCGGGCGCCCTGCCGGCCCGCGAGCGCGTGGAGCTCCAGCCGCTGCTGCACGACCTGCGCGAGGTGGGCGAGCGGCTCGCCCTCGCCAGGGGCGTCAGCGTCGACCTGGCCGTCGACGCGCCGCTCGCCGTGCATGGCGACCCGGCGACCCTGCGGCGCGCCGTGCTGAACCTCGTCGAGAACGCGATCAAGTACACGCCGCCCGGCGGCCGCGTCGAGCTCGGCCTGGCCCCCGCGGACCGGAGCGCCGCGATCGTGGTGCGCGACACCGGCGTCGGGATGGACCCGGCCGAGGCCGCGCGGGTGTTCGAGCCCTTCGTGCGCCTCGACGAGGCGAGGGCCCGCGACACGGGCGGCGCGGGCCTGGGGCTCGCGATCGTCCGATCCATCGTGCTCGCGCACGGGGGCACGCTCGCGGTCGAGAGCGCCCCCGGTGCCGGCAGCACGTTCACCATCCGCCTGCCGCTCGCCTAAGAAACTTCTCATTCCCGTCTCATCGGTCGCTCATCTTCCTCCGCTACGCTCGGAGAGGAAAAGGAGGGACGCGATGAGATCCAGGAGATCCGGATGGCGGTGGGTGACGGGGGCCCTGGCGACGGTGGCGGCGGTCGCCCTCGTGGCCGTCGTGCCGCGCTTCGGCTTCACCGCGAGCACCTCGGTGCCCCTGTGGACGGAGCGGCCGCTCACGTCCACGCCGCCCGTGACCGCACCGTCCTCACCGTGGGTCGCGCTGGCGCGCGACCTGAAACCGGCCGTCGTCAACATCAGCACCAAGCGCGTCGAGTCGGGCGCGAGGGTCGAGAGCCCGTTCGGCAGCGACGAGCCGTTCAACGAGTTCTTCAGGCAGTTCTTCGGCAACCAGGCGCGCCGGACCGTGCGCAGCCTCGGCTCCGGCTTCATCGTCAACCCCGACGGGTACATCGTCACGAACAACCACGTCGTGGACGGCGCGACGGAGATCAAGGTCAGGCTCTCGGACGGCCGGGAGTGGCCCGCGAAGGTCCTCGGCCGCGACCCGAAGACGGACCTCGCCCTCCTGAAGGTCGACGCGCGCGGGCTGCCGGTGGTCCCGCTCGGCGACTCCGCGCAGCTCCAGGTCGGTGAGCCGGTGATGGCGATCGGCAATCCCTTCGGCCTCGAGCAGACGGTCACGACCGGCATCGTCAGCGCGACGGGCCGGGTGATCGGCGAGGGGCCGTACGACAGCTTCATCCAGACGGACGCGTCGATCAACCCGGGCAACAGCGGCGGGCCGCTCATCAACACGCGCGGCCAGGCCATCGGTATCAACAGCGCGATCTTCACGCGGAGCGGCGGTTCCGTCGGGATCGGATTCGCGATCCCGATCGCCCTCGCGAAGCCGGTCCTCACGCAGCTCGCCTCGACCGGCCACGTCACGCGCGGCTGGCTCGGCGTGACGATCCAGCTCGTGACGCCCGACCTGGCCAGGAGCTTCCACCTGCCGGCGCCGCGTGGCGCGCTCGTGAGCGCGGTCGTGGAGGGTTCGCCGGCGCAGAAGGCGGGGCTCACGCCCGGCGACGTGATCCTCGACTACAACGGTCGCGAGGTCGCCCGCTCCGATGAGCTGCCACGCGTGGTCGCCGAGACGCCGGTCGGCAGCGAGGTGCCGCTCACGGTCATGCGCGAGGGCAACAGGATCACGCTGCGGGTGAAGATCGCCCGCCTGGCCGAAGCCGAGGAGGGCGTCACCCCGGCCGAGGCGGGCACGCCCGCGCTCGGCCTCCGGCTCAGGACGCTGACGCCGAGGCTCGCCCAGGAGCTCGGACTCCACGACACCCACGGCGTGCTCGTGCGCGGTGTCGAGGACGGCAGCCCGGCCGCCAGCGCCGGGATCCAGCCCGGGGATGTGATCG
>MGCE01000192.1:2438-2661 GCA_001790315.1 Candidatus Rokubacteria bacterium RIFCSPLOWO2_02_FULL_72_37 | reverse complement strand
GCTGATCCTCGTCCACCGGCACGACGGCAACCTCTACGTCGCGATCGGCTCGTGAGGCCGACACTTCGGAGGGGAGGATACGTGAACGCCATGTGGACGAGCGCATACGACACGGTCTGCCGGCGCCACCCGGATCTGGTCGCGGTCTACACAGCAACCCGGTGAACGGGCGGGCCACGGTGGTTCCCGTGCCACCGGCGGCGCTCCACGCCGCGGCGCATCG
>MGCE01000192.1:271-2383 GCA_001790315.1 Candidatus Rokubacteria bacterium RIFCSPLOWO2_02_FULL_72_37 | reverse complement strand
GAGGAACTCGCCGAGCAGGGCCTGGAACGCCGCGGGCTGGTCGCCGGGCACGGTGTGGCCGGCGCCCGGCACCTCGATCAACCGCGCCCGCGGGTTCGCCTCGATCATCCGTTTCGCCGTTTCCGGCGCGAGCACGTCGGAGTCGGCGCCGCGCACGAGCAGGACGGGGCAGGTGATCGCGCGCCACGCGGGCCAGAGGTCCGCGGGATCGCGCCAGCGCCCCGCGCGGACCGTCTCGCGGAGCGCGCGGTCGTACTTCCACACGAGGCCGCCGTCGGGCGCGGGGCGCGTGGCGTGCAAGACGCGGTGGCGGAGCATGGCCTCGCTGTAGCGGGGGTTGGCGGCGCGCTGCCACGCGAGGGCCTCGTCGAAGCCGGCGAAGCGCTCGGGCGCCGTCGCCATCATCGCGCCGACGCGCGCGCGGCCGGCGGGCGCGGTCTCGGGGCCGATGTCCACGACGACCAGCCGTCCCACACGCTCGGGATGCCGGGCCGCGAACGCGATCGCGACGCGGCCGCCCATCGAGAGCCCGACGAAGCTCGCCCGCGCGAGGCCCAGCGCGTCGGTGAAGGCGGCGGCGTCGCCCGCCATCGCGTCCACCGTGTAGTCGCCGTCGGGCGCGGGGTCGGAGTCGCCGTGGCCCCGCTGATCGAGGGCGAGCACGCGGAAGCGGGGGGAGAGGAGCCGCGCCTCGTCGTCCCAGGTGCGCGCGTGCCCGGTGACGCCGTGCAGGAAGACGACGGGCGGCGCCGCGGGGTCGCCGGCCTCGATGTAGTGGAAGCGTCGCTGGCTCAGCAGGACCGTGCGGCTGTCGGGCATGCCGGATTCTAGCAGGAACCTGCTACGATCCGCCCCATGGCGCACACCCACCGCCCGACCGCCGCCGCGCGCTCCCGCGGCAGGCTCGCCACGGCGCTCGGGCTCACGCTCGCCTTCCTCGTCGTCGAGGTGGCCGGCGCCTGGTGGACCGGCAGTCTCGCGCTGCTGGCCGACGCGGGCCACATGCTCACCGACGCGGGCGGCCTGGCGCTCGCGCTCTTCGCGATCTGGATCGGCGGGCGGCCACCGACGCCGGAGAAGACCTACGGGTACTATCGCGCCGAGATCCTCGCGGCCCTCGTCAACGGCCTCGCCCTGCTCGCGGTCGCGGGCGGGATCCTCTGGGAGGCCTACCAGCGCCTGCTCGCGCCGCCGCCCGTGCGCGGCGGTCCGATGCTCGCCATCGCCGCCGCCGGTCTCGCGGTGAACCTCGGCGCGCTCTGGCTGCTCCGCGGGGACGCCGCGGCGAGCCTCAGCGTGCGCAGCGCCTATCTCGAGGTCCTGGGCGACGCGCTCAGCTCGGTCGCGGTCCTCGGCGCCGCGGTGGCGATCATGGCGACCGGCTGGACCGCCGCCGACCCGCTGGCCAGCGGCCTGATCGCGCTCTTCATCGTGCCCCGCACCTGGGGGCTCCTGCGGCAGGCCGCGAACATCCTCCTCGAGGGCACCCCGGCGCACCTCGACGTCGCCGAGATCGAGCAGGCGATGCGACGGGTCCCCGGCGTGCGCCGCATCCACGACCTGCACGTCTGGACGTTGACGTCCGGGATGGAGGCGATGAGCGCCCACGTCGTCGTGGACGACGTCGCGGAGAGCGAGCGGCTGCTTGGCGCGCTGCACACGGTCCTGCACGCGCGCTTCGGCATCGACCACACGACGATCCAGCTCGAGCCGGAGCCCGCGGCGGTGCTCCACATCCAGACGCCCGGTGCGGGCGATCCGGTATAGTGGGGGGCCACGAGGAGACGACCATGGCGACATTCGCGCTGACGGACAAGGCGGTCCTGCTCAGGCCCGAGGACGACGTCGCGGTCGCGAAGGCGGAGATCCCGGCCGGATCCATCCTGGAGGACGGGACGGCCCGCATCACGGTGCGGCACGACATCCGGCCCGGGCACAAGGTCGCGCGCCACGCGCTCGCCGCGGGCGCGCCGGTGCGCCGCTACGGCCAGGTCATCGGCTTCGCCACGCAGGAGATCGCCGTCGGCGACCACGTGCACACGCAGAACCTGGGCATCGGCGCGCTCGGCGCCGAGCGCTACGAGGTGGGCGTGGACGTGCGGCCCGTGGACT
>MGCE01000192.1:0-245 GCA_001790315.1 Candidatus Rokubacteria bacterium RIFCSPLOWO2_02_FULL_72_37 | reverse complement strand
TTCGACGGCTACGAGCGCGAGGACGGGCGCGTCGGCACGCGCAACTACGTCGCGATCATCTCCGGCGTCAACTGCTCGGCGAGCGTGAGCCAGTTCGTCAAGGATCGGTTCCGCGACGTCCAGCGCGACTTCCCGCACGTGGACGGCGTCATCGCCATCACCCACAAGTCGGGCTGCGGCACGAAGCTCTTCGGCGAGGATCACCTGGCGCTCCAGCGCGTGCTCGCCGGCTACGCCAAGCACCC
>MGCE01000191.1 GCA_001790315.1 Candidatus Rokubacteria bacterium RIFCSPLOWO2_02_FULL_72_37 | reverse complement strand
GATCCTGTGGGCGCACGCGGGGATGTCGGCGGCGCCGGCCACGGTGGGTCCCCTGCTCGACCGCTTCCCGCGGCTCTGGGTCGAGCTGTCCTACCGGACCGACGTCGCACCGGGTGGCGCGCTCGATCCCGCGTGGCGGGCGCTCTTCCTCCGCCACGCCGACCGCTTCATGGTCGGCACCGACACGTGGACGCCGTCGCGCTGGGAAACGCTGCGCGAGGGAATGCGCCTGGTTCAGGACTGGCTCGCCCAGCTCCCGCATGAGGTCGCCGAGCAGATCGCCTGGAAGAACGGCGAGCGCCTGTTCCCGCCGTCGCCTTAGCTCAGAGCGCCGCGATCAGCCGCCGGTCCGAGTCGTAGCGCACCCGCGCGAGCGCGTCCGCCCTCGTCGCCCAGAGCACTTCGTCCACCTCGTGGTCGTGCTCGCCGACCTTCTCGACGGGACGCATGAGGAACCAGCTCACGGTCTTCTTGACGCGGCGGCCGTCGCGCTGGAACCAGTACGTGACGGTCTCGAGTGCGCGCACCAGCTCGCACCGCCAGCCGGTCTCCTCGCGCACCTCGCGCAGCGCCGCGTCCGCCGGCGTCTCGCCGGGCGCGAGCGTGCCCTTCGGCAGCGTCCACACGGGGCGCTCGCGCAGGTCCCGCGCGCGGATCATCAGCACGCGGCCCTCTGCGTCGACGACGAGTCCTCCCGCGGAGAACTGCAGCACCGGGCGCGATCGGCCCTCGCTCACGCCCCCATGATACGATGCGATTCTGATTTCGCACGGAGGGACACGCACGCGATGCCCGCTCGACATGTGGGGCGCCGGGGCGGCGCGATGAGGCCGTCGATCGCTCTCGCGACACTCGCAGCCTCGCTGCTCGTGTCCGCCGCTGCCGCCGCGGCGCAGGCGCCGGCAGCGCCGGGCGCCGATGTCTCGTTCCGGGCGTACGTCACGGCCCTCCGGCGCGCGGACCCCGCGGCGGCCGAGAAGTTCCAGGCACTGCGGGACGCGCGCGAGCGGAGCGTGGCCGAGCTGCACGAGGCAGAGGCCCGGTACGCGGCCAGCGGCCCCGAGCTGCGCACGGCGTTCCTCGGGAAGCTCCGGAGCGCACGGCACCGGTACGCCGAGGCGTCGCTCGCGATCCTGGACTTCCTCGACGACCGGGACACGAAGACCCTCACCGAGTACCAGGCGGCGATCGCCGAGCTCCGCGCGCTCCTCGAGCAGCGCAAGCAGACTCGCGCCGAGCTCGAGAGCCTGCTCGACCGCGAGTGACGGCGGCGCCCTCCGTCGGGTCCGCGCGCGCGGGGTAGGGGACCCTGACCCAGGATCTGCTCGCCCACTTCCCCCCCGGCGCCACGCCGCGCCCCGAGCAGGTCCGGCTGCTCGCCGCCCTCGCCGACGCGCTCGCCGAGGCCGAGGACGACCCGGCGGCCCCCCGCGTCTTCCTGGTCGAGGCACCGCCGGGCGTCGGCAAGAGCCACGTCGCGATGACGCTGGCGCGCTGGAGCGGCGACGCCTATCTGCTGACGTCACAGAAGCTGCTCCAGGATCAGTACGAACGCGAGTTCGGCGGCGAGCTCCAGCTCGTCAAGGGGCGCGACAACTACCTCTGCGAGCGCTACCCCGACGCGCGGGTGCCGACCTCGCGCGGCGTGTGTCGCCGGCCACGCGGCCCGCTCTGCCAGTGCCCGTACGCGCGCGCCAAGGCGGCCGCGCTCGCGGGGCCGATCTTCTGCACCAACACCTCCTACTTCGTCACGCTGCGGCACTGGCACGCCGAGCAGCTCCGCCGGCGCCGCCTCCTCGTGATCGACGAGGCGCACAACCTCGAGGCGCAGCTGGTTCACGCGTTCACGGTGGCCTTCGCCCAGGACGACATGCGCGCCTGGTTCGGCGCGCCGCTGGCACGCCTCCAGTCGGCCGAGGAGTACCGCGAGCTCATGGCCTCGCACCTGGAGCGCCTCGAGGCGCAGCGCGAGGAGATCGGCCGCGCCCTCGAGGCGTTCCGGCCGGCCCGGGTTCCCTCCGACCTGTTCCTCGAGACCCCGCCCTCTCGCGAGGAGCAGGATCTCCTGGTCCAGCGCGACGGGCTCGAGAACGCGCTGGCGCGGATCCGCTTCTTCGTCGACGGTGAGGACCGCGAGTGGGTCGTCCGTTACCCGCCCGACGCCGGCGCGACGCTCGAGCTGGTCCCGCTCACGGTCACCGCGATGGCGCGCGACCTGCTGCACGACTCGGCCGAGTTCACCGTCCTGTCCTCCGCGTTCCTCGGCCACCCTCGCGTGCTCGCCGAGTATTTCGGGTTCGACGCTGACGGCGCGCGGGTGTTCACCTGCGGCTCGCCGTTCGCCGTGTCACAGCGGCGCATCGTCTACCGGCCGGTGGGCGCGCTCGGGCGCGCCAGCCTCGAGCGGCTCGAGCCCGCCCTCTTCGCCGCGGTGGCGGCCATCCTGGCTGCGCATCCGCGCGAGAAGGGGCTGATCCACGCGCCCTCGTACGCTGCGGGCCGGCGCCTCATCGGCGACCTCGCCACGCGCGCGCCGACGCTGGCCGCACGCCTCATCTGGGTCGGATCGGCGGAGGCGAAGGCGCGCTCCCTGGAGCTCCACCGCGCCACGCGAGAGCCGACGGTGCTGGTCTCGCCCTCACTGCGCGAGGGCGTCGACCTGCCGGACGACTTCCTGCGCTTCCAGATCGTGACCAAGATGCCGTTCCCGGACCTCGGCGATCCGTGGACTCGCGCGCGCCGCGATCGGGACCCGCGCTGGTACGCGCTCGAGACGGCGAAGGCGCTGGTCCAGGCCTACGGACGCTCGTGCCGCCACGCCGAGGACCACGGCGTGACCTACGTCCTCGACGCGCTGTTCGAGCGCCTTCTCCGGCAATATCGCGTGCTGCTGCCGGCCTGGTTCCTCGACGCGGCGACGAGCGCGCTCCGCGTCCACGCCGGCGCGGACGCGTGGGACGGCGGCGAGGACGCCTAGGCTCAGCGCCCGAGCGTTGCCTGCGCGGCGGCCCGCCCGGCGGTCCGCCCGAAGACGGAACCGGCCATGAGCCCGGCGCCGCCCGGATAATTGTGATAAAAGAGCCCCCCCACCAGCTCGCCCGCCGCGTAGAGCCCCGGGATCGGACGCTGCTCGCAGTCCACGACCTGCGCACGCTCGGTGATCTTCAGCCCACCGAAGGTGAACGAGATGCCCGTGGTGACGGCGTAGCCCACGTACGGCGGCGCGTCGAGCGGGAGGGCCCAGTTCGACTTCGGCGGCGTGAGTCCCCGGGTGCCCTTGCCGTCCTTGACCGCCGGGTTGTACGTCCCCGGCTGGACGGCGGTGTTGTAGGCCGTCACCGTGCGTACGAAGCCCTCGACGTCGATCTCGAGCTTCCGCGCGAGCCCCTCGAGGGTCGCGTCCTCGGCCTTCGTCACCTCGCGGATCCGGTACTCTTCGCGCAGCAGATGCAGCACCTTCTGGTCGAAGATCTGGAACGCGGTGCGCCGCGGCTGTTCGATGACGGCGCGACCATACTTCACGTAGGTGTAGTTGCGGAAATCGGCACCCTCGTCCACGAAGCGCTCGCCCTGCAGGTTCACCATGAGGCCAAGCGGGTACGAGTGCTTCTGGAAATTGTCACCGACCTTCCGGTCGCCGTGCCAGGGGGCATTGAGATCCCACTGCACGGAGTGGCAGCCGCTCCAGTGGCCCCACGGGAGCGCGCCGATCTCGAGCGCCATGCGGATCGCATCGCCCGTGTTGTAGGGCGTCCCGCGCACGCGCGCCAGTTCCCAGTTGCGCCCGAGGTAGCGCGTGCGCATCTCGGGGTTGGCCTCGAAGCCGCCCGCCGCGAGCACGACGGCGCGCGCGGCGACCGGTTCCGTGCCTGCCGGCGTACGAACGACGACGCCGGTGACCGCGCCGCGGTCGTCCGCCAGGAGCCGCGTGGCCTTCGCCTCGAAGCGCGCCTCGATGCCGGCCTTGGCCGCGGAGGCGTACGCCATGTCGATGAGCCCGGGCCCGCCCCCCACCGCTTCGAGCACGAGGCCGCCCCAGAAACGGAACTTGTTCCCGACCTTGTAGGCCTGTCGGCCGAACATCGGGATCCAGCGGATGCCGCGATCGCGCATCCAGCGCACCGTTGCCTGCGACTCACGCACCACCAGCATCGCCATGTCCGGGTCCGCGCAGTCCTCCGTGACCCGCATGAGGTCGTCGTAGAACTGGTCCTCCGTGTAGGGGTCGACCTCCATGGAGGCCTTCTCCTCGTCGGAGAGGTCGCCGACGAGCTCACACAGCTCCTCGAAGCTCTTGAACGCGAACCGGAAGCCACCCGCCGTGAAGAAGCCGTTCCCGCCCCGCCACGCCTCGGGCGCCTTCTCGAGCACGAGGATGCGCGCGCCCTGCTCCCGTGCGGCGAGCGCGGCACACATCCCGGCGTTGCCGCCGCCCACCACGATCACGTCGTACGCCGTAGCCATCTCAGGGCTTCTTCACGTAGTCGTCGACATCCATGCGCTCTCTCCACGTGGACGGTGTGAGCCGTACGCTACGGGGCGGCGCCGGGCCTGTCAAGGCGCCAGACCGAAGCGACGCCGGAGCCCGACGCCGAGGGGCGTGCCGAGGAGCGCCGCGGCGGCCCAGAGCCAGCCGTGGAGGCTCGTCGAGGCGATGCCGCTCGTGAGCGCGCCGATGTTGCAGCCGAACGCGATGCGCGCCCCGTAGCCGAGGAGCAGACCGCCGAGGACCGAGGCCGCGGCGCGGCGGAACGGGATGCGGCGCGCGGGGTCGAACCGTCCCGCGAAGCCGGCGGCGAGCAGGGCGCCGAGCACGAGCCCCACATCCATGACCGAGGTGACATCCGCCAGCACCGGCGCCGCCAGCGCCGCCCGCTGGAAGTCGCCGCGCCAGAAAGCGACCGCGCTCAGGTCGTACCCGGCCAGCGCGAGCGCCTTGCCGCCCCAGAGCGTGAACGCCCACGTGATCGTCCAGGGATGGCCGGCGAGCACGAGCGTCACGAGGTTCAGGAGCGCGAGCAGGACGGCGCCCGCGGCGAGCGGCCACGGGCCCTGCACGAGGCGCCGCCACCCGAGCGGCGGCGCGGGCGTGCGGAGGGGCGCGCCGCGCCGGCGCCGCTCGACCCACCAGCTGAGGAGCGCCAGGAGCGCGCACGCGCCGAGCTGCAGCCCGACCGCGCGGACCCAGCCGAGGCGCTCGCCGAGAGAGACCTCGCCGAGCGAGGGTACGCCGTCCCAGAAGCCGGCGTGGAACGTGGCAAGTACCGAGCCGGCGATGAAGCTGGCGAGCGTGACGAGCATCGGCGTC
>MGCE01000190.1 GCA_001790315.1 Candidatus Rokubacteria bacterium RIFCSPLOWO2_02_FULL_72_37 | reverse complement strand
GCCGCCAGGCGCCGCTCGGCGTCAAGATCACGCCGCGCGCGTTCGGCCGCGACTGGCGCCTGCCGATCGTCAATCGCTTCCGCGAGCGCTAGAGCGGGGGACGCGATCGTGGGCCCGACGGGGCGCGCTCCGCGACGGCTCGGCACCGATCTGGAAGATCCCGAGGTCCGCCCGTGGTTTCTCTGGGACGAGGACCTGTCCGTCCGGGAGCTGCGCGAGGCCCTCGCGGACGAAAGTCACCCGCGGTGGGTCGAGCTGGCCGCCAAGGTCATGCGCGAGGCCCGGGACGACCAGGTCTGGCTGTTCCTCCGGCCCCAGCGCGCCGTCGCCCGCTATCAGGACATCGCCCCTCGGCTCGGACGACGCAGGGCCTTCTGGGATTACCTCGTCCACGCGTGGCGTCGGCATGGATTCGTCCCCTAGCTTCCTCACCGCGTTCGAGCGGGCGTTCCTCGGGCGCCTGTTCGCCTCCGTGCGCGGCTTCTATCTCTCCGGCGGCGGCGCGCTCGCTCTCCACTTCGGGCATCGGCGCTCGCTGGACCTCGATCTCTTCACGAGAGACGACGCGGCGTTCCGCGCGGCCCTCGCGTCGCTTCCCGTGATCGCGGCGGAGCTCGGAGCGCGGGTCGAGATCGTGATGGACGCGCCGGCCTTCCGGCGCGTCGTGCTGACGACCCGCGACGGCGAGGGCGTGCGCGTGGATCTCGTGCTCGAGACAGTCGAGCGCGTTGGCCCGCCCCCCGAAGAGCACGACGGCCTCACGCTCGACCCGCCAGAAGAGATCCTCGTCAATAAGCTCTGCGCGATCCTCGGCCGCAGTGAGCCGAGGGACGTGGTCGACCTCTTCGTCCTCGAGAACGCCGGCTACCGGGTGCTCGACGCGCTGGCCGCGGCGCGCCGCAAGGACGCCGGATTGACGCCGGGCCAGCTCGCCTGGGCCATCAGCCAGGTGCCGCTCGACCGCGTCCCGGACGGCGTGCTCGCGCCGGTGTCGCTCGACACGCTCCGCGCCTTCCGCGACGAACTCGTCGACGCGCTCGAGCGCCTGAGTTTTCCCGGCGCATAACTTCCGTGAAGATGGACCGGCCGACCCGGGGCTTCCTCGACGACGAGGACCAGTTCCGTCATGGCGTCCTATTCTGGCAAGAGCTGCGCTACGGTAGCAGGTCGGCGACGCAGATCTGTGCGGCGGGTAGCGCCAGCAAGGCGACGCGCGCCGGCGGCGCCAGCGTCTGCATCGACCGGTAGCGCCACCCGTAGGGCGCCGATGGGTCCGGACCCGGATCGCGGTGAACCTCGACGGTGCGGTCGATCAGGTTGACGATCCAGTAGTCCTGGACTCCCGCGCGGGCGTAGAGGCTGCCCTTGTGCGCACGGTCGAGCTCGAGGCTCGAGTCGGCGACCTCCACGATGAGCGCGGGACGCGCGGGGTGCGCGTCGCGGTAGTCCCCGCGGGCGCCCGGGACCACGGCCAGGTCCGGCTCGGGCGCGGATTCGTCGTCGAGGGCGACGGGCATCTGCGCCCGCACGATGAAGTTCGGCGGCAGCACGGCGCGGAGCGCGTCGTCCGCGGCCCCGACGGCCGTCGCGTGGTAGCTGCCCTGGGGTTCGGCGACGACCAGGTGGCCCCCGATGAGCTCGACGGCATCGCCCCGGAAGAGCCCGAGGTCGACGAGCCGCTCGTACTCCATCCGCGTCCAGCGCCGGACAGCCGGCGACGGGTGCGTCATGCCTCCACCGTAGCGGCGCCAGACGCCACGGTCAACGCCCACTCCGGGAGACATCCGTTCCGGGAGCCATCCGTCGGCGAGGCGTCCGTCTGCCGACTCATGCTGGTGCTCCCGCGTGGGCCCGCGGGGGCGCGCGGCGGACGTCGTTGGTCCTTGGCCCGTGAGCCACGCACTCACTGGCGCCCCCGCGAGGGCCGGCGGGCGCGCACGGCAGGGGTCAGCGGGATCCGTTCCCGCCGTGCGGGCAGCGGACCCCCCGCGCCCCGATGGAGCCCAGCCGCGACGGGGCAAGCGGACGCGTGCCGCGTGATCCCGCGATCCCTGCCGTGCGCGCCCGCCGGCCCTCGCGGGCCGACAGGCGTTTCACAAGCTGGCGCCTTCCATCTGGAGGGCGTAGAGGCGACGATAGACGCCGTCGTGCGCCAGGAGCTCGTCGTGCCGGCCGACCTCCGCGATCCGGCCGTCGTGCACGACCACGATGCGCGCGGCGTTCCGCACGGTCGCCAGGCGGTGGGCGATGACGAGCACCGTGCGCCCGCGCATCAGCCGGGCGAGCGCCTGCTGCACCATGAACTCGCTCTCGGCGTCGAGGTCGGACGTCGCCTCGTCGAGGATCAGGATCGGCGGGTTCTTGAGGAACGCGCGCGCGATGGCGATCCGCTGGCGCTGCCCGCCGGAGAGCCGCACGCCGCGCTCGCCGACGAGGGTGCCGTAGCCGTCGGGGCACGCCAGGATGAATTCCTCGGCGTGCGCCTGCTGGGCGGCGCGGGCCACGTCCTCGAAGAGGGCGTCGGGGCGCCCGTACGCGATGTTGTAGAAGATCGAGTCGCTGAAGAGGAACGTGCCCTGCGTGACGACCCCGATCTGCGCGCGGAGCGAGGCCTGCGACACGTCGCGGAGGTCGTGCCCGTCGAGCGTGATGCGGCCGGCGCTCACGTCGTGGAAGCGCGGCACGAGGTCCATGAGCGTGGACTTGCCCGCGCCCGAGAGCCCCACGAACGCCACGACCTCGCCCTTGGTGATCGACAGCGAGACGCCGCGCAGCGTGGGCTCGTCGGAGCCCGGATAGCGGAAGCTCACGTCGTCGAAGACCAGCGTGTCGTGGAACCCGTCGAGCACGGCGGCATCGGGCCGATCGGCGACCTCCGGCGGCGTGTCGAGGATCTCGAAGACGCGCTCGACCGACGACGTGGACTGCTGCACCGTGTTGGCGATGCGTGAGAGCTGGCGGACGGGCCCGTAGAGCAGGGCGACCGCGGCGATGAACGAGAAGAAGTCGCCCGCAGTCATCGCGCCGGCGATGACCTGGTGGCCGCCGTACCACAGGGCGCCCATGATGCCGAGGGCCGCGAGCACCTCCATGACCGGCTCGGTGAGCTGGTCGGTGCGGTGGTCCTTGAGCGCGAGCGCGAGGAGGCGCCGATTGACATGGTCGAAACGCCCGACCTCGTGCGCCTCGCGCCCGAAGGCCTTGACGATCTTCGTGCCCGAGAAGACCTCGTGCAGGAGCACGTTGAGCTCCGCGAGCTTCTCCTGCGCGCGCTTGTTGATGGTGTAGAGGCGCCGTCCGATCGCGCGGACCACGACGCCGACCAGCGGGAACACGATCAGCGCGATCAGCGCGAGCCGCCACTCGCGCGCGAACATCACGGTGACGAGCGCGACGATCATCGCGGCCTGCCGGATGGCCATGACCAGGACGGTCGAGGACAGGCGGGCGAGGCGGTTCACGTCGGTCACGACGCGGGACATCAGGTCGGCCGAGTGCCGCCCCGTGAAGAACGCGAGCGGCAGCTGCTGCAGGTGCACGTAGAGCGTGTGACGGAGCGCCGCGATCACGCGCTCGCCGACCGCGGCCATGAGGTAGGACTGGCCGTAGCGGGCCGCGCCCTTGACGACGTACGCCGCGAGCAGGACGAGCGGGATGACCTTGAGCATGACGAGGTCGCGCCGGATGAAGATGTCGTCCATCGCGGGCTTGACGAGCCAGGCGATGGCGCCCTCGGCCCCCGCCACGACGAGGGCGAGGAGGCCGCCCAGCACGAGGACCGGCACGTGCGGGCGCAGATACGGGAGCAGCCGCCGGTAGAGCGGCAGCGCCCGGATCACGCGGGCCTCCGCGCGGCGAGCAGGCGCCGGTAGAGCGCCTCGGTGGCGTCGAGCTTGGCGCGCAGCGAGAAGTGCGCCTCCACGCGCTTGCGCCCCGCGCGGGCCAGCCCCTGCGCGCGCGTCGGGTCGGCGAGCACGCCGAGGATGGCGGCGGCGAGCGCGGCCGGATCGCGCGGCGGCACGAGCAGGCCCGTCTCGCCGTCGCGCACGAGCTCGGGCATGCCCTCGACGGCGGTGGCCACGACCGGCCGCTCGCACGCGAGCGCCTCGCGGATCGAGCCGGTGATTCCCGCACCCGCGTACGAGGCGTCGACGACCACGTCCGAGGCGGCGAGGATCTGCGGGACATCACGGCGCGAGCCCAGCACGAGGACCCGGCCGCCGAGCCCGCGCTCGCGCGCGAGATCGCCGAGCGTGGCGAGGCGCGGCGGCGCGGCGCCCACGAACAGGAGGCGCGCGCGCTCGGCGCGCGGCGCGATCCGCGTCATCGCCTCGAACACGTCGGCCCATCCCCGCCACGAGCGCACGCCCACCTGCGTGATCAGGAAGTGCTCGGCGTCGAGGCCCAGCTCGCGGCGGATCGCGCCGCCGTCCACGCCAGGATGGAAGCGCTCCGTGTCGGTGCCCGAGTAAACGACCTCGATCTTCTCGGCCGGGACGCCCGCGGCCTCGAGGCGGCGCCTGATCGACTCGCAGACCGCGACGACGGCGTGGACGCGGCGGGTCGTGTACAGGCGGCGCGTCCAGCGGTCGACGGAGAAGCTCACGCCGCGGTTCTGGACGAGGACGGGGCGCGGGCCCAGGAGCCCGGCGAGGAGCGCGAGCGTGCGGCCGCGCCCCTTGTGCGCGTGAACCAGCTCGATCCGGTCGTCGCGGAGGATCCGCCGGAGGCCCGCGACCGAGGCGACGTCCGCGCCGCTCCGCATCGGCAGGACGCGGTGGACGACCCCCGTGTGCGCGCACGCGGCCGCCCAGTGCGGGTTCGGCCGGGTGAGCAGGACCACGTGGTGGCCGCGCGCGGCGAGGCCGCGCGCCAGGTCCGTCACCTGCATGGCGGCGCCGGTGAAGTAGTCGTGCTTGGGATAGATCTGGAGCACGCGCATCGGCGCCGCGCTCACGCCCTGACCGCGATCGGGGGCGCGGCCGGGGGCGCCGCCTCGCCGAGCGCCCGCTCGGCGACCGCGAGCACGCGCGCGGGCGTCGTCGCCGCGGGGTCCTCGAACGGCGCCGCCTGCTCGACCAGGCGCACCGAGTCCCCGAGGGCGCGGCAGCTCGCCGCCGGATAGCCGAGGTGGATGGAGACCGTCGGCACGCCGAGCGCGGCGGCGACGTGCGTGAGCCCCGAGTCGGGCCCGAGGAAGAGGCGTGCCCGCTCGATCAGCGCCGCCGCCACCAGGATGTCCAGGCGCTCCAGCGGCACGCAGAAGTCCGGCACCGCGATCTCGTCGGAACCCGTCGTGTCCACGACGATCGGCAGGCCGGAGACCCCGCGGAGCCGCTCGTAGAGCGCGTGCCAGTGGGCCAGGGGCCAGGACCGGAGCGGCCGCGAGCGGCGGATCACCTGGGCGACGTACACGAACCCGTCGAGCCCGTGGGCGCGCGCCACCGCGGCGGCCGCGCGGCGGTGCGCGTCGGTGAGGTGGACGTACCCGCGGCTCGGCGGCGCCACGCCGCACCGCGCGGCGTACGTCGCGGCGATGTGGCGGCCGTGCGCCCACCAGCGGCCGTCCGCGGTGTCGAGCAGCACGACGCGCGCGTAGAACGGCGCGAGCGCGCGCTCGATCAGGCGGCGGTGCGGGCCGCGCGCGGGCTTGTAGACGAACGGCGCCCAGACGCGCGCCAGCCCCGGGTGCGCCTCGGCGAGCGCACGGTACGGGTACGGGCCCGTCGCGAGCTCGACGGGGGCCTGGGCGGCGAGCGCGTCGAGGGTGGGAAACAGGTTCACGAGGTCGCCCACGCCGCCCATCAGCGACACGAACACGGCGTCGCGAGGCCCGCGGCGCGCGAGGTTCGCCCCGACGATGCGGACGAGCTGGGCGTAGAAGCGCCGCCGGTGCAGGAACCGCTGGAAGCGCGGCCGCCCGCTCACCTACCGAAGAAGTCCCCCACCGCGCCCGCCACCTGGTCGATCTCGGCCTCCGTGTGGTGGGCCGACATCGGGAGCGTCAGGATCTCCTCCACCAGCCGCTCGGTGCGGGGCAGCGAGGGCGGGTCGAGGTGCGCGACCGCGGGCTGGCGGTGCGTCGGCACCGGGTAGTGGATGCCCGTCTGGATCCCGCGCGCCTTCAAGTGGGCCGCGAGCTCGGTGCGCCGGGGCGTCGCGACGACGTACAGGTGGTAGACGTGACGCGCGTGCTCGCGCTCCGCGGGCAGGACGAGCGGCAGGCCCGCGAGCCGCTCGCCGTAGCGGGCGGCGAGCGCGCGGCGGTGGTCGTTCATCGCGTGGAGGCGCCGGAGCAGCACGCGCAGGGCCGCGGCCTGCAGCTCGTTGAAGCGCAGGTTGAAGCCGATCTCGGCGTGCACGTCCTTGTTGAGCCGGCCGTGGTCGCGGATGCGCCGGCAGCGCACCGCCAGCTCCTCGTCGCTCGTGATCACGCAGCCGCCGTCGCCCATCGCCGGCAGGTTCTTCGACGGATAGAACGAGTAGACGGCGGCGCGCCCGAACGAGCCGACCCGCCGGTCGTCCCAGGCGGCGCCCTGCGCCTGGGCGCAGTCCTCGACGAGCCAGAGGCCGAAGCGCTGGGCGAGGTCCTGGAGCGCGGGCAGGTCGGCCGGCTGGCCGTAGAGGTGCACGGGGAGGAGCCCGACCGTGCGCGTCGTCACCTTCGCCGCGGCGTCCTTGACGTCCATCGTGTACCAGTCGTCGGTGTCCACGAACACGGGCCGCGCGCCGGCGAAGCAGACGGCCTCGACCGTCGGGAACGCGGTGTGCGCCGGAACCAGCACCTCGTCGCCCGGCCGCACGCCGAGGGCGCGGAGCGTCATCCAGATCGCCGCGGTCGCCGAGCTGGTGAGCACGGCGTCCGTCGTGCCGGCGTCGCGCGCCAGCTCCGTCTCGAGCGCGCGGCACTGCGGCCCGAGGATGTACTGTCGCGCGTCGATGGCGGCGAGCACCGCCTGCTTGATCTCGTCGTCGACCGGGGGACGGGACAGGGGAATCGTCACTGGGGCGCTCCTGACAGGCGGCCGTATCGGCCGCGATAGTAGAGCAGCGGCTCGCCGGGACCGCTTCGCGCGTGCTCGACGCGCCCGACGAGGATGGTGTGGTCGCCCTCGACGTGGCTCGCGACCGTGACGCACTCGAGCTGGGCCAGCGCGCCGTCGAGGAGCGGGAGCCCGAGCGCGCCGATCCGGTGCGGGACGCCGTCGAACTTGTCGAGCCGGGACGTCGCGAAGCGACGCGACACGTCCTCGTGCTGCGTCGTGAGGACGTTCACGGCGAACCGGCGGTGCTCGAGCAGCGCCGGGTAGCTCTGCGACTTGTGGTCCACGCACACGAGGACGAGCGGGGGGTCGAGGGACACCGAGGTGAAGGCGCTCGCCGTGAGGCCGGTGGGGCGCCCGTCGCCGTTCGTCGTGGTGACGACGGTGACGCCCGTGGCGAAGTGGCCGAGGACCTGCCGGAACTGGTCGGCGGAAATCACTCGAGTTATGTAACAGCTCGTGGGCCAGAATGCAAGATTTTGCGCATAGATAAGCGTCGGGCGTGGGTGCAGTGGTATAGTCGCACCATGGTGACGCGGGAGGCGGTGCTCGAGGCGCTGAGGGGTGTGCGCGACCCCGAGGGGCAGCAGGACATCGTCGCGCTCGGCCTCGTGCAGGACCTCAGCGTCACCGAGGACGCCCAGGTCGCGTTCACGCTGACCTTCACCACGCAGTCGCCCAAGTCGCGCGCGACGATGCACAGCATGGCCGCGCGGCTGGTCGGGGCGCTGCCGGGCGTGGCCAACGTCCAGGTCCGGATGGGGAGCGGGGGTGCGGCGCGGCCCGCCCCCCAGGGCGCGGCGGGGCACGCGCCGGCGCCCGCGGCGCGGCCGGCCGATCTCATTCCCGAGGTCCGGCACACGATCGCAGTCTCCTCGGGCAAGGGTGGCGTCGGCAAGTCCACGGTCGCCGTGAACCTGGCGGTCGCGCTCCAGCAGGGCGGCGCGACGGTCGGGATCATCGACTCCGACGTCTACGGGCCCGACGTGCCCATGATGCTGGGCTCGCGCGGGCGGCCGGGGATGTTCGACAACAAGATCCTCCCGGTCGAGGCGCACGGCATCAAGATGATGTCGATCGGGCTCCTCGTGAACGACCGCGAGCCGCTCGTGTGGCGCGGGCCGATGATCCACTCGTTCATCCAGCAGATGCTCCGCGACGTCATGTGGGGCGCCCTCGACTACCTGGTCTTCGACATGCCGCCGGGCACCGGCGACGCCCAGCTCTCGCTCTCGCAGGTCATCCCGCTGTCCGGCGTGGTCATGGTCACGACGCCGCAGGAGGTGGCGCTCCTCGACGTGCGCAAGGCGATCGGGATGTTCCAGAAGCTCAACGTGCCGATGCTCGGCATCGTCGAGAACATGAGCTACTTCATGGCGCCGGACACGGGCACGCGCTACGACATCTTCGGCGAGGGCGGCGGGCGCCGGATCGCCGAGGAGTACGGCGTGCCGCTGCTCGCGCAGATCCCGCTCGATCCCGAGACGCGCGCGGGCGGCGACGAGGGCTCGCCGATCACGATCCGCCGCGCCGGGTCGCCGCAGGCGAAGGCGTTCCGCGAGCTCGCGGAGGCCGTCCGCGGGCGCCTGGGCGAGCTGGCCGCGCTCGGCCCGCTGCCGACGATCAGCTGAGCCGGTGTCGGGTCTGCGACCGGCGCTGATCCTGCCCATCTTCCCGCTGCCCGACGTCACCTTCTTCCCGCACACGCTGCTGCCGCTCCACGTGTTCGAGGCCCGGTACCGCGCGCTCGTCATGGACGTGCTCGCGCGCGACCGCCGGCTGGCCGTCGTCAAGCTTCGCCCGGGCTTCGAGGCGACCTACGCGGGCAAGCCGGCCGTGCACGCGGTGGCGGGCGCCGGAGAAATCGTGAGCTGGGAGCGGCTCGCGAACGGCCGGTACAACATCCTCCTGAAGGGCGAGGGGCGCGTGCGCATCGAGCGGGAGCGGCCGAGCGACACGCTCTACCGCCTCGTCGAGGCGCGGCGACTCGAGGACGCGCCGCCGGCGGCGGACACCACCCCTACGCTCGCGCGGATCCGCGCCGCGTGCGGTCGGCTGCTCGTGGCGCTCCAGCGGCCGGCCGATCTGCTCGACACGGCGCTGGCCGACGGGCAGGCGCCCGGCGTGATCGCCGACCGGATCGCCGCAGCCGTGCTCCCCGACGGCGACCTGCGCCAGGAGCTGCTCGAGACCCTCGACGCCGACCGGCGCCTCGGGCGCGTCGCCGCCGCGCTCGAGGCCCTCGTCCGCGAGCTCTCGGGCGAGCGCGAGTGATGCGCGCGCTCGCCGGTAGGGGCCTCGTCGTTCTGCTCGTGGCGCTCGTGATCGCGTCGGCTGCGGACGCCGGGCCGTGGGCGTGGCTCGGCGTGCGCATCCGCGACCTCACGGAGCAGGAGATGGAGGCGATCGCGGCCAGGCACGGCATCCGCGAGGGCTTCGGCGTCGTGATCGCCGACGTCATGCCCGACACGCCCGCGGCGCGCGCGGGCCTCCGGACCGGCGACATCGTCGTGGCCTTCGGCGTCCGGCCCGTCACGGAGACGCGGCTGCTCCAGCGGCTGATCGCCGCCGCGCCCATCGGCGAGGCCTCCCGGCTCACGATCCTGAGAGACGACGGGCGCCATCCGGTCGACGTGCGCCTGGCGGCCATGCCGCGCGCGGTCGTCGGCGAGCGCGTCGCCGCCGAGCTCGGCTTCGCGATGCGCGACCTCGAGCCGCCCGGCGAAGGGCGGCCCGGGCGGCCGGCGGAGACGTTGCCGCCCACCGTCGGCGTGGTGCTGCGCGACGGCGCCGCGGCGCAGGCCGGCCTCGAGGTCGGCGACGTGCTGCTGCAGGTCGGCGAGCGCGCCGTGCTCACGCGCGACGCCGCCCGCGAGGCCCTGGCGGAGGTGGGTCCGGACCGGCCGGTACGGCTCACGGTCCGTCGGGGCCAGGACCGGCTCTCGATCACCCTGCGAGCCCGCTGACCGGCCGGAAGGTCGTCTTGCGGGAGGTCGGAGGGTCGATGTAAAATTCCGGCGGTTCGATCCGGCCTGGGATTCCTCCATCTCGTCGCAGGAAGAGGAGATGACTCATGAGCAACCAGGAGACGACACCCGAAGCACCCCGCCGCAGGTTCCTCAAGGGCGCCGCGGCCGCGGGCGCCGCGGCGCTGGCCTTCCCGTCCGTCGTCAAGGCGCAGGGGCCGATCAGCATGCGCTGGCAGAGCACCTGGCCGCAGAAGGACATCTTCCACGAGTACGCGCTCGACTTCGCCAAGAAGGTCAACGACATGACGGGCGGCGACCTCAAGATCGAGGTGCTGCCCGCGGGCGCGGTCGTGCCGGCCTTCGGCCTGCTCGACGCCGTGTCGAAGGGCACGCTCGACGGCGGCCACGGCGTGCTCGTGTACCACTACGGCAAGCAGACGGCGCTGGCCCTCTGGGGGTCGAGTCCCGCCTACGGGATGGACGCCAACATGCTGCTGGCCTGGCACAAGTACGGCGGCGGCAAGGAACTCCTGAACAAGCTCTACGCCTCCATCGGGGCCAACGTCGTGTCGTTCCCCTACGGCCCGATGGCCACGCAGCCGCTCGGCTGGTTCAAGAAGCCGATCGGCAAGCCCGACGACTTCAAGGGGCTCAAGTTCCGCACCGTCGGCATCTCGATCGACCTGTTCACGGGCCTCGGGGCGGCGGTGAACGCGCTGCCCGGCGGCGAGATCGTCCCGGCGATGGACCGGGGGCTGCTCGACGCCGCCGAGTTCAACAACGCCACCTCGGACCGGCTCCTCGGCTTCGCCGACGTCTCCAAGGTCTTCATGCTGCAGAGCTACCACCAGAACGCCGAGCAGTTCGAGATCACGTTCAACAAGACCAAGTTCGACGCGCTGCCCGACAAGATGAAGAAGATCATCGAGTACGCCGTGGAAGCGGCCTCGGCCGACATGTCGTGGAAGGCGATCGACCGCTACTCGAAGGATTACATCGAGCTGCAGACCAAGGACAAGGTCCGGGTCTACAAGACCCCGGCCGCCGTCCTCCAGAAGCAGCTCCAGATCTTCGACGAGGTGCTGGTGAAGAAGTCGGCGGACAACCCGATGTTCAAGGAGGTCGCCGCGTCGCAGAAGGCGTTCGCGGCGCGCGCCGTCAAGTGGGATCTCGACACCAACGTCAGGCGTGAGATGGCCTACAATCACTACTTCGGCCGGCCGGCTGCCAAGAAGAGCTAGCTGCTTCCGCCAGCCATCCGGCGCTCGGCCGGATGGCTGGCGTGCTCCGACCGCATGAGCGCCCAGCGCCTCCTCCGCGCCATCGACCAGGTCAGTTACTGGTCGGGCAAGGCCTTCGCGTGGCTGATCGTCGGGCTGACCCTGGTGGTCTCCGTCGAGGTGTTCAAGCGCTACATCCTTAACGCGCCGACGGCCTGGATCTTCGACTTCAACAACATGCTGTACGGCACGTTGTTCATGATGTGCGGCGCCTACACACTCGCGGCCGGCGGGCACGTCCGCGCCGACTTCGTGTACATCTACATGAAGCCCCGCGCGCAGGCGTCGCTCGACCTGGCGCTGTACCTGCTGTTCTTCATCCCCGGCATCCTGGGGCTGATCTATGCGGGATACGACTA
>MGCE01000189.1:16283-28364 GCA_001790315.1 Candidatus Rokubacteria bacterium RIFCSPLOWO2_02_FULL_72_37 | reverse complement strand
GCATCAGCGCGAACGGACCCGGCGCCACCGGCCCCCACGGATCGACGGCCTCACGCAGAGCGCGTGGCCCGGCTTCGACGACAACGCTCCCGCCCCTCGGGGCGACGAAGCCGCGCAGTCGCTCGACGAGCGCCTGCGCGGGGGCGGGGCCGATGCCCGCCAGCGCGACGTGGAGCGTACCGACGGCGGCGCAGCCGCCCACCCGCGGCTCGTTGCCGGGGGCCAGATCGCCGACGGCCCTCTCCACCTCGAGGAGCGTGGCGCCGACCGCGCTCACGAGCGTGGCGACACGCAGGCGCGCGCCCCCGGCCGTCTCGAAGGCACGCGCATAGGCCTCCCAGAAACCCCGCGTTTCGGGCGCGGCTTCGGCGCCCGTGCCGCGCGCCACGCGGACGAGCGCTTCTCCCTGGGCACGGACGGCGGCCTCGACCGTGCCGATCGCGACCGCCACCGCCGCGGCGCCCGCCGGGAGCGCGCAGGCGTCGAGCACGGCGGAGTTCAGCAGCTCCACGCGCGTCGGCTGGATCACCGAGCCGAGCAGGGCATCGACGAACCGCTGCGCGCCGGCCGCGTCGCGGCACCGGACGAGCCACGTCGCCTCGGATTCCGGCATGGGATGCAGACGGAACGTGAGCTCGACCAGGAGCCCGAGCGTCCCGAGCGCGCCGACCATCAGCTTCGGCACGTCGTAGCCGCTCACGGACTTCACGACCTTCGCCCCGCCCCAGGTCACCGCGCCGTCGGCCTGGACGAAGCGCACGCCCAGCAGCAGGTCGCGGAGCGTCCCGTAGCGGGCGCGGGAGGGGCCGCTCGCGCCGGTCGCCACGAGCCCGCCGAGCGTCCGGGTGGCCGCGCCGGGCGGGTCGACCGGAAGGAGCTGGCGGCGTGTCGCCAGCCGCCTCGCGAGCGCGCCGGCCGTCACGCCGGCCTGCACCGAGACGGTCAGGTCGTCGGGGCTCCACTCGAGCACCTGGTCGAGGTCGCCGAGGTCCAGGACCACGTCCACTCTGACCGGGGGGCGGCCCAGCTCGAGCGAGCTCCCGCTGCCGCGGGGCACGACGGCGAGCCCGGCGTCGTGGGCGAGCGCCACGACACCGCTCACCTGCTCGAGCGACCCGGGGCGCACCACGAAGCGGGGCACCACTCCGTCGACGGCCGCCCCGGCCCGCGCCGCGTCGTCCTCGCGCAGGCGCTCGCGGCCGACGATGGCAGCGAGCACGCCGCCGACGGCTCGCCCGGCGACGACCATCAGATCCAGGCGCCTTCGGGCAGGTGCGGCCGCGCGGGACGGAAGCCCTCGCTGCACGCCGGGTGCGAGGGCAGCAGCTTGCCGGGGTTCATGAGGCGATCCGGGTCGAACACCCCGCGCAGCCGGTACATGAAGTTGAGGTCCGCCTCGCCGTACTGGAGCGGGAGATTCTTCGCCTTGTCGATGCCCACGCCGTGCTCGCCGGTGACGGTGCCCCCCATCGCGATGCACGCCCGGAGCAGCTCCTCGTTCGCCGCCTTCGCGCGCTCGAGCTCGCCCGGACGCCGGTCGTCGTAGAGGATCAAGGGATGGAGGTTGCCATCGCCCGCGTGGAAGACGTTGGCGATCTGCACCCGGTGGCGCTCGCCGATCGCCAGCACCTCGCGCATGATGGCGGGCAGCTTCGAGCGCGGCACCACCGCGTCCTGCAGGAGGTACGTCGGCGCGAGCCGCCCGACGGCGCCCGCCGCCTCCTTCCGGCCCTTCCAGAGCAGCGCGCGCTCGGCGTCGTCGCGCGCGACGCGCACGTCGAGCGCGCCGCGCTCCCGGCAGATCGCGGCCGCGCGCTCGGCCTGCGAGTCCACCTCGGCGGTCGGACCATCCAGCTCGATCAGCAGCACCGCGGCGGCGCCCTTGGGGTACCCGGCACCGATCCCCGCCTCGATCGCCTGGATCATCAGCTCGTCGAGCATCTCGAGCGCCGCGGGAATGATTCCGGCGGCGATGATGCCCGACACCGCCTCCGAGGCGCGCTCGATCGAGGTGAACGACGCCAGCACGGTCTTCACCGCTTCCGGAACGTGCAGCAGGCGCACGGTGATCGCGGTGACGAGCCCGAACGTCCCCTCGGCGCCGACCGTGACGCCCAGCACGTCGTAGCCCGGTCGATCGACCACCGTGCCCCCGAGCTGCACCCGCTCGCCGGCGCCCGTGACCACCTCCAGGCCGAGAACGTGGTTCACGGTGATGCCGTACTTGAGGCAATGCGGACCGCCGGCGTTCGTCGAGACGTTGCCGCCGATCGAGGACACCATCTGGCTCGAGGGGTCGGGGGCGAAGAAGTAGCCGCGGTCCTGCACGGCCTTGGTGAGCCAGAGATTGATGAGTCCGGGCTCGACAGTCGCGCAGCGGTTCGGGAGGTCCACCTCGAGGATCCGGTCCATCCGGTTCATCCCGACCATGACGCCGCCGGCGGCGGCCATCGCGCCACCGATGAGGCCCGTGCCCGAGCCCCGCGGCACGATCGGGACCCGCTCGCGCCGACAGAGACGCACGATCGCCTCGACCTGCTCGGTGCTGCCGGGGAGGGCGACGACGTCCGGTGCGCCCTTGTAGAAGGTGTGCATGTCGCACTCGTAGACGAGCCGGCCTTCGGGCGTGCTCACCACTCCGTCGGGGCCGACGATGCGCTCGAGCGCGTCGAGGACGGACCGGGTCAGCGCCATCGCCTCCCCACCTTCACACGCGCGCTCAGGAGATCTTCCAGGTATCTCCCGACGTGAGCAGCTTGGCGATGTCCCCCGGCCCTCGCTCGGAGATCGCCCGGCGTTCCTGTTCGAGCATGATGTCCTCGTAGACGGGCTCGTCGATCGCCGCGAGCACGCCGATCGGCACCGGGAACTCCGGGGCGAACAGGTCCGCCAGGAGCTTCGCCGCGTTGACGTTCTTCTCGTCGTGGACCCAGAGCGCGCTCTCGGAGACCGCGTTCGCGGGCACGACCCTCGGCACCACGCCCTCCATGACGACGGCCTGGCGCTCGTCCGGCGGCCCGAAGAGCAGCGGCTTGCCGTGCTCGAGGCGGAGCTCGTTGCGGAGCTTCGAGTCCTTGTCGTAGAGGACGTTCCACGCCAGGTCGTTGTACACGTTGCAGTTCTGGAGGATCTCGACGAACGCTCCGCCCTTGTGGTGCGCCGCACGGCGGAGCATCTCCTCCATGTGCGGGATGTTCCGGTCGACCGTGCGCGCCACGAAGGTCGCGCCACAGCCCAGCGCGAAGGCGAGCGGGTTGATCGGCCGATCGGCCGAGCCCATCGGCGTCGACTTGGTGATCTTGCCGAGCTCGCTCGTCGGAGAGTACTGGCCCTTCGTGAGGCCGTAGATCCTGTTGTTGAATAACAGAATTGTCACGCCCACGTTGCGGCGCAACACGTGCAGCATGTGATTGCCGCCGATCGACAGCCCGTCGCCGTCGCCCGTGACGACGAACACCTTGAGCTCCGGTCGGGCCAGCTTGAGCCCGGTCGCGATCGCCGGGGCGCGGCCGTGGATCGTGTGGAAGCCGTAGGTGTTCATGTAGTACGGGAAACGGCTCGAGCAGCCGATGCCCGAGACGAAGACGATGTCTTCCTTGGGCACGCCCAGGTCGGGGAACGTCTTCTGCACGGCCGAGAGGATCGCGTAATCCCCGCACCCGGGACACCATCGGACGTCCTGGTCGGACTCGAAATCCTTCTTGCTGTACTTCGGAGCTTCCTTGGCCCCTGCGCCGCCTGGGCTCATGCGTGACTCCCGAGGAGCTGGATGATCGCGTCGTGGATTTCGTCGCTCGCCAGCGGGAGCCCGCGCACGCGGTTGAAGCCGACCGCATCGACGAGGTACTCGGCCCGCAGCACCCGGACGAGCTGGCCGCTGTTGATCTCCGGCACCAGCACCCGTCGGAACTCGCGCAACACGTGCCCGAGGTCCGGCGGCAGGGGGTTGAGATGACGGAGGTGCACCGACGCGACGGAGCGCCCCGCGCTCTGCGCGCGCTCGACCGCCGCCGTGATCGCGCCGTACGTGCTGCCCCAGCCCACGACGAGGACGTCCCCGGTCGCCGGGCCGTTGATCGTGATCGGCGGGATCTCCTGCGCCACGCGCCGCACCTTCTCCGCGCGCGTCCGCACCATGTGGTCGTGGTTCTCCGGGTCGTAGGAGATGTTGCCCGTCACGTCCTGCTTCTCGATGCCGCCGATGCGGTGCTCGAGCGCGGGCGTGCCCGGGCGCACCCACGGTCGCGAGAGCGTCGCCGGATCGCGCAGGTAGGGGAAGAACCCCTCCGGCTCGGTCCGGAACTCCACGTCGATCGCCGGGAGCGTGTCCGGATCCGGGATCAGCCACGGCTCCGAGCCATTGGCCAGGAATCCGTCGCTCAGCACCAGGACCGGGACCATGTACTTCGCGGCGATCCGCACCGCTTCGTACGCGACGTAGAAGCAGTCGCCGGGTGTCGCCGGCGCGAGCACGACGACGGGCGACTCGCTGTTGCGGCCGTAGAGCGCCTGCATGAGGTCGGCTTGCTCGGTCTTGGTCGGGAGCCCGGTGGACGGCCCCCCCCGCTGGATGTCGAACACCACGAGCGGCAGCTCGGCCATCACCGCCAGCCCGATCGCCTCCCCCTTGAGGGCGATGCCGGGTCCGCTCGAGCCCGTCACGCCGATCGCGCCGCCGAACGAGGCGCCGATGGCGGCCGTGACAGCCGCGATCTCGTCCTCCGCCTGGACCGTGCGCACCCGAAAGCGCTTGTGCAGCGCCAGCTCGTGCAGGATGTCGCTGGCGGGCGTGATCGGATAGGCGCCATACACGAGCGGGAGCTTCGACCGCTGCGCGGCGGCCAGGAGGCCCCAGGCCAGGGCGCGGTTGCCCGTCATGGCCCGGTAGAGGCCCGGCGTCATCTCCGCGGCTTCGACCGTGTAGTGCTCGCTGAAGATCTCGGCGGTCTCGCCGTACGCGTGGCCGGCCTTGAGCACGCGCGCGTTCGCAGCCGCGACATCCCGGTTCTTCGCGAACTTCTTCTGGATCCACTCCAGCGTCGGCTCCAGCGGTCGCGTGTAGATCCAGGACACGAGCCCGAGCGCGAAGAAGTTCTTGGTCCGGTCCTTCTCCTTGGCGTTGAGCGGCAGGTCCTTGATCGCCTCGTGGGTCAGGCCGCTCATGTCGACTTTGTGCAGCCGGTACCGCTCGCCCAGGGTCACGTCATCGAGCGGATTCGCCGCGTAGCCGGCCTTGTCGAGGTTGCGCTTGTCGAAGGCGGGCGTGTTGACGATCAGGAGGCCGCCGGGCTTGAGATCCCGCAGGTGGACCTTCAGCGCTGCCGGATTCATCGCGACCAGGCAGTCGAGGCGATCACCGGGCGTGTAGACGCGCTGGCTCCCGAACTGGAGCTGGAAACTGGACACGCCGAACAGCGTTCCGGCGGGCGCGCGGATCTCGGCCGGGAAGTTCGGCAGGGTCGCGACGTCGTTGCCGGCCCACGCCGACTCGGTCGTGAACTGCTCGCCCGTCAGTTGCATGCCGTCACCCGAGTCGCCGGCGAAGCGGACGACGGCTCGATCGAGCTCCTTCAGCGACTTTCCGTTGCCTTTCACGGCAGCCGCTATCTCACTCATGCGCTCGTGTCTCCTCGTTCGGTGCTCGTGCGCACACGCCCCGCCCCGTCGTTCGACCGTTCAACCGGGGGGCCCTGCCGAGGCCGTGCGGCGCGTCCTGAGCGTCGCCGATCGCGACTGACCACGCCATTTTATCGGAGCCCCGGGAACGCGGCAAGGTTTGCCCCACCGGTTGGACCACCGGGACCGTCGGCGGGCGAACGTCGTGATACACCGCGTCAACCGGCGTCCTGGTCCTGGGGCCGCTTCAGGCGGGAGTCCCCGGGAGGCAGGTTGAGCACGGCCTCCGGAAAGAGGCTCGCCAGCCACCGGATCACGTCGTTCACCGTGACGATGCCGACCGGGCGTTGGGCCGCGTCCACGAGCGGGATCGTGCGATAGCCCGCGACGCTCATGCAATGGATCGCGTACGCGACCCGGTCGCCCGCCGTGAGCGCCTCGGGCCGCGGCGTCATCACGTCACGGACCGCGGTCGTCCCGGCATCGAGCCCGCGCCCCACGACCCGGTTCAACACGTCGCGCTCCGTGAAGATGCCGGCGAGCCGTCCCTGCCCGTCCGTGACCAGCACCGCCGCCTGGCGCCGCCCGAGCATCGCCTCGACCGCGTCCGCCACGGTCGCGCCGGCCGCCAGGCGGATCGGCTCCGCCGGTCCGAGGAGCGCGATCGTGTCGTTCAGCAGCGCGCCCCGCACTTCCCGGAGGTCGCCCTCGAGCGCCGCGGAGTCCTCGTCCTCGAACTCGCCCATCGCGTCGCCTCCCTCTCCCGCCGCCGTCACGAGCGCGCACCCGCGGCCACCGGGTCGGCGGTCGTCTCGCGGAGCAGCTCGATGAACCGGCTGACCGTCGGCGTCAGCGGCTTTTCCTTCCGGTGGATGAGCCCGACCGGCCGCACGAGGTCGGGGATCGCGAACGGCACGGCCGCGAGCGTGCGGATGGACGCTTCCTTCTGGACGGTGTGGCGGGGAAGGATCGAGACGCCCGCCGCGATCATGATCGCCTGCTTGATGGTCTCGATATTGTCGAACTCCATCGCGATGTTGACCTTGACGTTGTGCTGGCGGAACGAGCGGTCGATCGCCTTCCGGATGGTGAGGCCCGCGTCGAAGGCCACGAACGTCTCGCCGTTCAGCTCGGCCGGCAGCACGAGTCTCCGGCGAGCCAGCCGGTGGTTCGGATGACACACGAAGGCCATCGCCTCGGCGCGCAGGAACACGGTCGACAGCGCGCGGTTCACGGGCGGGTAGGACATGATCCCGACGTCCGCCTCGCCCGAGAGCACCGCCTCGACGACCTTGTGCGGGTGCAGGCACTCGAGCAAGACGCGCGCGTCCGGGTACATCGACATGAACCGCTGCATGTGCCGGCTGACGTCGTGCAGGCCGACCGAGTAGATCGCCGCGACCCGCACCGTGCCGTCCACCCGGGTCTTCGCGGCGGCGACCTCGGACCGGGCCTTCTCCCACACCTCGAGCACGCCGCGGCAGGCCTCGTAGAACGTCTGCCCCTCCGGCGTGACGACGAACGGCCGCTTGGTGCGGTCGACCAGGCTCACGCCGAGCTGAGCCTCGAGCTGTCGGACCGCCTGGCTCGCCGCCGATTGGGACACGAGGTTGAGGGCCGCACCCCGCGAGAAGGAGCGCAGCCGCACCACGTCGCAGTACATCCGCAGTGTTTCGAGGTGCATCGGCGGCCACAGTATAAGCCTGGTTAATGCCCAATATCCGACTTTTCTGGGATGACTAATACTCCGACCTCGGGTAGTATCCATCAACTCTTCACAAAGGGGATTGCAGATGGAGCAGCAGCAGGGCCTGTACGATCCGCTGCGGGAGCACGACGCCTGCGGCGTCGGGTTCGTCGTCCACATCAAAGGGCACAAGTCCCACGACATCGTGCGCAGGGCGCTCCAGGTGCTGATCAATCTGCTGCATCGAGGCGCCTGCGGGTGCGAGCCGAACACGGGCGACGGCGCCGGGATCCTCCTCCAGATGCCGGACAAGTTCCTGCGCCGGGAGTGCGCCCGGCTCCGGATCCCCCTCCCCGGGCCGACCGAGTACGGCGCCGGGCTCGTCTTCCTCCCGCGCGACCCCGCGCAGCGGGAACGCGTGCAGGCGCTGATCGCGGAGATCGTGGCCGACGAGGGCCAGCGGCTGCTCGGCTGGCGCGACGTGCCGAGCGACGATCGGCTGCTCGGCGCCACCGCGCTCTCGGTCGAGCCCCACATCCGCCAGGTGTTCATCGCCCGCGGGCCCGCGGTGCGCGACCACGCGCATTTCGAGCGCAAGCTCTACGTCGTCCGCAAGCGCATCGAGCACGCCGTGCTCGCGCTCGACGTCACCGAGAAGACCTTCCTCCACCTGCCGAGCCTCAGCTCGAACACGCTGATCTACAAGGGCATGCTCTCCGCCGACCAGATCGAGACGATGTACCCGGATCTGACCGATCCCGACGTCGAGTCGGCGCTCGCGCTCGTCCACCAGCGGTTCAGCACCAACACGTTCCCGTCGTGGCCGCTCGCGCACCCGTATCGCTACATCGCGCACAACGGGGAGATCAACACGCTGCGCGGGAACATCAACTGGATGCGCGCGCGGCAGGCGCTCTGCGCCTCCGGCCTGCTCGGCCAGGACCTGGCCAAGGTCTTCCCCGTCACCCGCGAGGGGCTCTCCGACTCGGCGACCTTCGACAACGTGCTCGAGTTCCTCGTGATGAACGGGCGTTCCCTGCCGCACGCGATCCTCATGATGATCCCGGAGCCGTGGCAGAACCACGAGAGCATCAGCCCCGAGCGCCGCGCGTTCTACGAGTACCACTCCTCGCTCATGGAACCCTGGGACGGCCCGGCCTCGATCGCCTTCACCGACGGCACGGTCATCGGCGCGGTTCTCGACCGGAACGGCCTGCGCCCGTCGCGCTACTACGTCACCAAGGACGACCTGGTCATCATGGCGTCGGAGGTCGGCGTGCTCGACATCCCGCCCGAGGACGTCCTGGTCAAGGAGCGGCTGCATCCGGGGCGGATCTTCCTGGTGGACACGGCCCAGGGCAGGATCATCGCCGACGAGGAGATCAAGGCCGAGCTCGCGGCCGAACACCCGTACGGCGAGTGGCTGCGCCAGCACCAGGTGCGACTCGAGAACCTGGCGCCCGCGCCGCTCGGCGAGTCCGACCACGCCACGGTCCTCACCCGCCAGCTCGCCTTCGGCTACACCCACGAGGATCTCCGCATCCTCATGGTTCCGATGGCGCGCCAGGGCGAGGAGCCGATCGGCTCGATGGGAACCGACACCGCGCTCGCCGTGCTCTCGGATCGCCCGCGGCCGCTGTTCGACTACTTCAAACAGCTCTTCGCCCAGGTCACCAACCCGCCCCTCGACCAGATCCGCGAGGAGCTGGTCACGGCGATGGAGTCGACGATCGGGCCCGAGCGCAACCTGCTCCGGCCGGAGCCCGAATCGTGCCGGCAGATCGTCTTGAAGGACCCGGTGCTCTCCAACGACGATCTCGCCAAGCTCGCGCACGTCTCCGAGCTCGGCTTCAAGGCCACGACGCTGCCGATGCTCTTCCCGTCCGCCGGGGGCGTGAGCGGGCTCGAGCGCGCGCTCGAGGATCTGCAGCGCCGCGCGAGCCGCGCGATCGCCGACGGCCACAACATCCTGATCCTGTCCGATCGCGGCGTGGACCCCGAGCACGCGCCGATCCCGAGCCTGCTCGCGACGGCCGCCGTCCACCACCACCTCGTGCGCCAGGGCGAACGCATCCGGTGCGGGCTCGTGGTCGAGGCGGGGGACGCGCGCGAAGTCCATCACATGTGCCTCCTGATCGGCTACGGCGCCGGCGCCGTGAACCCGTGGGTCGCGTTCGAGACGCTCGACGACCTCATCAGACAACGCCTGCTCGCCGACCTCGATCACCGGAAGGCGGTCAAGAACTACATCAAGGCCCTGAACAAGGGGATCCTCAAGGTGATGGCCAAGATGGGCATCTCGACGCTGCAGAGCTATTGCGGCGCCCAGATCTTCGAGGCGATCGGCCTGAACCGCGACCTCGTCGACCGGTACTTCACCGGCACGGCATCGCGCGTGTCCGGCATCGGCCTCGACGTGATCGCGGAGGAGGTCCGACGGCGGCACGCCCGCGCGTTCCCGGAGCGCCCCGTCGGCGAGGCCGAGCTCGACTGGGGTGGGGAGTATCAGTGGCGACGGGACGGCGAGCACCACATGGTCAATCCGGACATGATCGTGAAGCTGCAGCACTCGACCCGTGTCGGCGACTATGCGGCGTTCAAGGGGTACACCCGCCTGTGCGACGACCAGAGCACGAAGCACGCGACGCTGCGGGGTCTCATCGACCTGCGCTGGGCCGAGCGGCCGATCCCACTCGACGAGGTGGAGCCCGTCGAGGCGATCGTCAAGCGCTTCGCCACCGGCGCGATGTCCTACGGCTCGATCAGCCAGGAGGCGCACGAGACGCTCGCGATCGCGATGAATCGCCTCGGCGGCCGCTCGAACACCGGCGAAGGCGGCGAGGATTCGGCCCGCTACCGCCGCGATCCCGGCGGGGACTGGCGGCGGAGCGCGGTCAAGCAGGTCGCTTCGGGCCGCTTCGGGGTCACCAGCGAATACCTGGTCAACGCCGACGATCTCCAGATCAAGATGGCCCAGGGCGCCAAGCCGGGTGAGGGTGGCCAGCTCCCCGGGCGCAAGGTCTATCCATGGATCGCCCGGGTCCGGCTCAGCACGCCGGGTGTGGGCCTCATCTCGCCGCCGCCGCACCACGACATCTACTCGATCGAGGATCTCGCCCAGCTGATCCACGACCTGAAAAACGCCAACCCGAGAGCGCGGGTGCACGTGAAGCTGGTCGCCGAGGTCGGCGTGGGCACCGTCGCCGCCGGCGTGGCGAAGGCCCACGCGGACGTCGTGCTGATCTCGGGCCACGACGGTGGCACCGGCGCGTCGCCGCTCACCTCGATCAAGCACGGCGGGATCCCGTGGGAGCTCGGGCTCGCCGAGACGCAGCAGGTGCTCGTCCTGAACAAGCTCCGTGATCGGATCGTCGTCCAGGTCGACGGTCAGATGAAGACCGGACGCGACGTGGTCGTCGCCGCGCTGCTCGGCGCCGAGGAGTACGGCTTCGCGACGGCGCCGCTCGTGGTGCTCGGCTGCATCATGATGCGCGTCTGCCACCTGAACACCTGTCCGGTCGGTGTCGCCACCCAGGACCCCGAGCTGCGCAGGCGCTTCGCGGGCAAGCCGGAGCACGTCGTCACCTTCTTCCGCTTCCTGGCCCAGGAGGTTCGCGAGCACATGGCGCGCCTCGGCTTCCGCACGCTCGACGAGATGATCGGCCGTGCCGATCGCCTCGACTTCGCGCCCGCGGTCGCCCACTGGAAGGCGCGCGGACTCGACCTCGCGTCGATCCTCTATCAGCCGGACATGCCGCCCGACGTGGCCCGGCGCCGGGTCGTGCCGCAGGATCACGGCCTCGAAAAAGGCCTCGACCACACCACCTTGATCCCGGCCTGCCGGGAGGCGATCGAGCTCCAGCGCCCCGTCACCCTCAGCCTGCCGATCCGGAACGTGAACCGCACCGTGGGCACGACCCTCGGCTACGAGGTCACGACCCGCTGGGGCGCCGAGGGGCTGCCGGAGGACACGATCAAGGTTCACTTCACCGGCTCGGCGGGCCAGAGCTTCGCCGCCTTCCTCCCGCGGGGGATCACCTTCGCGCTCGAGGGGGACGCCAATGACTACTGGGGCAAGGGGCTGTCGGGCGGACGGCTCATCGTGTACCCGCCGCGTCGCTCGACGTTCGTGCCCGAGGACAACATCGTCATCGGCAACGTCGCCCTCTACGGGGCGACGAGCGGCGAGGCATTCGTCCGCGGCGTGGCCGGTGAGCGCTTCTGCGTGCGCAACAGCGGCGCCCACGCGGTCGTGGAGGGCGTCGGCGACCACGGATGCGAGTACATGACCGGCGGCCGCGTGGTGGTCATCGGCCGCACCGGCCGCAATTTCGCGGCGGGCATGTCGGGCGGCATCGCCTACGTCCTCGACCTCGACGGCGACTTCTCGCGACGGTGCAATCGCGAGATGGTCGATCTCGAGCCGCTCGACCAGCCGGCCGACGTCCACCTGGTCGGCGGCCTCATCGATCGCCACGTCGCGTACACGGGCTCGGCCCATGCCGCGAAGATCCTCGCCAACTGGCGCGCGATGCAGTCGCGCTTCGTCCGGGTGATGCCGAAGGACTACAAGCGGGTCCTGGCCGCCGAGGCACGGGCGCGAGCGGAGGGCCGAGAGCCCTCGTTCCGCGAGCTCGTGGGGACCGCCGGTGGGTAAGCCGACCGGCTTCCTCGAGATCAAGCGCCAGAAGTGGCCCACGCGGCCGATCCCCGAGCGTGTGCACGACTGGAAGGAGGTCCACCTTCCCTACCCCGGGGAGGATCTCGCCAAGCAGGCG
>MGCE01000189.1:0-16269 GCA_001790315.1 Candidatus Rokubacteria bacterium RIFCSPLOWO2_02_FULL_72_37 | reverse complement strand
AGGATCTCGCCAAGCAGGCGGCGCGTTGCATGGACTGCGGCGTGCCGTTCTGCCATCAGGGCTGCCCCCTCGGCAACATCATCCCCGACTGGAACGACCTGGTGTACCGGGACCGCTGGCGGGACGCGATCGATCGGCTCCACGCCACGAACAACTTCCCCGACTTCACCGGGCGTCTCTGCCCCGCCCCCTGCGAGGGCGCCTGCGTGCTCGGGATCAACGACGATCCCGTCGCCATCAAGGCCGTGGAGTACTCGATCATCGAGCACGCCTTCGCGCGCGGCTGGGTGACCGCCCAGGCGTCCGCCACCCGCACCGGAAAGCGCGTCGCCGTCGTCGGCTCCGGACCCGCGGGGCTCGCGTGCGCCGAGCAACTCAACCGCGCCGGCCACTCCGTCATCGTGTTCGAGCGCGCCGACCGCATCGGCGGCCTCCTCCGCTACGGGATCCCGGAGTTCAAGCTCGAGAAACGTCTCCTCGATCGGCGCCTCCGGCTCATGGAGAAGGCCGGAATCGTCTTCCAGCCGGGTGCCGACGTCGGCGGCGCGCTGCCCGTCCGCGACCTCCAGCGGGACTTCGACGCGATCGTGCTCGCCTGCGGCGCGGTCCAGCCCCGGGATCTTCCGATCCCCGGGCGGGAGCTCCGCGGCATCCACTTCGCGATGGACTACCTGACGCTCCAGAACCGCCGCTGCGAGGGGGACGCGGTGTCCGACGCCGAGTTCATCAGCGCGGCGGGCAAGCGGGTCGTGATCATCGGTGGCGGCGACACCGGCGCCGACTGCCTCGGGACCGCCCACCGCCAGGGCGCCGCGTCCGTGCATCAGTTCGAGCTGCTCCCGCGCCCCCCCGACAGCCGTCTCGCGGAGAACCCGTGGCCGCAGTGGCCCGACGTCTTCCGCGTCTCCTCGGCGCACGAGGAGGGCGGCGAGCGCGTCTACTCGGTGTCCACCCAGCGGTTCGTCGGCGACGGCGCCGGGCACGTCACGGAGCTCGAGGCCGTCACGGTCGAGATGGTCCGCGAGAACGGTCGCCTCGATTTCACGGTGGTGCCGGACACGGCCTTCTCGCTCGACGTCGACCTCGTGCTGCTCGCGATGGGCTTCCTCGGCCCCGAGCGCCGCGGGCCGGTCGAGGAGCTCGGGCTCACGCTGACCGCGCGGGGCACCGTGTGGCGGGATCCGAACTGGATGACGAGCGCGCCGGGGGTCTTCACCTGCGGTGACATGCAGCGCGGCCAGTCGCTCATCGTCTGGGCCATCGCCGAAGGGCGCTCGGCCGCGCGGGGGGTGGATCTCTACCTGATGGGCGCGAGCGACCTGCCCGCGCCGCTCTAAACGCTCCTGCCCGCCGGGCTCTGCCAGAGCGCGTGGCCGACGAAGAAGGGGCCGAGCGACTGCAGGTACTGCGAGGTCTGCACCGTCCGGCGCATCGTCTGCACGAGGTGCGACAGCGGATGGAGGTCGCCGCCCACCAGCCCGATCACGAAGTCGTTGTCGTGGACATCGAGGCCATGGCAGGCCAGCCGGATGTCATGGGCGAGGTCGGCCTCGCCGTAGGCGCGCCCGAGTACTGCGTGCTCGCGCACGACTCCCCCCTGCTCCTGCGGCGAGAGCCGCGAGAACGCGCCCGTGCGGCGGAGCGGGTACCAGATACCCCACGGCCACGCCGGGTTCAACGCCGTGCGCCGCGGCCGCCGGAGGAGCCACTCGTCGAGGTCCGCTTCGAAGCCCGACGAGTACGTGCGTCCGAGCATGGCGAGCTCCGGCCGGTGCACCAGATCGGTGAACGGGCCGGTGGTCAGCACCTCGCGGAAGCCGCTCACGAAGAACACGGGGTCTTCGCTCATCGCGAGCACACCGACCCCGCGTGGGTCGTTCACGTCTCGGTAGAGCACGGAGTCGAGCCGGCTCGACTCCAGGATGCGCACGATCGGCTTGGCATCGGCGCACCCGGTGAAGACCTGCAGCTGCATGTAGAGCCGGCGGCTCGACGTCTGCTGGTGGGCTCCGCGCTCCAGGACGTCGATCGTCGGCTCGTCCACCGGGCCTGCGGGCTTGCCTTCGGGGCGCACGCTCATGGCGTCGAGGCTACCAGCGCCCTCTCCACGAGACAACCCCGGCCGCGCATCAGCCCCCCCGGGTGTGCATCTCGAGGCGCGGGTCCGTGCGGAGCTCGCCGACTCGCAGGAGGGGCTCGCGCGCACGGAGCGCCAGGCGCTCCTCGGCACCGCGATCCGCCCGCGTCCGCCATCGCCCCGTGATCAACGCGCCGAGCTCCTCGGGCGAGGCGCCCGCGCGGAACGGGCCGCGGAGATCCACGCCCTCGCGCGCGTAGAGGCAGAGGTACCAGGTGCCGTCGGCGGTGAGGCGACTCCTGTCACACCGCGCACAGAAGGGCTGCGTGGTCGACGCGATGATCCCGAAGATCGTGCCGTCCGCCAACCGGTACCGCACCGCCGGCGCCGAGCTCTCCTCGATGATCGGCTCGATCCGGCCGTAGCGCCGCGCGAGGACCGCGAGCATCTCCTGCCGCGACACGACCTGGTCCATCGACCAGCGTGTGGCGCCACCGACGTCCATGTACTCGATGAACCGGATCTCGGCGGACGTCGCCTTCGCGAACTCGACGAGCTCGTCGAGCTCGTCGTCGTTCACACCGCGGATCACGACCGTGTCGAGCTTGAGGCCGCTGAAGCCCGCGCGCACGGCCGCGCGGATCCCCGCGAGGACCTCGGCATGCGTCGTCCGCCGGGTGAGCGCGGCGAACCGCTCGGCGCGCAGGGTGTCGAGGCTCACCGTCACGCGCCCGAGGCCCGCGTCTCGCAGCGCCTGCGCCTGGTCCCCGAGCAGCACGCCGTTGGTGGTGATCGCCAGGTCCCGGAGCCCCGGCTTCGCCGCCAGCATCCGGACGAGTCGCGGCAGCTCGCGCCGCAGGAGCGGCTCGCCGCCGGTCAGCCGCACCTTGTCGACCCCGAGGCCGACGAAGACGTCGACCAGCGCCGCGACCTCCCCGAAGTGGAGGATCTCCTGCCGCGGCAGCCACGCGTACTCCTCCTCGGGCATGCAGTAGTGGCACCGGAGGTTGCAGCGGTCGGTGACCGACAGCCGCAGGTTGCGCAGCGGGCGTCCGGAGCGGTCGTCGAGCCGCGTCACGGCGTGTCCGCCGCCGACGCCCCGCCGAGCGTGCGCCCCCACTCGCGGACGAGTCCGGCCTTTCGGACGCCGACGTCGAAGTGGTCCCACGGCAAGCGCTCGTCCGTCGCCCGCGCGCGCGTCGTGTAGTGCTCCGGGTCGCCGTCCCACTCACGCAGGGCGCGGCGCCAGTCGCCGTCCGCCCGCGCGGCCGCTTCCAGGAAGTCGGCGACTCGCCGGTCACCCCGGGCCAGGAGCGCCTGGAGCGCGGCCTCCCGCGGGTTCTCGTGCAGGACGCGCACGGTGGGCAGCCCCCGGACACCGCGCTTGACGATGTCGAGCTTCTGCCGCAACGATTCCACGCCGTCGAACGGCGCCCACTGGAACGGCGTCCAGGGCTTCGGCACGAACGACGAGATCGAGAGCGTGAGGCGCCCGAAGGGCCGGCCGGCCGGATCGAGCACGCGCAGGCGCGCGAGCATCCGTTGGGCCAGCCGCGGGATCGCCTCGACGTCCTCGGCGCTCTCCGTCGGCTGGCCGAGCATGAAATAGCACTTGAAATTCGGGATCCCGCAGGCGCGGACGAGGTCGCACGCCTCCATGATCTGATCGTCGGTGATCGCCTTGCGGATCGCCCGGCGGAGCCGCTCCGTCCCCGCCTCCGGCGCGACGGTGAGCGTGCGGTGCCCGCCGCGCGCGAGCGCCCCCGCCAGGTCGGCCGTGAGGCTGTCCGCGCGCAGCGACGAGATCGACAGCTCCATGCCGTGCTCGGCGACGACCTTCAGGAGCTCGCCGATCCAGGGATAGTCCGACACACACGCACCGACGAGCCCGATACGCGTCTCGCCCTGGCGCGCGAACTCCGCCACCGTCCTCCGGAGCGCGTCGACGCTCCGGTGGCGAACCGGTCGGTACACCTGGCCCTCCAGGCAGAACCGGCAGCCACGGCCACACCCTTTCCCCACCTCGAGCAGGGCCATGTGGCCGTACTCGGCGCCGCGCGTCTTGATCGCGGCGATCGTCTCGAACGCATCGACGTCGCGGAGGCGGCGCTTGGTGACGATGGCGGGCGCACCGCCGAGCGCCTTGACCTCGCCGATCGTGCCATCGGCCGCGTAGCTCACCTCGTAGCGCTCGGGCACGTAGACTCCCGAGAGGCCGGTGAGCGCGGTCAGGAAGCCCGCCCGGTCACGGTAGCCGTCGCGGTACGCCGCCATCAGCTCGACCACCAGCTCTTCACCCTCGCCGACGACGATGAAATCCATGAACGGTGCGATCGGCTCGGGATTCGAGAAGGCGCAGACCCCTCCCATCAGGATCAGCGGGTCCCAGGGCCGTCGCTCGCTGGCGCGGAGAGGAATGCCGCCGAAACCGAGGATACGGAGGACGTTGACGTAATCGCCCTCGTAGGTCACGGAGAACGCGACCATGTGGAAGTCGCCGAGCGGCCGCTGCGATTCGAGCGAGCAGGGTGCGCTCCTCGTCCGCCGCAGCTCGTCGATGTCCTCGGGGTCCGGCAGGAACACGCGCTCGCAGACGACGTCGGGGATCGCGTTCAAGTGACGGTAGATCGTCTGGAAGCCGAGATTCGACATCCCGACGGCGTACGTGTTCGGGTAGACGAGGGCCACGGAGACCCTGCCGCCCCAATCCTTGCGAACCGTGCCGTGCTCGTCGGCGAGCAGCCCCAGGGCTTTCCGCGTGAGCTTCATGGACATCGCTCTAGTCTAGCACCCGCACCGCGCGCGCCGACCGGCGGCGCGTCCAGACCGCTCCCGCCACCGCGACCGCCACGCCGAGCACGCTCGCGAGCTGCGGCACGCGGAGCGATCCCAGCATGAAGCTGTCGAGGCGCAGGGGCTCGATCGCGAAGCGGCCGACCGAGTACAGTCCGACGTACCAGAAGAACAGGGCGCCCGGGCGCGTCGCGAGCCGGGGGCGGAGCCAGACCAGCAGGAGCGCCACGACGACGAGATTCCACAGGAACTCGTAGAGGAACGTGGGATGGAAGAACTCGAACTGGCCGTAGCCGAGCGGCCGGTGCCCCGGGGAGACGTAGAGCTTCCAGGGCAGGTCCGTCGGGCCACCGAAGGCTTCCTCGTTGAAGAAGTTCCCCCAGCGGCCGATCGCCTGTCCCAGCGCGATCGAGGGCGCGGCCACGTCGAGTCCCCGCAGGACCGGCAGTCGCCACCGCCAGGCCAGCCACGCGCCGACGAGCGGACCCACGATCAGCCCGCCGTGAATGGCCAGTCCCCCTTCCCACACGGCGATGATCTTGGACGGAAAGCGCCCGTAGTAGTCCCAGTTGAAGACCACCTCGTAGAGCCGGGCACCGACGAGGCCGGCCAGCACCGCCCACTGCCCCGCGCCGATGATGTCGTCGGCCGGCAGGCCGTCGAGGCGCGCCCGCCGGTGCGCGAGCCAGAGGCCGACCACGATGGCGGTCGCCATGAGGATGCCGTACCAGCGGATCACCACGGGGCCGACCTGAAAGGCGACGGCGCCGGGCGAACTCAAGACGAGCGGGACGCTCATGACGGGAGGCAGGATAGCACGTGCCGCCGGCGTGACCGCGAACCAGTGGTGGTGCTGGTGGAGGGATTCGAACCCCCACTGGGCCGATTTTAAGTCGGCTGCCTCTGCCGATTGGGCTACACCAGCGCGCCCCGGCCGGTCAGAGCCCCTTGACCTTCTCGTTGGCCTCCTGGATCCGCCGCTGCTTCTCCTCCTCGTGCTGGAGTTGCTCGGCGCGCCGCCGCTTCTCCGCCTCCTCCTGGTCCGCAAGCGCCGCGTTCGCGCCGCCGATCCACTTGTCGATATGCTCCATCCACGTCCTGACGTGCTGCTCCTCGCACTTGAAGACGAGCGCCTGGTGCATCATCCCGATCCGCTTGGGGTGACACATGACGCTCGTTTCGGCCGGCTCCGAGAAGAGGCGCGTCCAGTCGCGCGACGGCGGTTGGCTCAGGGGCACCGACCACGTGAATTCCTCGCCCTTCAGATCGCTCGCCTTCGGGGGTCCGACTCGCTTGATCTCTTCGGCCATCACGGATCTCCGGGGATTCTCGCCGCGCCCGTGGCGCGAGAGATGAGATGGAGGCGGCGAGCGGATTCGAACCGCTGAATAGAGGTTTTGCAGACCTCCGCCTTGGCCACTTGGCTACGCCGCCTTGAGGCGATCGACGAAATGATGGAGCGGGAAACGGGATTCGAACCCGCGACCCCGACCTTGGCAAGGTCGTGCTCTACCACTGAGCTATTCCCGCGCCTGAGCTATTCCCGCGCCACGGCGGCTCATTCTATCACGGAATCAGCCTCCGGGCGCGCGGAGCGCCGCCGCCGCATCTTCCGGCGGAATCGGGTTGATGTAGAACCCGCTCCCCCACTCGAACCCCGCGACCTTGGTGAGCTTGGGGATGATCTCGAGGTGCCAGTGGAACGACTCCACTGGCGCATCGCGCAGCGGCGCCGTGTGCAGCATGAAATTGTACGGCGGGTCCCGGAGCACGCCGTTCATCCGCCGCAGGAACTCCCCGAGGACGCGCGCCAGCCCCCGCAGCTCGTCGACCCCGGATTCCTCGAACGCGGCGCGGTGACGGGTCGGGAGGATCCAGGTCTCGAACGGCAGTCGGGGCGCGAAGGGCGCCAGCGCCGTGAACCCGTCCCCTTCGAGCACGATCCGCCGCTGGGTGCGGGTCTCCTGCCGGACGATGTCGCACCAGACGCAGCGCTCCTTGATCTCGAAGTAGCGCCCGGAGCCGGCGAGCTCCTCGGCCACCATGACCGGGATGATCGGCGTCGCGATGAGCTGCGAGTGTGGATGCTCGAGCGACGCGCCCGCGGCCTCGCCGTGATTCTTGAAGATCAGGATGTACTGGAACCGTGGATCCTGCTTCAGGTCCCGGATGCGGTCACGGCACGCGACGAGGACGTCGGTGACGGCCTCCGGCGACAGCGTGGCCAGGGATCCGTCGTGGCGCGGCGTCTCGATGACGACCTCGTGGGCCCCCACGCCGTTCATGCGGTCGAAGAGGCCTTCGCCGACGGGATCGATCTCGCCCTCGATCCTGAGCGCCGGAAACTTGTTGGGCACGATCCGGTAGGACCAGCCGGGACCGTCGGCGGCCGACCCCGGCGCGCGGCCCGCCAGCAATTCCGGCGGGGTCTTTCGCTCGTTGCCCTCGCAGAACACGCAGTTGGCGCCCGTCGGTCGCACCGGCTCGGTCGCGACGTCCGAGGGCCGGCGGGCGCGATCCGTGGAGATGATCACCCACCGGCCCACCACGGGGTCCTTCCTCAGCTCGGGCACGTCAGTGGTCTTCGCGCCGTGGTGGGCGCTCGAGGAGTGTCGCGAGCGCCGCGGCGGGCGCTTTCGCGTCGAACAGCACGGCGCCGACCTCCTGGCAGATGGGCAGCGTCACTCCTGTCCGCCGCGCCAGCGCCAGCGCCGAACGCACCGTCCGCGCGCCCTCGGCGATCATCCGCGTCTCGCGCTCGACCGCCGCCGCGCTCCGCCCTCGCGCGAGCTCGACCCCCAGGGCGCGATTTCGCGACAGGCGGCCGGTGCACGTCAGCACCAGATCGCCGAGCCCTGCGAGTCCGGCGAGCGTCGCCGACTGCGCACCCAGGGCCACCGCGAGGCGCGTCATCTCGGCGAGCCCGCGGGTGATGAGCGCCGCACGGGCGTTCTCCCCGAGGCCGAGGCCGTCGGCGATCCCCGTCGCGATCGCCATCACGTTCTTGAGCGCCCCGCCCGACTCGACGCCGATCACGTCCCGGCTCGCATAGAGCCGGAACTCGCGCGTGCCCAGCCGGCGCTGCAGCCCGGCGGCGAGCGTGTCGTCGCGTGCGGCGATCACCGCGGCCGTCGGCAGGCCCAGCGCCACCTCTCGCGCGAACGTCGGACCCGACAGCGCGGCGACGCGCGCGCGCGGGAAGCGCGCGGCGATCACCTCGCTCATCCGCAGGTGGCGTTCGGGATCGAAACCCTTCGTGGCGCTCAGGATCGGCACGTCGTCGCCCACCGGACCGAGGGCGGCGAGGGTCGGCGCGAAGAACTCCGAGGGGACGACCATCACCACCAGGCTCGCGCCCCGCGCGGCCTCGCCGAGGTCATTCGTCGCCTCGATCCCGGGAGGGACCTCGACGTCGGCCAGATACCACGGGTTGCGCCGCGCGTCCCGCAGGCCCTGGACGACCTCCGGCTCTCGGGCCCACAGCCGCACGGTGGTGCCGGCGCGCGCCAGGTGCACGCCGAGCGCCGTGCCCCAGCTCCCGCCGCCGACGATCGCGATCACCGACTCACGCCGCCTCGCCGCTCCGCTTCTCCCCGAGGCGCCGCTCCGTGCCGGCGAAGAGACGCGCGATGTTCTCGCGATGCCGCACGACGACGATCGCCGCCACGACACCCGTCGCCGCCACCGCGGAGCGCGGGTATCCGAGCAGGACACCACCGAGCGGCACGCACACGGCGGCCAACAGCGAGCCCAGCGACACGTACCGGAACGTCATCGTCACGATCAGCCACACGGGCACCGCCGGGAGCACCGCCCGCGGGACCAGGTAGAGGAACGCGCCGAGGCCGGTGGCGACCCCCTTCCCCCCGCGGAACCGCAAGAACACGGACCAGCAGTTGCCGACGACGGCCGCCACGGCGCACGGCGCGACCGCCTGAGGCTCGATGAGGGCCCCCAGCGCGACCGCGCTCCAGCCCTTGATGATGTCGCCCGCCAGCGTCGCGAGCGCCGCGACACGCCCCGCGGCCCGCAGCACGTTGGTCGCCCCGATGTTCCCGCTGCCCTGCCGCCGGATGTCGCCCACTCCGATCGCCCGAGCCACCATGAACCCGACCGGCACGGCGCCGACCACGTACGCCACGAGCAGCGCGAGCGCGACCGTCACGACCAGCGTTCTTCACCGGGCACGATGGCGCGATAGTCGGCCTTGCGGAAGAACCGGTAGAAGTAGTCCACGGCCGAGATCACGGTGAGCGCCACGGCGACCCAGAGCACGCCGGCGGCCGTCACGTGGAAGCCCGGAGGGTCGAAGCCCTTCTCCACGATCAGCATCGTCACCGCGACGTACTGGCTCACGGTCTTCCACTTGGCCAGACGAGACGCGGGAACGATGACGCCGACCGACGCGGCCACGGCCCGCAGCCCCGTCACCGCGAGCTCGCGTCCGATGATCACCACCACGATCCACGCCGCGATCTTGTCGATCGTCAGCAGGGAGACGAGCGCCGCCGCAACCAGCAGCTTGTCCGCGATCGGGTCCAGGAGCGTCCCCAGAGTCGTCACCTGGTTCCGCCGGCGCGCGAGCATGCCGTCGGCCCAGTCGGTGATCGACGCCAGGATGAAGATGGCCGCCGCGATCGCCGCGTGGACTCGCGACGACGAGATCAGGAACACGATGAGGAGCGGTACGGCGACGATACGCGTCAGCGTCAAGCCAATGGGCAGGTTCACGCGGCAGCTCCGTCGAGTGCACGAATGGACGCCGCCATTATCGGGGACCGGCGACGACCTTGTCAACGGACGTCACGTACACGGGGACGAGCGTGGTCGTGTCGATTTGCAGGCACGCCGCGATGTCCCGGCCACGCCCCACGGCAGCCAGCCGGCGCGCCCAGGGCGAGTCCACCGCGAGCCGTGTCGGCTCCAGGGCGTAGCCCCGCGCCTCGGCCACCGCCGCGGCCGCGGCCGGCGTCACGTCGAGCCCGGGCGCCGCACTCGTCATCCGCATCACCAGCAGCCCCGCGCACACCCAGTCCTCGAGCGAGCGTCGCCCGCGCTCGCCGGCGCAGAGCACCAGCACGTCCCGCGCCGAGCCGATCGCCCACGCCGCCGCCGCCGACAGGTTCACGAAGGCGGCCACGCCAACCGACGCGGCGCCCCGTGCCGCCAGCAAGGCGCGTGTGCCGTTGCTCGTCGTCAGCACGATGGTCTTGTCGCGCACGCGACCGTCCGCGAACTCGAGCGGCGAGTTGCCGAGGTCGAACCCGCGAATCGGCAACCCACGGCGCTCACCCGCGACCAGGATGCCCGCGCCCGCCGGGCCGCGCGCCCGTCTGAGCGCCTCGCCGGGCCCGGCAACCGGCACGATCGCCGAACAGCCGGCGTCCAGCGCGCTGATGATCGACGTCGAGGCGCGCAGCACGTCGATCACGAGCACCGTCGTGCCCGTCAGCTGGCCGGGTGTGACCGCTTCGGCGGTCGGGGCGACGTCCACCCGCACGGTCAGGCGGTGCGGTCCCGGAGCGCGCGAATCTTGAGCCGCAGAGCGTTGAGGTTGATGAAGCCTTCCGCATCGCTCTGCCGGTAGACCGTGTCCGCCTCGAACGTGGCGAAGTCGGTCCGGTAGAGCGACCGGGGAGAGCGCCGCCCTTCGACCGTGACGCTGCCCTTATAGAGGCGCACCCGCACCGTGCCCGTGACATCGCGCTGGCACTCGTCCATCAGCCGCTGCACCAGCTGTCGCTCGGGGGAGTACCAGAAGCCGTAGTAGACCATTTCCGCGTACCGCGGGACGAGCGAATCGCGCAGGTGCAGCACCTCCCGGTCGAGCGTGAGCGATTCGAGCGCACGCCGGGCGACGTGCAGGATCGTGCCCCCGGGGGTCTCGTACACGCCGCGCGATTTCATGCCCACGAAGCGGTTCTCGACCAGGTCGACCCGTCCGATCCCGTGCTCGCCACCGAGCCGGTTGAGTCGCGTCAGGAGGGCGACGGGGTCGAGTGCCTCGCCGCCGACGGCGACCGGGTCCCCGTGGGTGAATTCGATCTCGACGCGCTCCGGGACGTCCGGCGCGCTCTCCGGATCGGTGGTGAGCTGGAACATCTTGGGCGGCGGCGCCGTCCACGGGTCCTCCAGCACGCCCCCCTCGTACGAGACGTGGAACAGGTTGCGGTCGGTGCTGTAGGGGCGCTCGGCCGTCACGGGAACCGCGATGTCGTGACGCCGGGCGAACTCGATGAGCGCCGTCCGGGAGTCGAGCTCCCACTCCCGCCACGGCGCGATCACCTTGAGGTGTGGCGCCAGCGCCGCGTAGGTCAGCTCGAAGCGCACCTGGTCGTTGCCCTTGCCGGTCGCGCCGTGGGCCACCGCGTCGGCGCCTTCCCGCGCCGCCACCTCGACCTGCGCGCGGGCGATGAGGGGCCGCGCGATCGACGTCCCGAGCAGGTACCCGCCTTCGTACACCGCGTTCGCGCGCAGCATCGGGAAGAGGAAGTCCTCCACGAACTCCCGACGGAGATCGACGATGTGGACCCTCGTCGCGCCCGTGCGGAGCGCCTTGTCGCGCACGGGCAGGAGTTCCTCCCCCTGGCCCAGGTCCGCGCAGAACGCCACGACCTCGCAGCCGTAGCGCTCGATCAGCCACCGGAGGATCACCGAGGTGTCCAGCCCCCCGGAGTACGCGAGGACGACGCGCTTCGGCCTAGACGTCATCGGGTGAACCTCCCAGCAGCTGGAGGATGATGGCTTTCTGCGCGTGCAGCCGGTTCTCCGCCTGATCGAGGACGATGCTCTGCGGGCCGTCGAGCACGCCGTCCGTGATCTCCTCGCCGCGGTGGGCCGGCAGACAGTGCATGACGAGCGCCGAGGGCCGGGCGAAGCCGACCAGCGTCTCGTTGATCTGGTAGCGCCGGAAGACCTCGAGCCGTCGCTCCCGCTCGGCTTCCTGGCCCATGCTCGTCCACACGTCCGTGTAGAGGACGTCGGCGCCGGTCGCCGCCGCTCGCGGGTCCTCGGTGAGCTCGTAGCGCCCGCCCAGGCGCCGCACCACCTCGACGACGCGCGCGTCGGGTCCGTAGCCGGGTGGACACGCGACGACGGTGGTCGTGCCGAACAGCGCGCCCAGGAGCACGACGGAGTGACACACGTTGTTGCCATCGCCCACCCACGCCAGGCGCAGCCGCGAGAGGTCGAGGCCCCGCTCCCACAGCGTGAAGAAGTCGGCGAGCGCCTGACACGGATGCTCGAAATCCGAGAGCGCGTTGATCACGGGCACCGTGGCGTGGCGCGCGAGTCCCTCCACGGTGGCGTGCTCGTACACGCGCGCCGCGATCCCGTCCACCCACCGCGAGAGGTTCCGTGCGATATCGGCCACCGACTCGCGCGTCCCCAGGCCGATCTCGTGGCCGGAGAGGTACACGGCCCGACCGCCGAGCTGGATGAGGCCGACCTCGAGGGTGACACGGGTGCGGAGGGAGGGCTTCTCGAAGATCAGCGCCAGCGTCCTCCCCGCGAGCGGCGACGGTCGCCGGCCCGCCTTCCATTGCTGCTTGAGCTCCGCCGCCAGCGCGAAGAGCCCGAGCGCCCCGTCACGCGTCAGATCCGCCGCCGAGAGGAACCCGCGCTTCATCGCTCGCTGGCGAGGGCGGTCCCGAGGATGCCGAGTGCCCGCTCGCAATCCGCCGCTTCCGCGATGAGGGGCGGGGCGAGCCGCAGCACCTGTTCACCGGCGGTGAGCACGAGCAGGCCGGCCTCGCGGCAGCGGTCGACGACCGGGCCCGCAGGCCGGTCCAGCTCGACGCCGATCAGGAGGCCGCGCCCGCGCACGGCCCGCACGGCGGGCACCCGGGCGGCGAGCCGCTGCAGTCCGTCGACGAGCAGCCGCCCCATCCGCGCGGCGCGCTCCGGGATCTTCTCCTCGATCACGGTCGTCAGCACGGCCAGAGCGACGCTGGCGACGAACGGCGTCCCACCGAACGTGGACGCGTGCGAGCCCGGCGTCAGACACCGTGCCACCGCCTCACGCGCCAGCATCGCGCCCATCGGCACGCCGTTGGCCAGGGCCTTCGCGAGCGTCATGACGTCGGGCGCGATCCCGGCGTGCTCGTACGCCCACAGCGCCCCGGTGCGGCCGATGCCGGTCTGGACCTCGTCGAGCACGAGCAGCACCCCCGTCTCGTCGCAGAGCTTCCGGAGGCCGGGCAAGTACCCCTCGTCCGGCACGTTGACGCCGCCCTCGCCCTGGATCGGTTCGACGAGGACGGCCGCCGTGCGGCTGTCGATCGCCCGCTCCACCGCCCGGAGGTCGTTGTAGGGGACGTGCTTGAAGCCCGGCACCAGCGGCTCGAACCCGTGCTGGTACTTCTCCTGGCCGGTCGCCGTCACCGTGGCCAGCGTGCGGCCGTGGAAGGAGTTCCGCATCGCGATGATCTCGTAGCGATCGCTGGCGAACCGCTCCTTCGCGTACCGGCGCACGAGCTTGATCGCCGCCTCGTTCGCCTCCGCTCCCGAGTTGCAGAAGAACACCCGGTCGGCGAAGGAATGCTCGCACAACAGCTTCGCCAGGTGGATCTGCGGCGCCGTGTGGTAGAGGTTCGAGACGTGCAGCAGGGTGGCCGCCGCCTCCCGGATCGCGCCCGTCACACGCGGGTGGCAGTGGCCGAGGGCCACCACCGCGATGCCGGCGGCGAAATCGAGATACTCGCGCCCGTCGCTGTCCCACACCCGCATCCCGTCGCCCCGGACGAGGCAGATCGGCGTGCGACCGTAGTTCGGCGTGTGGTACCGCGCTGACCATTCGAGCAGCTCCCTGGTCTCCATGCCGTCCCTCTCTCAGAGCACGATCTCGGTGCCGATCCCCTCACGCGTGAACAGTTCGAGCAGGATCGCGTGCGGCACGCGCCCGTCGATGATGTGGGCCTTCGCCGTGCCGCCCTCGAGCGCCCGCAACGCGGACTCGACCTTCGGCAGCATCCCCCCGTCGATCACCCCTTCGCTCATGAGCCGCTCGGCGTCCGTCCGCGACAGGGTGCTGACGAGGTGCCCGTCGCGGTCGCGAATCCCCTGCACGTCGGTCAGGTGGATCAGCTTGCCCGCGCCCAGCGCCGCCGCGACCTGACCGGCCACGAGGTCGGCGTTGATGTTGTAGGTCTCGCCGTTGGCGCCCACGCCGACGGGCGCGATCACCGGGATGAACCCGGCGTCCTCGAGGAGCCGGATCGGCTCCGTGTTCACGGCCTCGACCTCGCCCACGAGCCCGATGTCCACCTCTTCCCCGCTCGGCAGCCGGTGCGGGCGCCGGCGCGCCCGCAGCAGCTGCGCGTCCTTGCCCGAGAGCCCCACGGCCTTGCCACCGTGGTGGTTGATCAGCCCGACGATCTCCTTGTTGATCTTGCCGACGAGGACCATCTCCACGATCTCGACGGTCTCCTCGTCGGTCACCCGCATGCCGCCGACGAAGCGCGGCTCCTTTCCGAGTCGCTTCATCAGCGCGCCGATCTGCGGGCCGCCGCCGTGCACGATCACCGGCTTGATCCCCACGAAGCGCAGAAGAATCACGTCGAGGGCGAACGGTTCCTTGAGATCGGCCCGCTCCATCGCCGCGCCACCGTACTTGATCACGATGGTCTGGCCCCGGAACTCCCGGATGTACGGGAGCGCCTCCAGCAGGACCTCCGCCCGGCGGATCTGGCTCATCATCCCGCTTCGTGCACCGGCGTCACAGGATGTACCGCGACAGGTCCTGGTCCTGCGTGATCTCCGCGAGCCGCGCCCGGACGTACTCGGCGTCGATCATCAGTTCCCTGCCCGGCGTGTCGGGCGCCGTGAAGGAGATCTCCTCCAGGAGCTTTTCCATGACCGTGTAGAGCCGCCGGGCGCCGATGTTCTCCGTGCTCGTGTTGACTCTCATCGCGATCTCCGCGATCTCCGCGATCGCCTCCGGCGCGAAGCGCAGCGCGACCCGCTCCGTCCTCAGCAGCTCGACGTACTGGGTGATCAGCGCGTTCTCGGGCTCCGTCAGGATGCGGACGAAATCCTCTCGCGTCAAGGGGTCCAGCTCCACCCGGATCGGGAACCGTCCCTGGAGCTCGGGAATCAGATCCGACGGCTTGGAGACGTGGAACGCGCCGGCCGCGATGAAGAGGATGTGGTCGGTCCGCACGATGCCGTGCTTCGTCGTCACCGCCGAGCCCTCGACGATCGGCAGGAGGTCCCGCTGGACGCCTTCCCGCGACACGTCGGGCCCGTGAGCGCCCTCGCGGCCGGCGATCTTGTCCAGTTCGTCGAGGAACACGATGCCGGACTCCTCGGCGCGCCGAACCGCCTGGGCGACCACCTCGTCCATGTCCACCAGCTTCTGCGCCTCCTCCTGCGCCAGGAGCCGGCCCGCCTCCGAGACCTGGACCCGGCGCCGCTTCGTCCGGGTGGGCATCACGTTCGACAGCATGTCGCGCAGGTTGATGCCCATCTCCTCGAGGCCCTGCCCGGAGAGCACCTCGATCATCGGCATCGCCTGCTGCTGGGTCTCGAGCTCGACGTAGCGCTCGTCGAGTTTCCCCGCGCGGAGTTGCGCGCGCAGCTTCTCCTTCGTCGCCTCCCGGGGCGCGTCGGCCGTCACCTGCTCGAGCGAGCTGCTCGAAAACGGCTCTTGCGGGCGGCGCGGCAGCAGTAGCTCGAGCAGCCGCTCCTCGGCCAGCTGCTCCGCCTTCTCCCGCACGCGGGCCATCATCTCCGCCTTGACCATGTTCACCGAGAGCTCCGTCAGATCGCGGATCATCGACTCGACGTCGCGACCGACGTATCCGACCTCCGTGTACTTCGAGGCCTCGACCTTCAGGAACGGCGCCTGGGCCAGCTTCGCGAGTCGCCGCGCGACCTCGGTCTTCCCGACACCCGTGGGACCGATCATGATGATGTTCTTCGGCGCGACCTCGTCGCGCAGCGCGGCGGGCAGGTTCCGCCGACGCCAGCGGTTGCGCAGCGCGACGGCGACCGCGCGCTTGGCCCGATCCTGTCCGACGATGTAGCGGTCCAGCTCCGCGACGATCTGGACCGGCGTCAGCGCGAGGCCGTTCTGCGTCACAGCACCTCCACGGTCACGTGTTCGTTGGTGTAGACGCAGATCGACGCGGCGACGCGCATCGCCTCCACCGCGATCGCGCGAGCGTCGAGGCTGGAGTGCGCGACCAGCGCTCGCGCGGCCGCGAGGGCGTACGGGCCCCCGGAGCCGATGCCGATCAGGCCGTCGTCCGGCTCGATCACGTCGCCGGTGCCCGAGAGGATGAACGACTGCTCGCGATCGGCGACCGCGAGCAGCGCCTCGAGCCGCCGGAGGACGCGGTCCTGGCGCCAGTCCTTCGCCAGCTCCACGGCGGCACGAGCCAGACTGCCGCGGTGCTCCT
>MGCE01000188.1 GCA_001790315.1 Candidatus Rokubacteria bacterium RIFCSPLOWO2_02_FULL_72_37 | reverse complement strand
CCGCTCGATCGAGCGCTCGATCTTCGCGAGGTCCTGCTTCTTGTTGAACAGCTTGAGCGTGCGCGGGTTGATCGATTCGAATCCGACGTACACGTTGAAGCAGTTCGAGTCGCGCATGAGCTGGAGCAGCTCCGGGTCGTCCACCGTCTCCGTGCGCACCTGGGCGCCCCACTGGGGCGTGAGACCGCGCGTGATCATCCCGTTGAGCAGCTCCTTCACGCGCTTCTTGTTCGCCGTGAAGATGTCGTCGGCGAAGAACGTGTAGAGATTCCCCTTGTGGACCTCGAGCTCCTCGAGCACCCGCCCGATCGAGTGCGTCCGGAAGGCGTGCCCGTACATGCCCGGAACGGAGCAGAACGTGCACGAGTACGGGCAGCCGCGCGACGTCGCGATGGAGACCACCCCGCCCGGCTTCCAGCCCTCGATGAGCCGGTAGTCGGCGATCGGGTTCACGTCGAGGTTCGGGATCTTCGGGCGCTCCTGGTTGTGCACGGCGCGGCCGTCGAGGAGGTAGGAGAGGTTCTGGATCTTCTCGAACCCCTCGCCCGCCTGGATGGCGTCCACCAGCTCCGGGAAGGCGAATTCGCCCTCGCCACGCACCACGAAGTCGGCGTGCTCGAGCCCCTCCTCGGGCAGGAAGCTCGTGTGGGTGCCGCCGATGACGGCGAGACCCCCGGCCTCGCGGACGCGGTCGGCGAGCCGGTAGGACTGCGGCGCGGTCGAGGTGATGGCGGAGATCGCCACGAGGTCAGCCGAGAGGGCCTCCTGCAGGTCGACCTCCTGGATGTCCTCGATGTAGACCCGGACGTCGTAGCCCTTGGCACGCATGATCGTGCCGAGGAGGACCGAGCCGAGCCGAGGAATACAGACGCGCGTGTAGATGTGGAGGTGCGTGGACTTCGGCTCGACAAAGACGAGCTTCTTGAGGGGTCGCCTCATCGGTGATCTCTCCTCCGCGGCGGCAGCGGGTGTGGGTTCCTGGCCGGGCCCGAGCCCGGATAACGCCGCCCACGCTACATCGCCCCCCGGGCGATGTCAACGACGGCAGGCCGGACGGTGCCCCTACCGGTAGCACGAAATCAGGCCGGAGCCCCCATATATTGGATTTTAGGCTTGACACGATGTCCGCGGGTCACTAGCATGCCGGCAGAAGCCGACGATCTTGACGCGCGTGCAGGGGGGAGGTGAGTTCGTGGCGAAGAAGAAGGCGGCCAAGAAGAAGAAAAAGAAGTAAGCGCCCCTGAGGCGCTCGGCCCTGTCGGCCTCTCATCGCGGCAGGGCCGAACCATCTGAGGATGAGGTGGGAGACCCCCCTCATACTCCCCCGGCAACCCTGAGGATGAGGTGGCAGACCCCCCTCATACTCCCCCGGCAACCCTGAAGATGAGGTGGGAGACCCCCCTCATACGCGGGGGTGCTGCTGGCGGCGCACGGCGGGCGCTGAGCGCCCTCTACTTCGTCTTGGCGAGCGCCCGCGCCGGCTGCTTCGGCGCCGCGGGCTTGCCTTTGTCCTCCTTGAGGAGCCCCTTGACCTCATCGAGGAACTGGCCGATGTCCTTGAACTGGCGGTACACGGAGGCGAAGCGGACGTAGGCGACCTGATCGAGCTTCTGCAGGTGCTCCATCACGAGCTCACCGAGCTCGAGGCTCGAGATCTCCTTCTCGGCGCGGTCGTGCAGGCGCGCCTCGATGTCGGCGACCACGTCGTCCACCGCCTGGACGCCGACGGAGCGCTTCTCGCATGCCTTGAGAATGGAGCCGCGGAGCTTCTGCCGGTCGAACGGCTCGCGGCGCCCGTCGCGCTTGACCACGTGCGGGAGAACGTCCTCGATGTACTCGTACGTCGTGTAGCGCCGGTGGCACTTCAGGCACTCGCGCCGCCGCCGGATGAACTCCCCCTCCCGCCCGACGCGCGAGTCCACGACGCGATCCTCCGTGTGACCGCAAAACGGGCATTTCATCGGGCCATCCCTCCCGTCACCGCGTTCGCTCGGGATACAGCGGGAACCGGTTCGTGAGCGCCTGGACCTCGTCGCGGACTTTCGCCTCCACCGAGGCCGAGCCGAGGTCGGACAGCACGCGGTCGATCAGGGCGGCGATCTCCGCCATCTCCGGCTCGCGCATGCCGCGGGTGGTGACGGCCGGCGTGCCGAGGCGGATGCCGCTGGTCACCATGGGGCTCTTCGTCTCGAAGGGGATGGTGTTCTTGTTGACGGTGATCCAGGCCCGGTCGAGCGCCTCCTGCGCGTCCTTGCCCGTGATCCCGCGGCCCGTGAGATCCACGAGGATCAGATGCGTGTCGGTGCCTCCCGAGACGAGCCGGAGCCCGCGCCCGAGCAGCGCGTCGGCGAGGGCGCGGGCATTCTTCACGATCTGCCCCTGGTAGGCGCGCCACTCGGGCGTGAGCGCCTCGCGGAAGGCGACCGCCTTGCCCGCGATCACGTGCATGAGCGGCCCGCCCTGGACGCCCGGCATCACCGTCTTGTCGAGGGCCGGCGCGTGGGCCGCGCCGCACATCACCATTCCGCCGCGCGGCCCGCGGAGGGTCTTGTGGGTCGTGGTCGTCACGAAATCCGCGATGCCGACCGGCGAGGGGTGCAGGCCCGCGGCGACCAGGCCCGCGGGGTGCGCGATGTCGGCCATCAGCACGGCGCCGACCTCGCGGGCGATCTCGCCGAACGGAGCGAAGTCGATCGCCCGGGGGAACGCCGAGCCCCCCGCGATGATGAGCCGGGGTCGATGCGTGCGCGCCAGGGCGCGCACCTCGTCGAGATCGATCCGCTCCGTGTCGCGCCGCACGCCGTAGGCCACGATGGAGTAGAGCTTGCCCGAGTAGTTCACCGGGCTGCCCGCCGTCAGATGGCCGCCGTGGGCGAGGTTCGGACCCAGGACGACGTCGCCCGGCTTCAGCACGGTGAAGTAGACTGCCATGTTCGCCTGCGCGCCCGAGTGCGGCTGGACGTTCACGTGCTGGGCGCCGAACAGCTCCTTCGCGCGGGCGATCGCCAGCTCCTCGACCACGTCGACGACCTCGCAGCCGCCGTAGTACCGGCGCCCCGGATAGCCCTCGGCGTACTTGTTGGTCAGGACCGAGCCGACCGCTTCGAGCACCGCCTCGGAGACGAAGTTCTCCGAAGCGATCAGCTCGAGATTCCGGTGCTGCCGCTGCGCCTCGGCGCGGAGGACCTTGGCGACGTCGGGATCGGCCTCAGCGAGCCTTCGCACCGAACCGCTCCTCGGCCGAGCCCCGGACGCGCTCGAGTTCGCCGAGCTTGACGACGCGCCGCGCGTGACGCCCGCCGGCGAACGGCGCCGCGAGCCAGGTGGCCAGGATCTCGATCGCCGCGTCGCGCGCGGTGACGCGCGCCCCGAGCGCCAGCACGTTGGCGTCGTTGTGCTCGCGACTCATGCGCGCCGTGTAGGAATCGGTGCAGGCCGCCGCGCGCACGCCCGGGACCTTGTTCGCCGCCATCGCCATGCCGATCCCGGTGCCGCACACGAGCACGCCGCGCTCGGCCTTGCCCGCGATGATCGCGAGCGCCACGGCGGCGGCGAAGTCGGGGTAGTCCACCGACGCGGGCGACCGCGTTCCCATGTCCACGGTCTCGTAGCCCCGTGAGCCGAGCCATGCCTTGAGGTCTTCCTTGAGGGTGTACCCGGCGTGGTCGGCGCCCAGGGCGATCGCCGTCATAGATCCGACCATATCTGTTGGGGTCATGGCAAGTCAAGCGCCCAACATCTGGCGCTCGCGCCGCCCGGGCTAGACGGCGACACGCTGGCCGTCCTCCGCCACGCGGCAGCGCCACCCGAGCGCTCCCTGCACCGCGCCCCGCAGGGCTCGGGCGGCCCCGGGCTCGCCATGGACGACGTACGTGGTGGCCGGCGGCCGGCGGAAGCCGCGCAGCCAGCGGAGGATCTCGTCCCGGTCGGCGTGAGCCGAGAGGGCGTCGGTGACCAGGATCGCGGCGCGCACGGGCACCTCCTCGCCGAAGATCCGCACCTGGTCGGCGCCGTCGCGGAGGAGCCGGCCGCGCGTTCCCGCCGCCTGGTAGCCGACGAACAACACCGTCGTGCGCCGGTCGGGCAGGCGGCGCCGCAAGTGGTGCAGGATCCTCCCGCCCGTCGCCATGCCGCTGCCCGCGACGACGATCGCGGGGCCGTCCAGGTCGTTCAGCCGCCGGGAGTCCTCCGTCGACCGCGAAAGGTGGAACCGCGCCGGCACGAACGGCCGCCCGCCCTCCGAGGTCACCCGGCGGGCCGCCGCGTCGTGCTCCTCGGTGTGGCGCGCGTAGACGACGGTCGCCTCGATCCCCATCGGGCTGTCCAGATAGATCGCCAGGCCCGGGATCCGCCCGGCATCCTCGAGCTCGCGCAGGCGATAGAGGATCTCCTGCGTGCGGCCCACCGCGAAAGCGGGGATCAGCAGGAGCCCCCGCTGCGCGACGGCGCGACCGACGGCCTGCTCGATCGCCTCTGTGCCATCGCCCGCCGGGTGCAGGCGGTCGCCGTAGGTGGACTCGACCAGGAGCGTCCCCGCGCTCTCGACGGGCGCGGGATCGCGCATGACAGGCACACCGTAGCGGCCGAGGTCGCCCGAGTAGACGACCTGGCGTCCGGCCGCGGTCACCTCGACGATCGACGCCCCCAGGATGTGGCCCGCCGGGCGGAAGGCGGCCTCGACGCCCCGGGCCGGCGCGAAGCGCTGCCCGAATCCCACCGGCCGCACGAGGCCGAGCGCCCGTTCCGCGTCGCCGGCGTCGAACAGCGGCAGCGCCGGCGCGTGGCGCGTCGCCCCCGTGCGGTTTCGGTACTCCGCCTCCTCCTCCTGGAGCCGCGCCGCGTCGAGCAGCATGATCCGCAGCAGGTCCGCGGTCCCCGGCGAGCAGTAGATGGGACCCGCGAAACCGTCGCGCGCCAGACGCGGCAGGTAACCGGAGTGGTCGACGTGCGCGTGGGACAGGAGCACGGCGTCGAGCGCGCGCGGCGCCACCGGTAGAGCCTGCCAGTTCCGATCGCGCAGCTCCCGGAGCCCCTGGAACATGCCGCACTCGAGGAGCAGCCGCGCGCCGCCGCCCTCCAGCAGGAACTTGGCGCCCGTGACCGTGCCGGCCGCCCCCAGGAACGTGAGCTCGGGCATCACCCGGCGTCGGCCGGCGCGCGCGCGGGGAACTCGAAGGTCTCGACCGCGGCGCCGTCGACCCCGCCGGCCACGAGGCGCTCGACGTCCAGCCGCGCCTCCACCGCGTGCGCCTCCTCGACCGACATCCGCGTCGCCGGGTGGCGGGGGACGAACAGCGTGCAGCAGTCGGCGTCCGGCTCGATCGAGATCTCGAAGGTCCCGAGCCGGCGCGCCTCGTCGGTGATCTCGAGCTTGTCCATGCCGATGAGTGGTCGGAAGACCGGCATCCGCGCCACCTCGTCGATGCACGCGATGTTGCTGAGCGTCTGCGACGCGACCTGTCCGAGGCTCTCGCCCGTCACGAGCGCCTGGGCTCCCCAGCGGCGCGCCAGCGCCTCCGCGATCCTGACCATCAGCCGACGGTAGATGACGACACGCGCCGGCGGCGGGACGCTCAGCACGACCTCACGCTGGATCTCGCCGAACGGCACGAGCGCCAGGCGCGAGGCGTACTGCCACTGGCTCAGCCGCTCGACGAGCGCGCGGGCCTTGGCCTGCGAGGTCGGCGGCAGGTACGGCACGCTGTGGAAGTGCACGAACCCGACGCGGCAGCCGCGCTTCATCATGCGCCACGCCGCCACGGGCGAGTCGATTCCGCCGGAAAGGAGCGCGGCGACGGTGCCGCTCGCGCCCACCGGCAGCCCTCCGGGACCGGGCAGACGGTCGATGTACACGAAGGTCTCGGCCGGCAGCACCTCCACGTGGATCGTGAGCTCGGGATGGTGCAGATCGACGCGCGTCGTCGCGCGCTCGAGGACGAACGCGCCCAGCTCCCGGTTGAGCTCGACGCTGGTCATCGGGTAGGTCTTGAACGCCCGGCGGGCGCTGATGCGGAAGGACCCGAAGCTCCGCCCCTCGATCAGCCGCGCGATGATCGCCTTCATCTGCTCCACGGTGGACGCCACCCGGTACGCGACGGCCGCGCTCGAGACGCCGCAGACGCGCGTCACGCGGTCGCGGACCGCCTCGATCGGCACGGCGCCGTCGAGGTCGAGCAGGAGGCGGCCCGAGAGCTGCCGCACCCTCGCCGTGCCGAGGTCCGAGGTGGCGCGCACCAGATTGCGGCCGAGATGCCTCAGGAAGAGCGGCCGGTTCCCGCGCTTGAGGGCCAGCTCGTGGTAGTGGACCAGCACCGCCGGCCGGAGTCGGCTCATCCCAGGCGCCTCGCCAGCTCGCGCGCCCGCGCGAGCTCCTCCGGGGTGTTCACGTTCATGAAGACGAGGGCCGGGTCGCGGTGGCGGGCGACCTCGGCCTCCGCGATCTTCGCGACGCGCACCCGCTCGAAGAAGCCGACGATCTTGAGCCGGCGCGCCGCGAGCAGCGTCTCGATGTGCGGCAGACAGCTCTTGGCGTAGACGGCATGCATCGTCTCCAGCCGGTCGCCCACCCGAGGGATGACGACGTCGGCCGTGGCCGCCCGTGAGACCACGAGGCGAACGACGTCCGGATGCAGGAACGGCATGTCGCAGGCCACCGTGAACGCCGCGTCCCCCGTCGCCGCCTTGAGCCCCGAGTAGATGCCGCCGAGCGAGCCGTGGTCGGGGTAGACGTCGGCGACCATCGGGAGCCCGAGGAAGGCGTAGAGGTCCGGGGTGTTGGTGACGAGCAAGACCTCGCCGACCGAGGGCGTCACCGCGTCGAGGACACGCTCGATGATCCGCCGGCCGCCGACGTCCAGCAGCGCCTTCGGCTGGCCGCCCATGCGCGTGCTCCCACCGCCGGCCTGGATCACACCCGTGATGCGCATGAGGCTATCTTACTTGTCGCTCGCCTCGGGCGGGCCTGCCTGCGGCAAGGCCGACGCCCTGCGGCTCGCACTACCACTGTATCCTCACCGCGCCCTGGCGGAGGAGCCGGGGAGGTGTCGCCGTCAGGTCGAGCACCGTCGAGGGCTCGCCGCCCGGGGTGGTTCCGCCGTCCAGCACGGCGTCGAGGGCGTCACCGAAGTAGGCGAGCACGGTCGCGGCGCTCGTCGGGGGCTCGCGCCCGCTCGGGTTGGCGCTCGGCGCGGTCACGGGCTCGCCGAGCGCGGCGACGAGGCCGCGCGCCACGGGGTGCGGCGACAGGCGCACGCCGACCGTGCCGGTGCCCGCCGTGACCTCGTCGGGCAAGTCGGGGCGCGCGCGGAGGACGAGCGTGAGGGCGCCGGGCCAGTGGCGGGCCATGAGCGCGCGCGCCGCCGCACCGACCTCCGCGACGGACTCGGCCATCGCCACCCCGTCCACGAGCAGGAGCACGGGCTTGTCCTCGGGCCGGCCCTTGAGCGTGCAGACCCGGCGCACGGCGCCGGCGAGCCGCGCGGCGGCGCCGAGCCCGTAGAACGTCTCTGTGGGGAACGCGACGACGCCGCCGCCCCGCAGCACCGCCGCCGCGGCCACGAGCGCCGTGTGATCGGGCGCCACCGGGCACACCCGCAGAAGCCGCGGCCGCCCGCCGGCCGTCACGATCCCGACGCGGAGGCTCCCGACTTGAGCCGCTCGGCCACGCGCCGCGCCCGTGCGTCCACCTCGTCCGCGAGGCGCGTGCGGTAGGTCGCGAGCCGCGCGGCCAGCGCCGGATCGCCCAGCGCCAGGATCTGCGCGGCGAGGACCCCCGCGTTCGCCGCGCCCCAGGCACCGATCGCGACGGTCGCGACGGGCACCCCCTTCGGCATCTGGGCGATCGAGAGCAGCGCGTCGAGGCCGCCCAGCGGCGTCGACGCGATCGGGACCCCGATCACCGGCAGCGGCGAGAGCGAGGCGAGCACGCCGGGCAGGGCCGCTGCGCCCCCGGCACCGGCGATGAGGACGCCGAGCCCGCGCCCCTGGGCGCGCCGAGCGTACTCCTGCGTGCGCTCCGGTGTCCGGTGGGCCGAGGCGACGAACACCTCGCTGCCGACCTCCAGCGCGTCGAGCACTTTCACGGCCTCCAGCATGACGTCGAGGTCCGAGTCGCTTCCGAGCACGACGCCGACGCGGACGGGTCTGCTCATGCGGCGGGCCTCCTTCTTCCGATGTCGCTGCGGAAGTGCATGCTCTCGAACCGGATCTCGCCGATCGCGCCGTACGCGGCCTCGATCGCGCTCGCGAGCGTCGCGGCGAGCGCGGTGACGGCGAGCACGCGGCCGCCGGCTGTGACGAGCCGCCCGCCGGCGAGCGCGGTCCCCGCGTGGAACACGTGCACGCCCGGACGGCGGGCCGCCGCCTCGACGCCCTCGATCGGCAGTCCCGTCACGTACCTGCCCGGGTAGCCGCCCGAGGCCAGCGTGACGCAGACCGAGGCCTGCGGGGGCCACGGAGACGTTACCGGCCACGCCTCGCCCCGCGCCGCGGCGAGGAGCAGTGGCACGAGATCGCCCGGCGCGCGGACCACGAGGGCCTGGCACTCGGGATCGCCGAAGCGGCAATTGAACTCGAGCACCTTCGGCCCCTCGCGGGTCAGCATCAGGCCGACGAAGAGCACGCCGTGGTACGGCGCGTCCTCCTGCGCGAGCGCCGTCACCGTCGGCCACACGATCGCCTTCAGCACGCCCTGCTCCAGCGCGGCGTCGAACGCGGCGACCGGCGAGTACGCGCCCATGCCGCCCGTGTTCGGTCCCCGATCGCCGTCGAACACGGTCTTGTGGTCCTGGGCCGCGGCGAGCGGGAGCACGTCGCGCCCGTTGGCGAGCGCGAAGAACGATACTTCCTCGCCGGTCAGGAACTCCTCGACGACGACCCGCGCCCCCGCGGCGCCGAACGCGCGCCGCTCCATGCACTCGGCCACCGCCGCGTCCGCCTCCCCGAGGGTACGACACACGATCGCACCCTTGCCCCCGGCGAGCCCGTCGGCCTTGACGACGAGCGGCGGGCCGACCTCGCGGCAGTACCGCCGCGCCGCCGCCGGGTCGTCGAGCATGCGGAAGCGCGCGGTCGGGATCCCGTGCCGCGCCATCAGGTCCTTGGCGAACGCCTTCGAGCCCTCGAGCGCCGCCGCGCGCGCGCTCGGCCCGAACACGGTGAGCCCGGCCCCGGCGAGCCGGTCGGCGAGGCCCGCCACGAGCGGGGCCTCCGGCCCGACCACGGTGAGGTCGATCCCCTCCCCGCGCGCGAACGCGACCAGGTCGTCGAGCGCGCTCGCTGCGATCGGGACGCAGGTCGCGTGGCGGGCGATCCCGGGGTTGCCCGGCGCGGCGTAGAGCCGCTGCACCAGCGGGCTTTGCGCGATCTTCCACACGAGCGCGTGCTCGCGCCCACCTCCGCCGACGACCAGCACCCTCATTCGTCCCGCTCCCGCACCTCGAGATGGGCGCGAGCGATCCGCGCCCACGGGCTGCCCGCGTCGAGCTCGAGGTAGCGCTGCCAGTGCCGCGCCGCCTCGTCGCCCCGCCCCGAGCGCGACAGCGCCCCGGCGAGGTTGAAGTGGGCATCGGCGTAGTCGGGCGACAGCTCGAGCGCGCGACGGTAGCTCCCCACCGCCGCCTCGACCTCGCCCCGGTCCTCGTGGAGGGAGCCGAGGTTGTAGGCGGCCTCGCGGCAGTCCGGATCCTGCGCGAGCGCGGCATCGTACGCGCCGCGCGCGCCCTCGTAGTCGCCCATGCGGTGAAGGAGCAGCCCGAGGTTGTTCCACGCCGCGGCATAGGTCGGGTCGATCACCACCACCCGCCGGTACGCCTCGATCGCGTCCTCCCACTGCGCGGGATCCCCGTCCCACTCGCTCGCGCGCTCGAACCACGTCTCTGCCTGCTCCGCGGGCGGTGCCAGGGGCCGCACCAGGCCCGTCGCGAGCGTCGCGGTCGCGGCCCGCTCGAGTCCCCCGCTGTCGAGCGCCAGCACCAGTTGGCCGGTCCGCGGGTCGAAGCGCACACGGTCGGACTGGGCGAGCAGTCGATCCCCCTCCAGGACCAGCCGCACCTCGGCGAGCGGCTGCTCGAGCCCAGGGTCCTGCCGCCGGAGCGCGCTGAGCGCCTGCTTGATCTGCCGCACCGAGGCGCCCGCGTCGAGAAGCGCGCTCGCGGCGCGCAGCGCGAGCAGCTCGCGAAACGTGTAGCCCGAGTCCCCGTGCAGCAGCGCGAGGCGACGCAGCTGCGCGGCGCGCTTCGGCGTCAGCGTCAGGATCCGCGTCAGCTCGCGGAGACCGTAGATGCGCTCGGCGTGGCTCACCGGCCGACCCTCACGAGCGGCAGGAGCCCCTCCAGCTCGCCCTTCATGACCGGGTGCTGGTTCGCCCCCACGGCGCGCGCGCGGCGGCTCACGTGCTGCTCGACGTACTGGTACAGCTCCTGCAACGTGACGATCGCGTCGCGGTCACGATCCGCGGCGCCCCGGAGGCCCTCGACCAGGTAGTAGGTGAACAGGCCGTGGCCCAGCTCCGCGAGCTCCACCGAGACCTCCGCGGCGCGCGAGGCCGTGATGATCGCCCGGCCGCGCGACTGGGCCAGGCGCTGCAGGAACTGGTCGTCCACGTTGAGCGCCCGGGTCTTGCGGGATGCGAAAGTCCGACCGCCGGCGGCGCCGCTGTAGCAGGCGTCGAGGAACACCACGATCCGCTCGGCCTCGACGCGGCTGAAGATCGTCTCGAACTCGTCCATGGGCAGCGCGGTCGCGTACAGGTCGTCCGCGTCGGCGTCGATCGGCACGAGGTACTTCGCGAGCCCGTCGCGCTCGCGCCCGGCGACGTCCACCTCGGGCGCGCCGTGCCCCGCGAAGAAGATGAGCACGGTGTCGCCCTTCCTCGCCGAACGCGCGAGGAAGGTTCCAAGGGCCCACTTCAGGCGCCGGAGCGTGGGCTTGACCTCCGTCCGATCGGTCAGCAGGAGCACGTTCTGCGCCTTGAATCCTCCGCGCTCGACGAGGGTTCGGGCGACGGCCTCGGCATCGGCGACGCTGTATCCGAGCTTCGGAATGTCCGGGCTGTCGTAGGCGCCGACACCGATCACCACCGCCCACTGCTCGGGCGCCTCGTCGGTCGCGGCGGCAGCCGGCGCCGGCGTCCCGGCCGCGGCCGGCGGCGTGAGCGTCACGGTCCGCGTCTCGGTCTGCGTCCGGCCGTCGGGCTCGGTCGCGCTCAGCAGGATGACGTTCGACCCCGGCCGCAGCGAGAGCGGCACGGCGACGGCCACCGAGCGCTGCGGCCGGCGCTCGACCTGCGCGTGCACCTCTTTGCCGTTCAGCGTCACGCCGACCCTCGCGACACCCCGGCTCGAGGAGACGATGGCTGCGATCACCGACGATGGGCTCGCCAGGGTCGCGCCGTTCTCCGGATACCGGACGGTCACGGTGAGCGGCATCGCGCGCTCGTACTGGACGCTCCGGACCTCCTGCGTGATCGCCCCGTCCGAATCCGTCACGGTGACGACCACCGTGTTCTGTCCCTCGCGCAGGCGGCCCGGCACGGCGAGCGGGAGCGAGCCGGACGCCGTGGTGTCCCGCCGCGCCACCTCGACGCCGTTGAGCGTCACGAGGACCCGCTGCAGGCCGCGCGGGGCGGTGATCGTACCCGTCACGTTGAGCGTTTCCTGCTCGACCACCGCCTGCTCCGCGGGCGCGGTCAGCACGACCCGCACGGATTGACGGGCGGCGGCCTTCGCCTCGGCGGTC
>MGCE01000187.1:7480-11755 GCA_001790315.1 Candidatus Rokubacteria bacterium RIFCSPLOWO2_02_FULL_72_37 | reverse complement strand
GGACCGGGCGGCCACGCACGAGCCGATCGAAGAAGAACGTCTCGTTGTTCCGCGTGTTCAGCGGACCGTAGACGTGTGTCGGGCGGACGATCGTCACGGGCAGGCCCCGCTCGCGGTGCCGGGCGAGCAGGACGTCCTCGCCCTCGATCTTGTTCTTCGCGTACTCGCCCCAGTAGAGGCTGCGCGGCGTGTCCTCGTGATAGGGGATCGGGAGCGCGTGGTCGTAGACCCGGCCGGTCGAGACGAAGAGGGCGTGGCCCACGCGGCCCTCGAGCGCGCCGAGCACCGCCTCGACGTCGGCGCCGGACGTGGGCGCGTACGCGACGTCCACGAGCGCGTCCACGCGCTCGCCCGCGAGCGTGCGCGCGAGTGCCGGGTGGTCCAGGCGGTCGCACACGAGCGTACGGACGCCGGCCGGCAGGCCCGCACCGCGGCGCCCGCGCGTGAGGACCGCCACCTCGTGCCCGTCGCGCCGGAGCGCCCGCACCAGGTGCAGGCTCACGAACTCCGTGCCGCCGATCACGAGGACGCGCACGTCAGGACCTCCGGCCGTGGCCGAGGGGCGCCACGGCGGTGCCGGGGCGTCCCGAGCGTCGGGGGGTAGGGGGGGCGCCCGGCGCCCCCCATGTAATCAGTCAAGCGATCGAGATCGCGAGGCACGTGGTGGTGCGGGTGACGCCGTCGATCGTCCCGATCCGATCCGTGACGAGCCGGCCGACGGCGTCGAGGGTCGGGCCCTCGACGACCGCGATGAAGTCGAAGGGGCCCGTGACCGCGTCCAGGTGGATGACCGTCGAGGCGCCGCCCTCGAGCCGCGCGAGCTCCTTCTTGACGGCCTTGGTCTTGCCGGCGGCGGTCTCGATCAGCACGTACGCCTTCATGAGCTTGCCGGTCGCCTTCGTCATCGAATGCCTCCCGCCGGCGGATCACCGCCGGGCATCGCCCAGCGCCTTGACGAGCGTCGAGCGGAACCAGGCGCGTCGCTCGACGAATCGCGCCCCCTCGACGTCCACGCGCGTGCCGCGCTCGTCGGTGTGATTCACCGGATCGAACCGCGCCGTCAGGGTCGTGCTGGCCCCGGCCACCCGGAGGGTCAACCGCTCGCCCGCGCTCTCGTCGCCGAGCCGGGCGATGAGGATGTAGAGCCCCTGCTCGTCCGTCTCGCCCACGTACGAGAAGCCCGTCTTGTCGCGCACCAGCTCGACGGCGCGCCCACGCAACGCCTGGCCCGCCGCGTCCTTCACGAAGCCGAGGACGGTGTAACGATAGAACACCTCGTGCTCGGCCGCCGTGGGAGAGGCGGCGAACCCGAGCGCCACGACCAGACCGAGCGCCGCCGCCCGCGTCACGCGGCTCAGTCTAGCAGATGGGCGCGCAGAAGGGAGCGGTGGCAGCGCGCCTCGTCCGGACAGCCGCAGAGGAGCGTCACGCGCCCGCGGCGCGCCGCCGCGCGGACGCGTTCGATCGCCGCCTGCGCCTCCGGGCGCGCGAGGCCCGCGAGGTAGCGCCGCCGGTACTCCGCCCACCCGAGCGTGCCGGCGCGGAAGGCCCGCAGCAGCGGGACGACCGGCCCCAGCTCCTTTTCCCAGAGGTCGACGCGATCCTTGCGAATGCCCCGCGGCCAGAGCCGCATGACGAGCACGCGGGTGCCGTCGCGGGCGCCCGGCGGATCGTAGACGCGCCTGGTGACGATCACGACTTTTTCAGCCGCTCGAGCGACTTCTTGAACTTCTCGCACGGGTCGACGTCGTCGATGCGCGGCGTGAACCAGACGTAGTCATAGGGCAGCAGGCGCTCGCCCGCGTCGAGGTAGTCGCCGGGCGTCGTCCCCTTGGCCTCGATCTCGAGGAACGCGAGGCTCGCGACCGTGGCGCCGGGCTCGCGACGGACGAGGTGCACGGGCACGCCGCGGTCGCGGCGCACGTGCCCCGAGCCCGCGATCAGAATCGCGCCGTCGCGCCGGCCCGCACGCGCCAGCGACTCGGCCATGCGCGCGTCGCGTGCCCACTGGACGTCCACCATCCGGTCGAGCGCCGCCGCGGGGGCGTGGCCGCAGTGCGAGTCGCGGATCTCGCCCGCCAGCGCGGCCCGCATCGCGGGCGGCAGCGGCTGATCGAGGCCCAGCTCGCGCTGCACCGCCGGCCCCAGGCCGGCCACGCCGCGGTCGCGCATGGCGTCGAGCGCGGCGCGCGAGAGGTTCGTGGCCACGATCGGGAGGCCCGCGTCGAGCGCGGCCCGGGCGATCGGCTGGTAGTCGGCCCAGTCGGGCCAGCCCGTGTCCTGCCAGCCGACGGCCGTGCCGAGCCCCGCGGCGTCCTTCGGCGCCCGCGCCAGATGGCGCGCGAGCGCGGCGCTCTGGTCGGTCGAGAGCATCTCGAAGCCCAGCGCGGGGCGGCGCCCGGCGGCCGCGAGCGCGCGCACGAGCCGCGCCTGGAGGGCGTGGTGGTCGGGGTTGTCGTGGCGCTCCCCGAGGAGCACCCAGCGGCTCGCCGCCAGGCGGTCGACGAGCTCGCGGGGCGAGATGAAGCCGTCGGCGCGGACGTCGAAGATCTTCCCCGCGAGCGGGTGGGTCCGCCCGATCGGGCTCTGCCAGTCGATCCAGTAGACGGGTGCGCACGCCGCGACGGCCAGCGCCAGGGCACACGTGCCGGCGCGGACGGCCGCGCTCACCGCGTGGCGCCCTGGGTGCCCCCGCGGGTCGTCAGCGTGACGCCGCCGTCGATCACCAGCGTCTGGCCGGTGACCCAGCGCGCCTCGTCGCTCGCGAGGTAGACGGCGCCCCATGCGACGTCCCAGCCCGAGCCTTCCGTGCCCAGCACCGTGGCGCGCCGCCTGCGCTCGCGCGCCTCCGGCCCGAGGCTCTCGACCATCGGGGTCCAGACGGCGCCCGGCGCGATCGCGTTGACACGGACGCCCCTGGCGCCCAGCTGCACGGCGACCGAGCGGACGAAGCCGATGACTCCGGCCTTGGCCGCGGCGTACGCGGTGCGCCCGTGCCCGCGGAGCGCCGCGACCGAGGACACGCAGACGACGCTGCCACCACCGCGCGCGACCATCGCCGGCACCGCGGCGCGCGTGGCGAGGAACATGGACTTGAGGTCGACGGCCAGGACGCGGTCCCACTCGTCCTCGGGGGTGTCGAGCAGATCCTTGCGCGACTCGATCCCGACGTTGTTATGGAGCACGTCGAGCCCGCCCCAGCGCGCGACCGCCGCCTGGACCATCGCGTCGCACGCGACCGCGTGCGTGACGTCCGCGGCGAAGGCTGCCGCCTCGCCACCCTCCCCGCGGATGAGCTCCACGGTCTCCTCCGCCCGCTCGAGGACCTGGTCCACGCAGAGGACGCGCGCCCCCGCGCGAGCGAAGAGAATGGCCGTGGCCTTGCCGTTGCCGAGGCCCGGGCCCCGCGAGCCCGCGCCGGTGACGATCGCCACCTTGTTTTTCAGCCGGTCGCTCATGGTCGTCGACCGCTCCTTTCGCTGGACAACGGGAGCAAGCATACTCCCGAACGCCGCCCCGCACATCGGTGCGGGGCCCGCGTGCTAGAATCCCCGCGGCTGGTGGCTCATTCCGGAGGTGGCCGATGGCCAGACGCGCTGTGCTCGTCGCTCTCGTCGCCGGTGGCGCGCTCCTGTCGGCGGGCGCCGCCGCGGCCGGCGCGCCCACCGACCAGCTCCGCCGGAGCATCGAGCTCGTCCTGAAGGTCGTGCAGGATCCCGTGCTCAAGACGGAGGCGAAGGCCGTCGAGCGCCGGCGGGCGATCCGTGCCGTCGCCAACGAGATCTTCGATTTCGCCGAGATCTCCCGGCGCAGCCTCGGCCCCCACTGGCGCGGCCGCACCCCGCCGGAGCAGCAGGAGTTCGTGCGACTGTTCAGCGACCTGCTCGAGCACGCCTACATCGCCAAGATCGAGAGCTACTCCGGCGAGAGCATCCTGTACGCGGGGGAGCACCTCGACGGAGACGTGGCGACGGTCCGCACGAAGCTCGTGACCAAGCAGGGGACCGAGATCCCGCTCGACTACCGGATGTTCAAGCAGGGCGAGCGCTGGCGCGCCTACGACGTGCTCATCGAGGGCGTGAGCCTCGTCGCCAACTATCGCGTGCAATTCAACTCGGTCATCCGCCGGACGTCGTACCAGGATCTGGTCGCCAGGCTGCGCGCGAAGGCGAGCGAGCCCATCGAGGGCGCGGCGAAACCGCTGCCGCCACTCGACCGCACACCCGCGCGGTCCCGGCAGACGCCCTGACGCTCGACGGGTGCGGGGACGATGAG
>MGCE01000187.1:0-7470 GCA_001790315.1 Candidatus Rokubacteria bacterium RIFCSPLOWO2_02_FULL_72_37 | reverse complement strand
CGGGGAGCGCGGGCCCGGGTAGCCGTCCCAGCTGAGGCGCGGCCCGTCCGCGGAGAAGCCGGCGGCGACGAGCGCGGCGAACGCGGGCGTCTCGCGCACGGGCCGGCCGGCCCACGTCAGGATCTCGAGCCGGCGTACGGGGCGCAGGAGCAGCGGGCGGTCCATGACCTCCTGGAGCGCCGCGACGACGCCGGGGAGATCGGCAGGCTCCCAGCCGGCCAGCGGCGTCAGATCGCGGCCCTGGCCCTCGGCGAGCAGGACCGGGCGGCCCGCGCGGGCGACGAGCCAGCTCGTCGGGATGCGCGGCGCGGCGACGCGCGCGCCATCGACGCCCGTCAGCGCGAAGACACGGCCCCAGAGGTTCGCGGGGTCTACGAGATTCACGAGCACGTGCGGCTCGGCGCGCCGCGCGGCGGGCGCCCCGAGCTCGGCGAGCGCCGCCGCGAGGGCGTACTGCTCGCCGGAGAGCCCCTCGACGAAGTAGCCGCGGACGACCTCGCCGCCGTACTCCATCCTGAGCAGCGCGTGCCGCAATCTCCCCCAGTCGCCCGGCGCGAGCTCGCGCGCGAGGACCCCGAAGCGCGCCAGCAGGAGGTGGCCCTGCGCCTCGTCGCGCTCCTCCGGCGACAGCGGCTCCTCCCCGCCGAGGGCGCTCCAGCGGCCCAGCACCGGCACGCGCCCGAGGACGCCACGCGTCTGGCCCCGCCGCCGGCGGCCGGCCGGCGGCGGGGACGTTGAGGCCCCGGGCCCCGGGGAGGCCCCCGCGCCCATCGCGATCGCGCTGAAGGTGTCGGGACTCACCAGCCCGGCCCAGAAGAGCGTCCAGAGCTCGTGGAGCACCTCGTGGGCGCCGAGCCCGGTCGCGCGCGTGAGGTCCTGGGCGAAGGAGGCGCCGCGGAGCTGCAGGTGGAGCAGCACGTTCTTGGTCCGCGCGTCGAGCTCGGTCGGCGCCGTCGGCGCTTCCCGCAGCCAGCCCGCATTTTCCCGGAGCGCCACGCCGACGCGGCCCGCGCGACTGCGTCCGAACGGCGTCCACACGATCTCGCCCGAGAGTCCGAGGCGGTCGAGCCAGTCGCGCTCGTAGCCCTCGACGCGCGCCGGGAGGAACTCCTGCTCCCAGACGCGGACCGGGAAATCCTCGCCCTGGAGCAGCTCGAGCGCCGCCAGCACACCCTCGGGGCCGCGCAGGCGGTGCTCGGGATGGAGGTGGTGGCGGCGGAGGAGGAACGCGGTGAGCTGCTCGGCCCTCGCCACCGGACGCGGGACGCGGCGGGCGTGGACCTGCCGGCGCTGGACCTCGTCGAGGACGGCGAGGTGGACGTACTGCGGGGCCGGCGCGCCGGCGAGGAACTCTCCGCGCCGGAGGAGCCCGCGGGCGACCAGACCCTCGAGCGCGCGCTCGACGTCCGCCGGGGCGACGCCATAGCGCGACGAGAGCCCGTCGACGGTCACCGGGCCTCGCGTCCGGAGCCGGCGCAGCAGGACGCGCTCGAGCCCGTCGCCCGTCGTGAGCGCGGCGTAGAGGGGGGCGTCCGCGGCCGGGATCCACGCGCGACGCTCACCCGCCAGGTCGAGCTCGATCACTCTGCCCTCGGCCGCGAGCGCGGCCAGGAGCGCGTCCGCTCCTCCCGCGACGCGCTCGACGATCTCGTCGGGCGTCAGGTCGCCCAGGTCGTCGAGGATCGCGGCGAGCTCGTTGGCGTCACGCGCCCGTCGCTCGGGGGTCGTGCGCCCGAGCTCCCCCTCGACGGCCGCGACGACCGCGGGCTCGAGCGGGCCGGGCGGGGCGCTCCACGCCTTCCTCATCGGGACGGCGTCGCTCCGCCGCTCCTCGGCGTGGCCGGTGTCGAGGTAGGCCCAGTCCCACGCCAGCAGGAGCGGATAGACGAACGGCGAGGGGAGCGGCGCGTCCACGTGACGCACCCACAGCTCGCCGTCGTGCAGGCGCTCCAGGAGACGCTTGAGGCGCGGGACGTCCAGGGCGTCCGCGAAGCACTCGCGCAGCGTCTCGGCGACGAGCGGGAAGTCCGCGAGGCCCCCGACGGCCTCCATGAGCGCGTCGGCCTTCAGGCGCTGGAGGTACGCGGGCGTGCGCTGGCCGCCGGACAGGCGGGGGATGAAGAGCGCGCGCACTGCGGCGTGCCGGAAGCGCGTGGTGAAGAGCGGCGAGCCGATCAGCGCGCGACCGAGGAGCGCGTCGACCTCCTCCGGCGTCACCAGCGTGACCAGGCGCTCGGGCGCGGGCGGGGCCTGGCCCGGCGCGAAGGACAGGAGGATCCCGTCGTCCACGTGGCTCGCCTCGACCTGCAGCCGGAAGACCCGGCGGATCTTCTCGCGCAGCGCCATGCCCCAGGCGCCGTTGACGCGCATGCCGAAGACCGAGTGGATCATGGCGTGGCGCCCGCCGAGCTCGTCGGCGAACGACTCGACGACGATGCCCTGGTCGTCGGGGATGCCGTCGAGGACCTCCCCGGCCTTGACGAGCCAGGTGCGGAGCGCCGACGCGGCGCGGGGCTCGAGCCCGCACTCGCGCCCCGCCCACGCGGCGAAATCGGGCGCGTCGAGGCGGTCGGCGGCGTCGCGGCGGAGGCGACCGACGGCGCGGCCGAGCTCGAACGAGCGGGACGGGTGCTCGCCCTTCCAGAACGGGATCGTCGGCGACATGCCCTGCGCGTCGTCCACCAGCACGCGGCCCGCCCGGACCTTGACGATGCGCCACGCGTGGGACCCCAGCAGGAAGACGTCGCCGGGCAGGCTCTCGGCCACGAACTCCTCGTCGAGCGTGCCGACCTTGAGATCCGTGTCGGCGACGAAGACGTCGAAGAGCCCGGCGTCCGGGATCGTGCCACCCGAGGTGAGCGCGAGGAAGCGGCTGCCGCGCCGCGCGTGGAGACGCTCGTTCACGCGGTCCCAGAGGATCCGCGGCCCGGCGGCCTTGACCTCCGCGGGGAGCGGCTCGGCGAGCATGCGCACGACCGCGAGGAAGTCGGCGCGCGAGAGCCCGCGGTACGGCGCCGCGTTCCTGAACCGCTCCCAGAGCTCGTCCACCCCGAGCGACTCCACGGCGACGGCGGCAACCACCTGCTGGGCCAGCACGTCGAGCGGGGCCTCGGGCATCCGGACGTGATCGAGCTCGCGCGCGCGGATGCAGCGTACGACCGCCGCGGCCTCGACCAGCTCCTCGCCCCGGGTGACGAGGATGCGGCCCTTGGAGACCCGGGAGAGCAGGTGCCCCGCGCGCCCGACGCGCTGGAGCGCGGCGGCGACCTGGCGCGGCGACTGGAGCTGGACCACCAGGTCGATCGCGCCCACGTCGATGCCGAGCTCGAGCGAAGAGGTGGCGACGAGGGCCTTGAGCGCGCCCTCCTTCAGGCGGCTCTCCGCGTCGAGCCGCGCGCGGCGCGAGAGCGAGCCGTGGTGGGCGGCGACGAGCCCCTCGCCGACGCGGTCGCCGAGGTCGCGCGCCAGCCGCTCGGCGGCGCGCCGGCTCTGGGCGAAGACGAGCGTCGTCCGGTGGGCCCGGATCAGCTCGCCGATCTCCTGGAGCGCCGCGTCCCAGATGGTCTCGCTCGAGGCGGTGAGGAAGTCGTCGACCGGCGCCGTCACGCGGAGGTCGAGATCGCGGCTGAAGCCGGCGTCGACGACGACGGCGTCGCGGGCCGTGGCGCCCGTGAGGAACTCGAGCGCGGTCGCGACCGGATGCACCGTCGCCGAGCACCCGATGCGCTGCGGGCGGGCGGCCGGCTCGCGCGCGGCGCCGAGCGCCTGGAGGCGCTCGAGCGAGAGGGCCAGGTGCGCGCCGCGCTTGCTTCCCATCAGCGCGTGGACCTCGTCCACGATGACGAAGCGGACGTCCGCGAGCGCCGGGCGGAACCGCGCGCTGGTCAACAGGATATAGAGTGACTCCGGTGTGGTGATCAGGACGTGCGGCGGCTTGCGCGTCATCGCCTGCCGCGCGGCTGCCAGCGTGTCCCCCGTGCGGACCGCGACGCGCACCTCCGGGAGCCGCAGGCCCTCCGCCGCCGCGGCCGCGCGCATGCCGGCCAGCGGCTCTCGCAGATTCTTCTCGATGTCGTTGTTGAGGGCGCGGAGCGGCGAGACGTAGACGACGTACACGCGGTCCTCCAGGCGGCGTTCGAGCCCCAGCCGGTGGAGGTGGTCGAGCGCCCAGAGGAAGGCGGCGAGGGTCTTGCCCGAGCCCGTCGGCGCCACGATGAGCGTATCGCGCCCCGAGGCGATCGCGGCCCAGCCCTCGCGCTGCGGGCGTGTCGCCGCGGCGAAGGTCGTCTCGAACCAGCGGCGGACGAACGGGAGGAACTCCGGCATCCTCCGCGATTCTATAATGGCTGTCCATGGCGGCGGACGTGCTCGTGGTGGGGGGCGGTCCTGCGGGTGCGGCGGCGGCGCTCACGCTCGCCGCCCGCGGCGTGCGCACGCTCGTCCTCGATCGCGCGCGCTTTCCCCGCGACAAGCCCTGCGGCGGCGGCATGCGCCATGGCGCGCTCCGGCGCTTCCCGGAGGTCTTCGCGCGGCTCCGCGCCCGCGTGCCCTTCCACGAGGTGCGGCGCGTCCTCATGCAGGCGCCGTCGGGCGCATCGGTGCTCGCCGCCCTCGAGGCGCCGCTCTACGTGACCTTCGAGCGACGCGAGTTCGACGCGGCGTTGCTCGCCCTCGCGCGCGAGCGCGGCGCCGAGGTCGTGGAGGGCGCGCGCGTCGTGGCGCTCGAGCGACGGACGGAGCGCGTCGCCGTCCGGACGGTCGACGGAGCGACCTTCGAGGCGTCGATCGTGATCGGCGCCGACGGCGTCAACAGCGTGATCGCGCGCGCCGCGGGGCTCTCGGACGGGTTCGGGCCCGAGGCGCTCGCGCTCGACACGATGGAGGAGACGCCGTATACCGAGCTCGACGTCGCCGATCGCGGCACCATGTACGTCGCCTACGGCTACAGGGGCCGGCCCGGCTATGGCTACGTGTTTCCCAAGGCTCGCTGCGTCGACGCCGGCGTGGGCTACGTGCTCGCGTACTTCAAGACGGCCCTGGAGGGTGCGCCCCGGACCCACCACGGGTGCTTCCTCGCCGAGGCGGCGGCGAAGGGCTGGGTGCGTGGTCGCTCGAACCCGGCCAACGTGCGGGCCTACCGGCTGCCGCTCGGCGGCCCCCTCGCGCGCACCGTCGCCGGTCGCGTGCTCGTGTGCGGCGACGCGGGCGGTTTCGTCAACGCCTACACCGGCGAGGGGATCTACTACGCGATGGTCACCGGCGAGCACGCCGGCGCGGCCGCCGCGGAGGCGCTGGCGCGCGGCGCCGGCGCGGCCGCCGCGCTCGCGGGCTACGAGGCGCGCTGGCGGCGCGAGATCGGGCGCGAGCTCGCGGCCTCCGTGCGCATCCAGCGCCGGCTCTTCGCGCGGCCCGCGCTCGCCGACGTGATCGTGGCCGCGGCCGCGACGGACCCGGCGCTCTGCCGCCTCTTCGCCCGCGTCGCGCTCGGCGAGGAGGACTATCGCCGGCGGCGCCTCGAGCTCGCGTGGCGCGTCGTGCGGGCCCGCCTCCGGGCCCGTCTCGGACGGTTCATCTCAACGGAACGGAGGACGTGATGCCGAAGCCCGAGCTGGAGTTCTTCAGACCCGACACCCTCCCATGGGAACCCGTCGCCGCCTCCCCGACCGGCGGCGCCGGTGGAGCGGGCGTGAGCCAGAAGATCTTGAGCCGCGACGCCGCGAGCGGGGACCTCACGCGCCTCCTCCGATTCGAGGCCGGGGTCGAGACCACCGAGGCGATCGTCCACGACTTCTGGGAAGAGGTGTGGATCCTGGAGGGCGAGCTGATCGACCTCGGCAAGCGCCGGACCTTCACCGGGGGCATGTACGCCTGCCGGCCGCCGGGGATGGTGCACGGCCCCTACCGCGTGCCGCAGGGCTGCATGACGCTCGAGATCCGATACCGGAAGTAGGGCCGCCCTCGGCGGGCCGCTCAGCGGGTCGTCGCGTCAGCGGGGACGACCAGGACCCGCGTCCGCCGCAGGCGGATTCCCTCCGCGGGCCCTCGCGCGCCGAACGCCACCACGAGCCGGAGCCCGCGCCGGCCGGTGACCAGCACCAGCTCGGCGGCGCCCGGCCGCACGAACCACGCGCGGTCGCCAGGCCGGAGCGTCCGGCTCACGTGCACCGCGACCGGCCCGCTCACCGGGCGCCACCGGCCGCGCACCGGCCGCGCCAGCGCGCCCGCGCCCACGACGACGGCCGCGAGAACGCCGAGCGGCGCCGCGCCCGCGCGCGGGAGCGACAGGGCGAGCGCCGCCCAGAGGGCGAGCCAGGCGACGAGGCCGTCGAGGGCGCGGAGCCAGCCGAGGCGGCGCGTCCAGCGCGCGACGTCGGCGGGGAGCGGAGTGAGCGGGGTACGCAGCGGTTACTTGTCCTTGATCGCGGCCTCGACCTTCCTGGCGACGTCCGGCGGGATCGCGGTCATCCCGTGCGCGGTCTTGGCGTGCTGGGCGCCCTTGGCCATGACCTCGGCCACGTCCTTGCCTTCCGCGACGAAGCTGCAACCGGGCATCACATCGCCGCACCGGAGGATTTTCGCCATGACGGACCTCCTCGAGAGGGTGTCGAACGAGCGGATTGTATCCCCGCAGGCCGGAGCCTGCCAGCCCTAGAGGTCGAGCGTCGTGCCGGGTGCGATGCCCGCGCGGCGGATGATCTTCGCCTTCGTCCGCACGAGCACCTCGCGCGGCGCGCGGGCGATCTGCGCGGTCACGCGCGCGACCTCGCCGGGCAGGTGCTCGGGCGGCACCACGCTCGAGACCAGACGCAGGCGCAAGGCCTCCCGCGCGTCGACCACGCGCCCGGTCAGCGCCAGCTCGCGCGCCACGGCGCCGCCCATCAGCTCGTGCAGCGGCGAGTAGACGACGTCGCCGAAGGCGAGCTCGGGATGGCTGAACGTGGCCGTCGCGGCGGCCACCCGAATGTCGCACATCACCGCGAGGTCGAAGCCGCCGGCGATCGCCGGGCCGTTGACGGCCGCGACGAGAGGGAGCGGGAAGGCGAGGCAGGCCCGGTGGAAACGATCGCTCGACTCCCAGAGCCGCCGATGGAAGGCGGGGTCGGCCGCGGCCTGCTTGAACTCGTCGAGGTCGAAGCCCGCGGAGAAGACGCTGCCGGTGCCGGTCAGCACGACGACCCTCACCGCCGGGTCCGCACCGAGGGCCGCGAGGGCCTCGGCGACCTCGTCGCGCAGTGCGATCGACAACGCGTTGCGCTTGTCCGGACGCGCCAGGGTGATGCGCGCGACGCCCGCGTCCGGGCCTCCGACGTCGATGGCGGTCGGCATGGGCTAGAATCATACCCCATGCGGATCGTCAGCATCGGTGGCGGGCCGGCGGGCCTTTACTTCGCGCTCCTCATGAAGAAGGCCGACCCGGCGCACGAGGTCACCGTCGTCGAGCGCAACCGGCCGGACGACACGTTCGGCTTC
>MGCE01000186.1 GCA_001790315.1 Candidatus Rokubacteria bacterium RIFCSPLOWO2_02_FULL_72_37 | reverse complement strand
GCCGGAGATCGGCGACGATCGCCGCCGGCAGGATCACCGGCAGCAGCCCGTTCTTGAAGCAATTCTGGTGGAAAATGTCGCCCAGGCTCGGCGCGATCACCGCGCGGATCCCCCGCGCGTCGAGCGCCCACACCGCCATCTCCCGCGAGGAGCCGCAGCCGAAGTTCTCGGCCGTCACGAGGATCCCCGCGGCGCGGTATGGCGCCCGGTTCAGGACGAAGTCGGGCTGCTCCGCGCCGGCGGCATCGAAGCGGACGTCGTGGAAGAGAAAGTCCGCGTAGCCCGGCGCCCCGCGCGGCTTGCGCAAGAAGCGCGCCGGGATGATCCGGTCGGTGTCGATGTCGGGCAGGTCGATCGGCGCGGCGACGGCGGTGAGCGTCGTGAAGGGTTGCATCATCGCCGGTCGAGCGTGCGGACGTCCACGAAGCGGCCCGTGACCGCGGCGGCCGCGGCCATGGCCGGCGACACGAGGTGGGTACGCGCGCCCCGGCCCTGGCGCCCCTCGAAGTTGCGGTTGGATGTGGAGGCCACGCGCTCGCCCGGGCGCGCCGTCTCGCCGTTCATCCCGACGCACATCGAGCACCCCGCCTCGCGCCACTCGAAGCCGGCCGCGACGAAGATCCGATCGAGCCCCTCGGCCTCCGCGGCGCGCTTGATCAGCCCCGAGCCCGGCACGACCCACGCGGGCACCACCGCGCGGCGCCCCTGCACCACCCGGGCGGCCGCACGCAGGTCCTCGAGCCGACTGTTCGTGCAGGAGCCGATGAAGACGCGGCCGACGGCGATCTCGGTGAGCGGCGTCCCCGGCGCGAGCCCCATGTAGGCGAGCGCACGCTCCATGCTCGCGCGGCGCGCGGCGTCGCCGGCCGCCGCCGGGTCGGGCACCCGCCCCGTGATCGGCAGCGCATCCTGGGGACTCGTGCCCCACGTCACCGTCGGCGCGATCTCGCTCGCCGCCAGCTCGACCTCGCGGTCGAACACGGCCCCCGCGTCGCCGGGCACGGCCTGCCAGTCGGCGAGCGCCCGCACCCACGCCGCGCCCGCCGGCGCGAGCGGCCGGCCCTCGAGGTACGCGAACGTCGTCGCGTCGGGCGCGACCATGCCCGTACGCGCGCCGGCCTCGATCGACATGTTGCAGACCGTCATGCGCTCGTCCATGGACATGGCGCGGATCGTCGAGCCCGCGTACTCGATCGCGTGTCCCACGCCGCCGGCGGCGCCGATCCCCGCGATGAGCGCCAGGATCACGTCCTTCGCCGTGACGCCCGGGCCGAGTCGGCCCTCGACCGTGATGCGCATCACCCGGGGCTTCTTCTGCCAGAGCGTCTGCGTCGCCAGCACGTGCTCGACCTCGGTCGAGCCGATGCCGAACGCAAGAGCGCCGAAGGCGCCGTGCGTGGCCGTGTGCGAGTCGCCGCAGACGAGCGTCGTGCCCGGCAGCGTGAGCCCCTGCTCGGGCCCGATCACGTGCACGATCCCCCGCCGCGCGTCGCCCACGCCGAAGTAGAGGATCCCCTGCTCGCCCGTGTGCCGGGTGAGCGCGTCCACCATGCCGACGATCTCGGGCTCGCTCGCCACGGCGCCCGGCGCGGTCGGGAGGTAATGGTCCGCCGTCGCGAACGTGAGGTCCGGCCGCCGCACGCGCCGGCCCGCTGCGGCCAGCCGCCCGAGCGCGGCGGTCGAGCCCTCGTGCAGCAGGTGCCGGCCGACGTAGAGGAGCACGTTGCCGCCCGGGCCCTCGGTCACCACGTGGCGGGCCCAGATCTTCTCGAACATCGTCCGCGGAGCGGCGGAGACCATGGCGCTGTGGCCGGAAGCTTACCCGCTGCCGCGCCGATCCTCAACTCCCGCGCGCGCGGGCGGCGCGCAAGTGGCTTGTGTCGCGGTGCCGCCAAGCCTACCATCACGGCACAGCGCCGAGAGGCTCGCTCCGCGAGCGCGGGAGGGACCATGCGCCAGGCCAGGCTGCTCCCCGGTGTCGCCCTCATCGTCCTGCTGCTGGCCACGCCCGCCGCGGGCCAGTCCCCGGCGCCCCGCGAGGGCAAGCCGGGCGGCGTGCTCCGCCTGATCCTCCGCGAGGACCTGCCCCAGGGCTTCGCCCTGCACGAGACGGCGACGAACTCCGTCACGTGGCCCGCGATGCCCTGCTACAGCAACCTCGTCGTCTTCGACCAGCTGAAGCAGCTCGAGCGCCCGGAGACCATCGTCCCCGAGCTGGCCGAGCGCTGGTCGTGGCAGGACAACTACCGGAATCTCGTCGTCTTCCTCCGGAAGGACGTCCGCTGGCACGACGGCCGGCCCTTCACCTCCAAGGACGTGAAGTTCACCTTCGACATGGTGCGCGAGGCTCCGGATGCCCAGGCCCGGCTGCGCATCAACCCGCGCAAGGCGTGGTACGCGAACGTCGAGGCCATCGAGGCGCCCGACGCGCAGACGGTCGTCTTCCGGCTCAAGCGCCCGCAGCCCTCCCTGCTCGTGATGCTCGCCTCGGGCTACTCGGCCATCCTGCCCGCGCACGTGCCGCCGGCCGAGCACCGCACGCGGTGCCTGGGCACCGGCCCCTTCAAGCTCAAGGAGTGGCGGCGGGGCCAGTTCCTCGAGTACGTGAAGAACCCCGACTATTTCGTGAAGGGCCGCCCGTATCTCGACGGCGTGCACTACACGATCGTCAAGGAGCGGGGCACGCGTGTCGCGGTGCTGCAGGCCGGACAGGTCGACGCGGCGTACCCCGGTGAGATCAGCGTGGCCATCTGGGAGCAGCTCAAGACCGCGGTGCCGGGGATGGTCTTCACGCCGACCGCGTCGAACGTCAACGAGAACCTGCTCCTCAACACGAAGCGGCCGCCCTTCGACGACGTCCGGGTCCGGCGCGCGCTCAGCCTGGCGATCGACCGGCGCGCGTACGTGAAGGCCGTGCACCGCGGCAGCGCCCTCGTCGGCGCCGCGCTCTCGCCGAAGCCCTGGGGGGTCTGGGGGCTGCTCGAGAAGGACCTCGTCAAGCTCCCGGGCTACGGCAAGGCGGCGGACGACAAGGCCCGGGCCAGGAAGCTCCTCGCCGAGGCCGGCTTCGGCCCGCAGCATCCGCTCAAGATCGAGATGGTGACCCGCGCCATCGCGATCTACCTCGATTTCGCCTCGTTCGTCGTCAGCGAGCTCAAGCAGGTCGGGCTCGACGTCACGCTCAAGCAGATCGAGACGGCCCAGTGGCACCCGATGGTCACGCGCCGCGAGTACCAGTTCGGCGCCAACCTCACGGGCCTCGGCGTGGACGACCCCGACGCCAACTTCTACGAGAACTACGCCTGCGGCTCGGCGCGCAACTACGGCGACTACTGCGACGAGCAGGTCATGCGGCTCATCGAGCAGCAATCGCAGGAGACCGATCCCGGCAAGCGCCAGGCGCTCGTCTGGCAGATCCAGAAGAAGCTCGAGGAGGATGCCGCGCGGCCCACGATGGGCTGGCGCACCGACCGGTTCGCCCACTGGCCTCACGTCAAGAACCTGGTGCCGCACAACGTGACCTACAACTGGCCGCGCCTGCAGGAGACCTGGCTCGACCGGTAGCGCGGTCGGTCAACGTGAGCGTTGGACGGCACGACGGCGAGCACAAGCCGTCGGGAGTAAGATTGACAGCATGACGCCAGATCCGGGCAAGCTCTTGGAGGAAGCGCTGAAGTTGTCGCCGGAGGCGCGTGCGGCCCTCGCGGCCTCGTTGCTCGAGAGTCTCGACGAGGAGATTGATGAGGGCGCTGAGGCCGCTTGGGCTGAGGAGATCGCCAAGCGCATCCACGACCTGGATTCGGGGGCCGTCCTGCCAATTCCGTGGCCTGAAGCGCGTCGCAGAATTCTTGAGCGATAGTGCCGGCCGAGCCCCCGTGGCTTCATCCCGAAGCCATCAAGGAAGCGCGAGCCGCGCGCGAATGGTATCTGGCGCGGAACGCCGACGCTGGCGAAGCTTTCATGGCGGAACTTGACGCAGCGATCGAACACATCGAACCGGGGCCTCGGCAATGGCCTCCATACCTGGGCGGCACTCGTCGCTATCTCTTCCACCGATTTCCCTTCTTCGTCGTCTTCCGCGAAACGGACACCCGAATCGAGATTGTCGCGGTAGCCCACGGGCGCCGGCGGCCCGGGTACTGGCTTGGACGCTAACGATCTAACTGAGCGCATGCAGCGGACGGTTTGCACAGGGTGAAGCTCCAGCTTGTGGGCCGCGCGTGATCGAGGCTTGGCTGGAGACCCGGGTCAGTCGCGGGCCCGAGCCGGCCTGAGCGGCAGTATACTGTGGTGCCGTCATCCCCTCAGCGGAAAGGACCTGGCATGAGTGTGAAGCGTCACGGCGTCGGCCCGCGGCTCTCCCAGGCGGTCGTCCACGGCGACACGGTCTACCTCGCGGGCATGGTCGCCGGCGACCCCTCGACGGACACGAAGGGGCAGACCGAGCAGATTCTCAAGAAGATCGACGAGACCCTCGCGGCCGTCGGCAGCGGGAAGTCGAAGCTCCTCTCCGCCACCGTGTATCTCGCGAACATGGCCACGTACAACGACATGAACGCCGCCTGGGACGCCTGGGTGGACAAGGCGAACACGCCCGCGCGCGCCACCGTCGAGGCGCGGCTGGCGTCGCCGAAATACCTCGTCGAGATCATGTGCGTCGCGGCCGTCTGAGCCGCGGACCACGGAGCCACCCGTGCCTACGGCACGCCACCCTCGGCCGGAGCCGGGCTCGCGCCCTCGATCCAAAGGAGGCCAGCATGCGTGAAGCCGTCATCGTCGCCAGCTCCCGCACCCCGCTCGCGAAGTCGTTCCGCGGCTCGTTCAACCTGACGCGCTCGGACGACTTCACCGCCCATTGCATCAAGGACGTTCTCGGCAAGACGCCGCAGCTCGACCCGAAGGAGGTCGAGGACGTCATCCTGGGCTGCGGCCAGCCCCACGGCTCGCAGGGGCACAACATCGCGCGCGTCGCCGCGCTCCGCGCGGGCCTGCCCGCGAGCGTCGGCGGCCTCACGGTGAACCGCTTCTGCTCGTCGGGTCTGCAGGCGATCGCGATCGCCGCGAACTACATCATCAACGACGGCGCCGACGTGATGATCGGCGGCGGCGTCGAGTC
>MGCE01000185.1:18211-20688 GCA_001790315.1 Candidatus Rokubacteria bacterium RIFCSPLOWO2_02_FULL_72_37 | reverse complement strand
CGGCCCTCCGCATCGATCCCACGGCGCCCCGCGCGCCCGGCCATCTGCGTCAGCTCGTTGTGCGTGAGCGACCGGAAGCCGCGGTCCGTCCGCTTCGTGAGCGACTGGAGCACCACGCTGCGCGCGGGCATGTGGATGCCGAGCGACATCGTCTCGGTGGCGAACACCACGCGGCAGAGGCCGCGCTCGAAGAGCGTCTCGATGAGGCGCTTGACGCCCGGCAGGACACCGGCGTGGTGGAGTCCGACCCCGAGACGCAGCGCCTCGAACACCGACTGGTTCAGCGGAGACTCGGCCGTGGCGGGGCTCTCGGCGACCAGCGCGCCGACCGCCCGGTCCACCTCCTCTTGCTGGGCGCGCGCGAGCAGGCTCCGGCCGTTCGTCAGGACGTCCTGCATGGCCCGCTCGCAGCCCGAACGGCTGAAGATGAAGTAGAGCGCCGGGAGCCACCGGCGCGCCTCGAGCACCTCGATCAGCACCGCCGGGTCGGCGACCCGGCGCGTGTACCACCGCCCGCGATCGTCCGGGCCACGGGATTCGGCGCCCACGACGCGCGCGCGCCCGGCGCGCACGGCATCGAGCTCGTGGATCTCGCCGGAGATGTCGGCGATGGCGTACGAGAGCGGAACGGGACGATGCGGATGATAGATGGGCACGACCGGTCGATGGACGATCGACACCCAGTCGGCGATCTCCTTGACGTTGGCGACCGTCGCCGAGAGGCCGACCAGCAGCACGTCCCGCGGCGCCGCGACGATGATCTCCTCCCAGACGGTCCCCCGCCCCTCGTCGCCCATGTAGTGGCACTCGTCCAGCACGACGTAGCGCAGATCGTCGAGGCCCGAGCCGTACAGCGCGTTCCGGAGGATCTCGGTCGTCATCACCAGGACGCGCCCCTGCGGGTTCACCTTGACGTCGCCGGTGAGGATGCCCACCACGTCGGCGCCGAACGCGCGGCTGAAGTCGGAGAACTTCTGGTTCGAGAGCGCCTTGAGCGGAGTCGTGTACGCTATGCGGGTGCCGGCCTCGAGTGCGGCGTGGATCGCGAACTCGGCGACGAGCGTCTTGCCGGCACCGGTCGGCGCCGACACGATGACGGACTGTCCGCCCGCGATCGCGCGGACGGCCTCGAGCTGGAAATCGTCGAGCGGAAACGGATACTTCGACTGGAAGCGCTCGATGAGCTCCATCGCGAGTCACATTAGCACGGAGGAACGCGGGTGATCGTTTTCCATGTCGCGCTGACCGCCGCCGACGACTATCTCACCCGCCGCGAGAGCCACCGCCGCGCCCACCTGGAGCGCGTGCAGGGGCTGCGCGCGGCCGGCATCCTGATCGGCGGCGGACCCGCGCCGGACGGCCGGACAGCCGAGCTCGTCTACCGGCTCCAGCAGCCGTCCCAGGTCGCGCACGCGATCGAGGAGGATCCGTACTGGACCGGGGGCGTCTGGACCGCCTACACGCCGCGGAGCTTCGCCGCGTTCGTCGAGCCGTGGGAGCTCCCGCCCGTCGTGCTCGATGGCTCGCGAACGGTCACGGTCGTGGAGGGGCCGACGGCGGAGCCCGACATGGCCCAGCTGGCGCTGGTCGAGATGCGCGGGGCCGCACGGCTCCACTTCGGCGGGGTCCTCGCCGACGGCCGCACGCTCGCCCTCATGCGGACGCCCGACGCCGCGCAGGCCCTGGCCTGGTTCGCGGAGACCGGCTCCTGGCGCGCCGACACGCTCACCGCGCGGCCGTTGCTGCACGTGCTGTAGGATCACGTCCCGGAGGAGGGGGACGATGCGCGAGCCACGACCGATCATCGGGCTGATCACCATCGGCCAGGCGCCACGGGTGGACGTGGTACCGGACATGCTCGAGATCCTCGGCCCGGCGGTCGAGGTCCGGGAGGCGGGCGCGCTCGACGGGCTCGCGCGCGCCGAGATCGACAGGCTCGCGCCGGGGCCCGGCGACGAGATCCTCGTCACGCGCCTGGCCGACGGCGGCTCGGCGTTCGTCGCCAAGCGCCACGTCACGCCGCGGATCCAGGCGCGGATCGCGGAGCTGGAGCGCGGTGGCGCGACGCTCACCGCCCTGCTCTGCACCGGCGCGTTCCCACGCCTGGCGGCGGCGCGCCCGCTCGTCCAGCCGCAACCGGTGCTCCTCGGGCTCCTGCGCGGCCTCACGTGGCCCGGCCGTCTGGGCGTCCTGACGCCGTCGGTCCGCCACGTGCCCCAGACCGAGGCGCGCTGGCGCGCCGACGGCTTCGATCCCCTGGTGGTGCCCCTCTCGCCCTACGAGGAGCACGATCCCGCCGCGGTCCGGCGCGCGGCCGACGCGCTCCGGGCCGGCGGGGTGGGGCTGGCGGTGATGGACTGCATCGGGTTCCGCCGCACGACGCGGGACGAGCTGCAGGCCCTGACGGGCGCGCCCACGCTCGTGGCGAACCTCCTCGTCGCGCGAGTCATCGCCGAGCTGTGCGGGAAGTGAGCCCC
>MGCE01000185.1:3357-18158 GCA_001790315.1 Candidatus Rokubacteria bacterium RIFCSPLOWO2_02_FULL_72_37 | reverse complement strand
GGGCCCGTCGAGGCCCCCCATGTTCTCAAACGCGGCTCTTCGGGTCGAGGATGTCGCGCAGACCGTCGCCGAGGAGGTTGAAGCCGAGCACGGTCAGGTAGATGAAGACGCCGGGGAACGTCGAGTACCACCACCAGGTCGGCAGGTAGTTGCGCCCGTGGCTGATCATCGCTCCCCATTCCGGGTAGGGCGGTTGGGCCCCCAGGCCGATGAATCCGAGTCCCGCGGCGGCGAGGATCGCGGTGCCCATGTCCATGCTGCCTTTCACCACGATCGGTGACACGCAGTTCGGCAGGACGTGGGCGAAGACGATCCGGCATCGACCGGTCCCGACCGCGCGCGCCGCCTCGACGAACGCCTCCCCCTTGAGCGCCAGCGCCTTGCCCTGGACCAGTCGCACGTAGCCGGGCCACCAGACGAGCGACAGGGCGATCATCGCGTTGACGATCCCCGGCCCGAGCGCGCCGACCACCGCGAGGGCCAACATCAGCGCAGGGACCGACAGGAAGACGTCCGTCACGCGCATGATGACCTCGCCGAGCGCGCCTCCCGCGTACCCGGCGACGACGCCGAGCGGCACCCCGACGAGCGCCGCCACGAGCGTGATGATGAGCCCGATCTGGAGCGAGACCCGCGCCCCGAGAATCACGCGCGTGTAGACATCGGTGCCGACTTCGTCGGTGCCGAACCAGTGCGCCGCGCTCGGCGGCTCGAGCTTCCGCTCGAGGTGGACGGCGCCGCGGGCGTCCTCCGGATACGGGACGATCCACGGCCCCGCCGCCGCGACGACGAGGAACGCCGCCACGAGGCCGAGCCCCACCAGCGACGAGGCGCTCCGCGCGAAGATCCTGGCGAGACGCCTGAGCTCCCCCAGGGCGCTCCGGCGCTCCTCGAGCCATCCGGCGAGCGCGCCGGGCGGCCCGACGCGCGTCGTCACGCGCCCCCCGGCCGGCGGATCCGCGGGTCGAGCCAGCCATATGCGAAGTCGACGAGGAGGTTCGCGAGCATGAAGTTGACGCCGATCAGCAGCGTGACCCCCATGATCGGCTGGAAGTCGGACGAGACCGCCGCGTTCACGGCGTAGAGCCCGATGCCGGGCCAGTCGAAGACCGTCTCCACCAGGACGGTCCCGCCGAGCATCCAGCCGTAGCGTAGCCCGATCATCGTCAGCGTCGGGATCATGGCGTTCCGCAGCGCGTACCGCGTGACGATCCTGAGTCCGGAGAAGCCCTGGGCGCGGGCGCTCTGGATGTAGTCCTGCTTGAGCGTCTCGATCATCTCGGCCCGGTTCACGCGCATGATCGACGTGAGCGCCGGGAAGCAGAGCGTCACCACCGGCAGGACCGCGTGGCGGAGCGCCGCAACGAACGTGTCGCCCTGGCCGCGCAGGAGCGCGTCGACGAGGAGGAGGTGCGTGATGGGCTCCGGCGGGCTCGCCGTGAGGGGCAGGCGCCCGCCGAGGGGCAGGAGCCCGAGGTGGAGCGCGATCACGAGCTGGAGCATGAGACCGAGCCAGAAGGCCGGGAGCGCGACGCCGGAGACCGAGACGATCCGCGCGGTGTGATCGACCCAGGTGTCCTTGTACACGGCCGAGAGCATGCCGAGCGGGATCCCGAGGGCCACGGCCAGCAGGAGCGAGAGGGTCACCAGCTCGAACGTGTTCGGGAAGTACCGCAGGAGGTCGTCGGCCACGGCGTTGCGGCTGCGCAGCGACTGGCCCAGGTCGCCGACGAGGACGCCGCGGAGGTAGCGGACGAACTGCACGGGCACCGGCTGGTCGAGGCCGTACTTGGCGCGGAGGGTCTCGACCATGTCCTCGTTGGCGTCGGGCCCGGCCGCGAGCCGCGCCGGATCCCCCGGCACGACGCGCGCGATCGCGAACGTGATGCACAGGAGCCCGAACAGCATCAGGCCCAGGAACAGCAGGCGCCTGAGGACGTACTGCTTCAGGGGGCGCCCGAGGTTACTTGGCGGTGATCGCGAGCGAGTAGAGGTCCACCTCCCCCGTGAACCGCACGGGGCTGAAGACGAACCCCTTGACGTGGTCTCGCATGCCCCACCGCCTGTTCGCCAGCATCCCGAAGATCTCCGGCGCGTCGGCCGCGATCCTCCGCTGGATCTCGAGGTAGAGGGGCGCGCGATCCTCCCACCGCGCGAGCGTGCGCGCCCGCTCGATCAGCGCCCAGACCTCCTCGTTCGCGTAGAAGTGCGAGCCGTAGTACTTGCCCCACGAGTCCCGATGGTACTGGTACGCGACCGCATCGGGGTCCGTGGACACCGGCGTCGTGAAGACCGCCATCATGTCGGGGGCCGTCTCGACCTTCGCGCCGCGCGCGACCATGTTGGGCCACGTGAGCGGCACCATCTTCACCTTGAGGCCGAGCTTCGCCAGGTTGTCGATGAGGACGAGGCCCATCTTGCGCTCCTCCTCGAGCCCCTGGACGTAGACGTACTCGAGCTCGATGCCGCCGGTCGGATGGGCCGATCTGGCGAGGAGCTCCTTCGCCTTCGCGAGGTCCTGGCGGTAGAAGTCCGGCACGGCGACGTGGCCCCGGGTCGCGTTCGGGAACGGGCTCGTCTGGAGCACCGCGTTGCCGTTGTAGATCTTGACCAGCGCGCCGTAGTCGAAGGCGTACGCGATCGCCTTGCGGAAATTCACGTCCTTCGTCGGCCCCTTCTGCGTGTTCATCTTGATGCCGAAGGTGGTCATGCCGGGGAAGTTCGGCACGACGATGCCCGGCGTCTTCGCGACCTGGTCGAAGTCGTCGGCGCTGAGCCCCTCGACGATGTCGGCCTCGCCCCGCAGGAGCGCCGCCCGCTGCGCGGCCGCCTCGCGGACGAGTTTCAGGATGACGCCGCCGACATGGTCCTTCGACGGCCAGCCCTTCCAGTAGCCGTCCACCGCCTCGATCTCGTAGAGGACCCCCTGCTGCCAGCGCTTGATCCGGAACGGCCCGCTGCCCGCCGCGTTGCTCGTGAGCCACTTCTGTCCGAGGTCGTCGCCCTGCTGGTTCGCGAGGACCTGCTTCGGATTCATGACGTACCACCACGGCAGGAACGAGAGGAACGGCGCGTAGGGTCGTGTGAGCGTGAACTGGATCGTGGAGTCGCCGAGGACCTTGATCCCGTCCTCCTTCAGGAACGCGGAGAGCATCCACGCCGGGCCCTGGTTGAGCTTGAGCGTGCGCGCGAACGAGAAGCGGACGGCCTCCGCCGTGACGGGATCGCCGTTGTGGAAGCGGGCGTTCTTGACGAGATGGAAGGTCCACGTCCGGGCATCGGGCGAGACCTCCCAGCGCTCCGCCAGCCAGGGGACGATCTCCGGCGGATTCCCGACGTACTTCACGAGCCCGTCGTAGAGCGCCTGCTGCATCATGCGGATCGACCAGTCGTACTTGACGCTCGGATCGATCGTCGGCACCTCCTGCCGCCCCGCGAACACGAGGATCTTCCTGTCGCCCGCGCGCTCGAACGCCACGGCGGGCGCGGTGGCGACGAGCACCGCCAGCGTCGTCACGAGGAGTCTCCCACCCAGTCGCGTGATAGTCATGGCCGACCTCCAGCCCGGCGGATCTGCTGGTGCGCCGGAACGCCGGCAGGATAACATACGCGCCGATGGCCCCGCTCCGTCCCGTCTCCGCCGCGGAGATCGAATCCCTCGCGATCGGCGCGTGGATCCTCGGAACGGGCGGCGGCGGGAGCCCGTACCTGGCGCTCCTCAACATGCGCACGCTCTACCGGCACGGCGCCAGGGTCTCGCTCCTCGACCCGCTCGACCTGGCCGACGACGACCTGGTCGCCGTGGTCTCGAACATGGGCGCGCCGCTCGTGGGACAGGAACGCCTGACCGATCCCCGCACGATCGCGCGCGCCGTCGAGATGATGGAGGAGTACATCGGCCGCCGCTTCCGCGCCATCATGGCGGTCGAGATCGGTGGCGGCAACGCGCTCCAACCCTTCATGGCCGCCGCGCTGCTCGATCGGCCCGTGGTCGACGCCGACGCGATGGGGCGCGCCTTTCCCGAGGCGCAGATGACGAGCTTCGCGATCCACGACCTCCAGATGTACCCGCTGACCCTCGCCGACGTGCGCGACAACGCCGTGATCGTCGCCCGGGCGGCGTCGTGGAAGTGGATGGAGCGCCTCTCGCGGAAGGCGTGCGTGGAGGTCGGCTCCGTCGCGGCGACCTGCAAGGCGCCGCGCACGGGCAAGGAGGTCAAGGCCTGCGGCATCCTCCACACGACGAGCAAGGCGATCCGCCTGGGCGAGACCGTGCAGGCCGCCCGGCGCGCCCATCGCGACCCGATCGAGGCGGTCCTGGAGGTCGAACGCGGCCTCCTCCTGTTCCGCGGCAAGATCCGGGACGTGGCGCGCCGGACCACCGAGGGGTTCCTCAGGGGCTCGGCGACCGTCGACGGGCTCGACGAGTTCCGTGGCCGCACGTTCGATCTCGCGTTCCAGAACGAGTTCGCGGTCGGCTGGCTCGACGGGGTGCCTCGCGTGACGACGCCCGACCTGATCTGCGTGATGGATACCGTCTCGGGGGAGGCGATCGGTACCGAGACGCTCCGCTACGGCCAGCGCGTCAGCGTGGTCGCGCTGCCCGCACCGCCCGTGCTCCTGACGCCGAAGGGGCTCGAGCACGTGGGCCCGCGCGCGTTCGGCTACGATCTCGACTTCCACACGGTCTTCGGAGCCCCGGGTGCCTAGACGCAGGCCACCCACGTCCGGCGGCGGCCGCGCGGCCCCCGCTCCAGCCACCCGCATCGGCGTCGACGTCGGCGGCACCAATACCGACGCGGTCCTGCTCGAGAACCGCCGGGTGGTGCGCGCGGTGAAGACGCCGACCACGCCGGACGTCACCACGGGCGTCGCCCGCGCCCTCCGGATGCTCATGACCTCGGAGAGCGCCGGCCTCGCGGCCCCCGTTGCAGAAGCTCGAGGGAGCGTGGAAGGCAGGCCACCCACGAGCAGAGCCGGCCTCGCGGCCCCCGTTACAGCAGTCATGATCGGCACCACGCACTTCACCAACGCCGTCGTGCAGCGGCGCGATCTCACGCCGGTCGCGGCGATCCGGATCGGGCTGCCGGCCAGCGCCTCGCTCGAGCCGTTCGTCGACTGGCCCGACGACCTCGGCGCGATCGTCCGCGGGGAGGTCTTCATGCTGGAGGGCGGCCACGAGTACGACGGCCGCCCCCTGGTGCCCCTGGACACGGCGGGCGTGCGCGCCGCCGCCCGGCGCATCCGCGCGGCCGGGTACACCTCGGTGGGCGTCGCCGCGGTCTTCTCCCCGCTCAACCCTTCCTGCGAGGAGCAGGCGGCGGAGATCCTGCGCGACGAGTGTCCCGGCGTCGCGATCACGCTCTCGCACCAGCTCGGCCGTCTCGGCCTCCTCGAGCGCGAGAACGCCACGCTGCTCAACGCCGCCCTCGTCCATCTGGCCGGCAAGACCACGCGGGCGTTCGCCGACGCGCTCCGCGCGAGCGGCGTCGTGGCACCCCTCTACCTGACGCAGAACGACGGCACCGTGACGCTCGCCGAGGCGGCCGAGCGCTTCCCGGTCTACAGCTTCGCGTCGGGGCCGACGAACAGCATGCGCGGGGCCGCGTTCCTCTCCGGGCGCCGCGACGCCCTGGTGGTCGACGTCGGGGGAACGACGACCGACGTCGGCAGCCTCCGCCACGGCTTCCCCCGTGAGGCCAACAGCGTCGTCGAGGTGGGCGGGGTCCGGACGCTGTTTCGCATGCCCGATCTGCTGTCGCTCGGCCTCGGCGGCGGCAGCCTCGTCCGGGACGAGCCGCTGAGCGTCGGCCCGCAGAGCGTCGGCTACCGCCTGCTCGAGCGTGCCCGCGTGTTCGGGGGCCCGGACCTCACCGCGACCGACGTCGCCGTGGCTGCCGGGCTCCTCGATCTTGGTGACCGGAGCCGCGTGGCCGGCCTGCCGGCCTCGCTCGTCACGGAGGCCCTCGCACGGATGCGCGCGATGCTCGAGGACGGCGTGGACCGGATGAAGACCGACGCGCGCGACGAGCCGCTGATCGCGGTCGGCGGTGGCTGCTTCCTCGTGCCCGAGCGCCTGCCCGGCGTCTCCGAGGTCCTCCACGTGCCGCACCAGGCCGTCGCGAACGCCGTGGGCGCCGCGATCGCTCAGGTCAGCGGCGAGGTGGACCAGGTCTTCCAGGGGCTCGGGCGCGAGGAGGCGATCGCCCGTGCGCGACGGCTCGCGGAAGAGCAGGCGGCTCGCGCGGGCGCCGATCCGGCGACGCTCGGCGTGGTCGAGGTCGAGGACCTGCCGATCGCCTACCTGCCGGGGAACTCGCTGCGCGTCCGCGTGCGGGTGGTCGGCGACATCGCGCGGGCCTGAGCGCGCCGCCGCGTCAGCGGACCGTCGAGAACCCGCCGTCGGGGATGTCGAGCGCGCTCCGATCGCCCCCAACGATCGCGGCCAGCTTCGCGTGCACGCCGGGCAGCACGAAGTTCGCGTAGAACTTCGCCGCCAGCACCTTGCCCCGGGAGAAGTCCTCGTCCGCCTCGGCGCGCCGGCTCTCGGCGACCAGCGCCGCGTCGAGCAGGAGGTGGGCGATCGTCACCTCGGCCATGATCTCGAGGAACGGGTTGGCGATGAGCGTCACCTCGTCCACCCGGCCCTCCGTGAAGAACTCGAGCAGCGCACCGCCGGCACGCTGGAGCGCCCCGGCCGCCTCGCCGAGCGCGGCGACCTCGACGCCGAGCGCCGGGTGCACGCGGTGGCGCTCGACGAACTCGCCGAGCTGCCGCAGGAACGCGGCGAGGTTCTCGCCGCCGCGCGACTGGAGCTTGCGCGAGACCAGGTCCAGCGCCTGGATGTGGTTGGTCCCTTCGTAGATCGAGAAGATCTTGGCATCACGCAGGTACTGCTCGACCGGGTGGTCCTCGACGTACCCGGCGCCCCCGTACACCTGGATCGCCAGCTCGGCGACGCGGAAGGCCTGGTCCGAGCAGTACGCCTTCACGATCGGTGTCAGGAGATCGACCTGGCCCTCGTGATACGCGGCGCGGCCCTCGTCGGTGGCCGCGAGCGCCTGGGCGAGATCGGCGTGCAGCGCGAGCTTGACGGCGAGCGTGCGCATGCCCTCGACCTTCGCCTTCATCTCGAGCAGCATGCGACGGACGTCCGCGTGCTCGATGATCGGCACCCGCGGCGCGTCCGGGTCCTTGAAGTGCCGGACCGACGAGCCCTGCAGCCGTTCCCGGGCGTACGCGAGCGCGTTGAGGTAGGCCGTCGAGGCGACGGCGATGCCCTGCACGCCCACGGCGATCCGCGCGACGTTCATCATGCGAAACATCTGGCGCATGCCCTCGTGGGGCCGGCCGCCGACGAGGATCCCGCGGCAGCGGCCGTTCTCGCCGAAGGCGAGCACCGCCGTGGCCGAGGCGCGGATGCCGAGCTTGTGCTCGATCGACGCGGTCGCGACGTCGTTGGGCTCGCCGGGGCGCCCGTCCTCCTCGACCCAGATCTTCGGCACGATGAAGAGCGAGAGCCCTTTGGTGCCCGCGGGGGCGCCCTCGATCCGGGCGAGGACGAGGTGGACGATGTTCTCGGTGAGGTCGTGGTCGCCCGAGGAGATGAAGCACTTCGTGCCGCTGATCGCGTACACGTCGCCCCCGAGGTGACGGGCGCGCGTCTTCGTCGCGCCGACGTCGGAGCCGGCGTGCGGCTCGGTGAGGCACATGGTGCCGGCGAAGCGCCCCTCGATCATCGGGGTGAGGAAGCGCGCGTGGTCCTGCGGCGACCCGAACGCCTCGAGCAGGTCGGCCGCGCCGTGCGTGAGGCCGGGATACATGTTGAACGCGGTGTTCGCGCCGCTCTGCAGCTCCGAGAGCACGACGCCGATCGCGCGCGGCCCGCCGAAGCCGCCCGCCTTCACGGGCATCGTGAACGACATGAATCCGAACTCGAACAGCTTCCTCCACGCCTCCCGGAACCCGGCGGGCGTGACGACCCGGCCGTTCTCGATGCGGCAGCCCGCCCGGTCGCCGGGCGCGTTCAGCGGCCCCGTGACCTCGGTGACGAAGCGCAGGCACTGGTCGATGACCGCGTCGCACTCCTCGCGCGAGAGGTGCGCGTACGCGTCGAGATCGAAGAGCTGCTGGACCTGCAGGTGGTCGTAGAGCGTGAACCGAATCGCGCGCAGGTCCGCCCTGAACATGGCCGCCTCCGGTTACTCGACTCCCGCCACGGCGAGGACCCGCCGCATGCGCTCGGCCGCCCGCTCCGGGTCGGCGAGGAGCCCGGCCGCGTCCATGAGACGGAACTGCTCGGCGAGGTGCACCACCGAGCGGGCGCTCTCCAGGCCGCCGACCATCCGGAAGTGGGACTGGTGCCCGTTGAGGTACGCGGCGAAGACGACGCCGGTCTTGTAGAAGCGCGTCGGCGCGCCGAAGACGTGGCGCGAGAGCGGGAGCGTCGGGGCGAGGATCGCGTGGAACCGGTCGCGGTCGCCCGCGTCCAGCGCGCGGAGCGCCGCCGCGGCGGCCGGCGCGATCACGTCGAAGATCCCGAGGAGGGCGTCCGAGTGGCCGTGCGCGTCCCCGCCGATCGTCGTCGGATAGTCGAAGTCGTCGCCGCTGTACATCCGCACGCCCGCGGGGAAGCGGCGCCGCATGGCGATCTCGCGCCGCTGGTCGAGCAGCGAGATCTTCACGCCGTCGATCTTCGCCGCGTGGTCACGCACGATCGCCACCAGCGTCTCGGTCGCCCGGTCCAGGTCGCGCGAACCCCAGTACCCGGCGAGCGCGGGATCGAACATGTCGCCGAGCCAGTGGATGATGACGGGCTCCCGCACCTGGGACAGGATGCGGCCGTAGACTTTGACGTAATCGTCCGGGCCCTTCGCGCAGGCGGCGAGCGCGCGGCTCGCCATCAGGATGATGCGCCCGCCGGCGCCCTCGATCCAGGCGCACTGCTCCTCGTACGCCGCCTCGACGTCGGAGATCGTCACGCGCGGCGAGGGCTCGAGCTGATCCGTGCCCGCGCCGCTCCCGAGCACCGCCCCGGGAACGGCCCGCGCCTCGGCGACCGACCGCCGGATGAGCTCCTTCGCGGTCGCCCAGTCGAATCCCATCCCGCGCTGCGACGTGTCCATCACCTCCGCCACCGCGAGCCCCAGCGACCACACGTAGCGCCGGAAGGCGAGCGTCGCCTCCCAGTCGAGGCGGGTCTCGAGCGTGGGGTTGATGCCGGCCAGCGGATCGGCGACGACGTGAACGGCCGCCATGCCGATGCGGCTCCGGATCGGACCCGAGCCGGGCGCCACGGGCGCGCGGCCGGTGAGGGTGTAGGGCACGAGCGTTCCGTCCGTGCGCGGCAGGCGTAGCGTCGGCGGCATGGCGTCCTCCTCCCGCGGCTAGTCTAGCAGAGCCCGTGTTGACAGCCACGCCCGCTCTTTCGTAGAGTGAGCGCACTTCTCACCCCGGGGCCCGCCGCAGTGACTCCGAAGGAGGCCGGCATGGCGAAGTCCTCTGACACCCAGCGCACCAAGTTCGTGCTCGACGAGAAGGACATCCCGACCAAGTGGTACAACATCCAGGCCGACTTCAAGACCCCGCTGCCGCCCCCGCTGCACCCGGCCACCGGCCAGCCGATCGGTCCTCAGGATTTGGCGCCTCTGTTCCCCATGGAGTTGATCAAGCAGGAGGTCAGCCAGGAGCGCTGGATCGAGATCCCCGACGCGGTCCGCGACATCTACCGCCTGTGGCGCCCGACGCCGCTCTACCGCGCGCGACGGCTGGAGAAGGCGCTCCAGACCCCGGCGCGCATCTACTACAAGTACGAGGGCGTGAGCCCGGCGGGCAGCCACAAGCCCAACACCGCCGTCGCGCAGGCGTACTACAACAAGAAGGAAGGCGTGACCCGCCTGGCGACCGAGACCGGCGCCGGCCAGTGGGGCTCGGCGCTCGCGATCGCCAGCAACATGTTCGGGCTCCAGTGCAAGGTCTACATGGTCAAGGTGTCCTACCAGCAGAAGCCCTACCGCCGCGTGCTGATGGAGACCTTTGGCGCCCAGGTCGTCGCGAGCCCGAGCCCGGACACGCAGGCGGGCAAGAAGGTCCTCGAGGGGGACCCGAACTCCCCCGGCAGCCTCGGCATCGCGATCAGCGAGGCCGTCGAGGACGCCGCCACGCGCGACGACACGAAGTACGCGCTCGGCAGCGTGCTGAATCACGTGCTGATGCACCAGACGGTGGTCGGGCTCGAGGTGAAGAAGCAGCTCGAGAAGGCCGACGACGAGGCCGACGTGCTGGTCGGCTGCATCGGCGGCGGCTCGAACTTCGCCGGCTTCACCTTCCCCTTCGTCGCCGACAAGCTCGCGGGCAAGAAGAAGAAGCTCCGCGTGGTGGCCGTGGAGCCCGCCGCGTGCCCGAGCCTCACGAAGGGCAAGTACGTCTACGACTTCGGCGACACGGTCGGGCTCACACCGCTGGTGAAGATGCACACGCTCGGCCACGGCTTCATCCCGCCCTCGCTCCACGCGGGCGGCCTGCGCTACCACGGCATGGCGCCGCTGATCTCTAAGCTCTGGGACGAGAAGGTCATCGAGGCCGTGGCCGTCCACCAGATCGCCACCTTCGAGGCGGCGATCCAGTTCGCCCGGGCCGAGGGCATCCTGCCCGCGCCCGAGGCGGCGCACGCGGTCCGTGGCGCGATCGACGAGGCCCTGCGCGCGAAAAAGGAGGGCAAGCGGAAGACGATCGTCTTCAACCTGTGCGGGCACGGGTTCCTGGACCTCTCGGCCTACGAGGCCTTCCTCGCGGGGAAGCTCCAGGACTACGAGTACCCGGCGGAGAAGGTCGCGGAGGCTCTCCGGCAGCTGCCTCAGGTGCGAGCCTAGGAAGGAGCACGGTATGAGCGTCGGACGGCGTGAGTTCCTGAAGGGCGGCGCCGCGGCGGCCGCCGCCGCGGTGGTGGGCGGCCCGGCAGCCCTCTCCGCGCAGGGCAAGGGCAAGGTGAAGCTCGCGTATCTGCAGCTCGGCTGGGCGGCCACCGAGATCATCCACAAGGAGGACCTGCTCGGCAAGCGGGGCTGGCAGGCCGAGTACTCGATCGTCCCCGGCTCCCCGGCGCCGCTGCTGAACCAGCTCGCCTCGAAGAACGTGGATGTGATCGACATGAGCTTCGCCCTCGCCGCCAAGGCCTTCGAGGACGGCGTGCCGCTCAAGGTGACGGGCGTGGCGACCGCGGTCCTCGGCGCCATCGTCGCGCGCAAGGGCGCCGGTATCGCGCGGGTGGAGGACCTCAAGGGCCGGAAGATCGCCGCGATCGTCGGCACCTCGACGTTCTTCGACGTCCGGGCGCTGACCCTCAAGGGTTACGGCTTCGATCTCCAGAAGGACACGCAGATCGTCACCGCCACCTCGCCGCCCGACATGGTGACGCTCCTGGGCAAGGGCGAGGTGGACGCGATCATCGCCTGGCAGCCGATCACCGACTCGGTCGTCTTCCGGGGCCAGGGCGTGTACCTGGCCAAGCAGATCGACCTCTGGCGCAAGGCGACGGGCCGGGCGAGCGGCTTCCCCGTCCACGTGTGCTACCTCGTCCACAAGGAGTTCCTCGACCGCCACCCCGCGATCGCGCACGACCTCAACGAGGCCCAGAAGGACGCCGTGGACGTCTGGTACAACAAGCGCGAGCGCGCCATGGAGATCGTGGGCGAGGTGACGAAACTCCCGCGCGACGTCATCCAGGTCGCGTACAAGGAGACCGTGCGCATGCTCCACGGGCTGCCCGACGAGCAGGTGGACACCCTGATCGTCCAGCTCAAGATCAACAAGGAATTCGGGTTCCTCAAGTCCCCGCTCTGGGACGACCCGGACCGGATCCGCAGAGAGTTCTTCCACCGCGCGTGAGGCGAGAGCGGGACTGGGCGGACCGCCTCCACCTCCCCACCCTCGCGGCGCTCCTCGTCGTGCTCGGCGCCTGGGCGCTGCTCTCCTGGCGGTACGGAGCCTACGTGCTGCCCTCGCCCCTCTCGGTCGTCGCCGGGCTCGTCGAGATCGTCCGGTCCGGCGAGGTGTGGACGCACACGGGCGCCTCGCTCTACCGCATCCTCGTGGGCTTCGGTGCCGCGCTGGCCGTGGCGCTGTTCATGGGACTGACCGGCTTCCTCTCGCGCCTCGCGCGTGGCGTCGTCCACGACACCCTCGCCGTCCTGAACTCCACGTCCGTCTTCGTGTGGATCGTGATCTCGATCATCTGGTTCGGCCTCTCGAACTGGGCGCCGATCTTCACCACGTTCATGATCACGCTCCCCGTCGTCGCCTCGAACGTCGTCGAGGGCGTCGAGAACGTCGACCGGCGCCTGCTGGAGATGGGCGACGTCTATCGCCTCACGGGCGGCCAGAAGTTCGTGGCGATCGTCGTGCCCTCGACGGTCCCCTACCTCGTGGCGGGCATGAAGGTCGGGTTCGGGCTCGCGCTCAAGGTGTCCGTCGTCGCCGAGATCTTCGGCGTGACCTCGGGCATCGGCTACATCATGAACTACAGCCGCGAGATCCTCGCGACGCAGATGGTCTTCGTGTGGGCGCTCGTGATGATCGTCGTGATGATGCTCGTCGACAAGCTCGTCTTCGACGCCGTCTCGCGCCGCCTCGCGAGGTGGCGATGACGCCACGCGCATCTGGCTCGGGCCACCCACGGTCCGAGCCGGCCTCGCGGCCCCCGCTACAACCATGAAGCTGGTCGTCTCGGGCGTCGGTAAGGACTACCTGATCCCGGTCATCGACAGCGTCTCCTTCCACGCCGAGGCGGGCGACTTCGTGTGCCTGCTGGGCCCGAACGGATGCGGCAAGACCACGCTGCTCCGCATCGTCGGCGGGCTCGAGCCGGCGACGCGCGGCGCCGTCCTGCTCGACGAGCAACCCGTCGTCGCCGGCGACGCCCACTCGCGCCGGGTCGGCGTCGTGTTCCAGGAGGACCGGCTGCTCCCGTGGATGACGCTCGAGCAGAACGTCGCCCTCGTCCTCCGGCCGCTCGGCCTCGCGGCGCCGGACCGTCACGCCGTCGCCCGCCGCTACCTGCGGCTCGCCGGTCTCGGGGGCTTCGAGGCCTACCATCCCGGCCGCGTGAGCGGCGGCATGCGCCAGCGCGCGGCCATCGCGCGCGCCCTCGCCATCGAGCCCGACGTCCTCCTCATGGACGAGCCGTTCGGCGCCCTCGACGCGCAGAACCGCCGGATCATGCAGAACGAGGTGCGCCGGATCTGGGAGGAGACGGGGCGGACGATCCTGTTCGTGACACACTCGATCGAGGAGGCCGTCGCCGTCGGCACCGTCCTCGTGATGCTCTCGGCGCGCCCGTCACGCGTGCGCGCGCTGATCAGGAACGACGTGCGCGAGGCGCGCACCGCGCTGATCGACGAGCTCAACACGATGATCATGGAAGAAGTGGAGCGCCAGCAGGGAGGAACGAGCGCATGATCAAGCCCTACACCGCCGTCGGCCTCGTCCCCACCGTGCGCGGCATCCGCAAGCGCAAGGACATCGCGCTGAACCTCGAGCACCTCTCGCACCTGGTGAAGGCGGCGGCGTGGCTCTCGAGCCTCGACCTGCCGGTGCGCCTCATCGCGTTCCCCGAGGGTGCGCTCCAGGGCTTCAACGACGAGGTGCTCGACCTCGACCACGCGACCTTCGCCCGCGAGGGGGCAATCGACATCCCGGGAGAGGAGACGGACTTCCTCGGAAAGATCGCGAAGGAGTACAACGCCTTCGTCATGGCGCAGGCGAAGGCGCGTCATCCCGACTGGAAGGACCGCTTCTTCAACGTCGGCTTCATCCTGAACCCGCGGGGCAAGCTGATCCTCACCCACTACAAGGTCTCGCCACTCTTCCCCGTCGAGCATTCCGTCTGCCCGCACGACGTGTACGACTGGTGGGTGGAGAAGTACGGGCGCACGCTCCAGGCGTTCTGGCCCGTGGTGGACACCGAGATCGGCCGCCTCGGGATCATGATGGCCAACGAGGGCTCCTACCCGGAGAACGCGCGGGCGCTCGCGCTGAACGGCGCCGAGCTCGTCTACCGCGCGAGCTATCCGCATCCGGCGACGGGCAACGAGTTCTTCGAGATCCAGAGCCGGGCCCGCGCCCTCGACAACACCATGTACGTGCTCGCGCCCAACATGGGCACGTACTACCTCTTCCCCGAGGAGACGACGCCGATCGACACGTTCGGCGGGCGCAGCTTCGTCATCAACTACCGCGGCCAGATCGTCGGCCGCCAGGACTACGGCGCGGGCTCGACCTACGTGGCCGGACCGATCGACATCGAGGCGCTCCGTGACCATCGGGCGCGCGCCCAGTGGGACAACTTCATGAAGGACCTGCGCACCGAGCTCTACCAGATCCTCTACGAGCAGCCGATCTACCCGAAGAACCTCTACCTCAAGCGCGCGCCGATGAAGCACGCCGAGTACCGCGAGAAGGTCATCAAGCGGCAGATCAAGCTCATGCACGACCGCGGCATCTGGAAGAAGCCCGAGCGTTGACGTCCGGCGCGCCGCGCCTGCGCGTCCTCGAGGTCCGGCGCTACGAGCACGATGTCCGGCTCCGGATGCCGTTCCGCTTCGGCGCCGTCACGCTGACCGGCGCGCCCGAGGTCCACGTGCGCGCCCGCGTGGCGCTCGAGGGAGGCGGGGAGGCGTGGGGCGCGGCCGCCGAGATGCTCGCGCCGAAGTGGTTCGACAAGGATCCGGCGCTCACGAACGAGGACAACTACGCGCAGCTCCGGACCTCCCTCGCGCTCGCCGCCGACGCCTACACGGCGGACG
>MGCE01000185.1:0-3332 GCA_001790315.1 Candidatus Rokubacteria bacterium RIFCSPLOWO2_02_FULL_72_37 | reverse complement strand
CCCTCCTCGACCGTGCCGTCCTCGACGCGCTCTGCCGCCTCCACGGCGTCTCGTTCTGGGACGCCGTCCGGACGAACCTTCCCGGGATCGCCCCTGCGGGCCTCCTGCCCGAGCTCGCGGGCTTCGACATCGACGCCTTCCTCCACGGGCTCCACCCCGAGGTGAGCCTCCACGCGCGCCACACCGTGGGCCTGGTCGATCCGATCACCGCGCGCGACCTGCATCCCGGCGAGCGTGTCGACGACGGCCTGCCCCAGACCCTGGAGGAGGTCGTCGACGCCTACGGCCACGTCTACTTCAAGCTCAAGGTCGCGGGCGACGTCCGCGCGGACCTCGCGCGCCTCGGCGCCATCGCGGCGGTCCTCGACCGGAGCGCCGCGCCCTACCGCGTGACGCTCGACGGCAACGAGCAATACGCGGACGTGGACGAGGTCCTCGCGCTGTGGCGCGCGCTCGAAGCCGCCGCGGGTCTCGGGCGACTCGTCGCCTCGATCCTCTTCGTCGAGCAGCCGATCGCGCGCCGGGCCGCGCTCGAGCGTGACGTCGGGCCCCTCGCGGCGAGGCGTCCGGTGATCATCGACGAGTCCGACGGCGACCTCGACGCCTTCCCGCGCGCCCGCGCACGCGGCTACACCGGCGTCTCGAGCAAGACCTGCAAGGGCCTCTACAAGTCGCTGCTGAACCTCGCCCGCTGCGCGATCTGGAACCGCGAGGCCGGCGTGCCCCGCTACTTCATGTCGGGCGAGGACCTGACGACCCAGGCCGGCGTGAGCGTGCAGCAGGACCTCGCCCTCGTCTCGCTGCTCGGCCTCGCGCACGTGGAGCGGAACGGTCACCACTACGTGAACGGCATGGCCGCGCGGCCCGCCGGCGAGCAGCGCGCGTTCCTCCGCGCCCATCCCGATCTCTACGTCGAGTCGCACGGGGCCGTGCGCCTCAGGATCGCCGGCGGCCGGCTGGCGCTCGGCTCGCTCGCCTGCCCCGGCTTCGCCGTCGCCGCCGAGCCGGACTGGGGCGCCATGCGGGAGGCGGTGTAGGGCAGGTTTCCGGATATCGGGCACTGTGCCCGAGATCGAGTCGAGAAAAATTGCTGTATATCATTAATTTTACTTACGTTTGAGCCTGGCATTCCTTGTGCCTCGTCATCGGGGTGAACCGGACCTGATGGCGGCCAGGAAGGGCGCCCCTGGAGGCGACGATGCAGATGGACCTCTGGTACACGATGGTCGCGGGCGAGGTGGGCGAGCTCAACGAGCGGCAGAGCGACTTGCTGCGCGAGGCGGAGGCGGAAGCGGTGGATACCGAGCCGGTGCTCGACGACGGCGTGCCCGAGGTCGTCGCCTTCGATTTCTTCTAGCGGCACGCCGCCCGGAGCACGTGCTCGATCGCCGCGGCCACCCGGCCGATGTCGCCCTCGTCGAGCACGCGTGTCGAGACCACGACCGTCCGCACCCCCGCCGCCCACGGCACCCAGCCGAGCTTCCCGCCGGTGAACAGGATCAGCGCGCGCGCGCCGAGCGCCGCGGCCAGGTGGCTCACGCCCGAGTCGTTGCCGAGATAGCCCGCCGCGAGACCCAGCACGCCGGCGAGCGCGCCGAGCTCGGGCGCCTCGAGCCGGAGCAGCGGGCCGCGATGGCGGGACATCAGCTCGCCGACGGGGCCGGCGTCGGCAGGCCCACAGTGGACCGCGAGCCCGATCCGCGGCGCCACTCGCTCGAGCACGCGGGCGAACCCCTCCGTCGGCCAGCGCTTGTCGACCCCGCCCGCCCCGGGATGCACGAGGAGCAGCGGCAGGACGCCGTCCCAGCCGGCCGCGACGAGCTCGCGCCGGCCGCGCTCGAGGAGCTCGTCCGGGATCCCGAGCGGCGCGCGCCACCGGGCCTCCGGCGCGGCGCCGACGGTGGCGAGCAGGTGCTCCCACACCGGTCGATCCTCCCCGACGGGCGACGCCACGACCGCCCCCGGCGCCAGCGCGCGGAGCCGCTCGACGAAGCCCGGCGCGCCGGCGCCGAACCAGCAGACGACCCGCGTCGCCTGCTCGATGGCTGGCAACCGGGCCGCGCGCGGGGCGTCGACGAACAGCGCGTGCAGACCGAGCGCGTCGAACGCGAGCGCCTCGTCGACCACGCCGAGGGCGCGGAGGAGCCGGGCGATGCGGGGCTGGGCCGCGAGGGCCAGCGACCCGCCCGGGGACGCCGCACGGAGCGCGCGCAGCGCCGGGACGGCGAGCAGCACGTCGCCGAGGGCGCCGGGGTGGACGGCGAGGGTCAGCGTCTGAGCAGCGCGAGCACGGCGTCGTGCAGGCGGCCGTTCGTCGCCAGCGCCGTGCCGGAGTAGATCGTCGCCCGGCCGTCGAGATCGGTGAAGCGGCCGCCCGCTTCCTCGACGAGAAGCTTGCACGCGGCGAGGTCCCAGGGCTTCAGGTCCGCCTCCATGTAGATGTCGACCCGCCCCTCGGCCAGCAGGCCATAGCCCCAGTAGTCGCCGAAGCCGCGCTGGCGGGCGGTCGCGTCGACGAGGCGCACGAAGCCGTCCCAGCAGCCGGCTTCGCGCAGGATCGTGAGGCCGGCGTGGACGAGGAAGGCCTCGTCCAGCCCGGCGACGCCGGAGACGGAGAGCCGGGTGCCGTTGAGGAACGCGCCCGCGCCCCGGCGCGCCGTGTAGAGGTCGCCGGTCACCGGGTTGTGGACGACGCCGACCGTGACCTCGCCGCGCTCCTCGAGCGCGATCAGCGTCGCCCAGATCGGGATCCCGCGAACGAAGTTCTTCGTGCCGTCGATCGGGTCGATGATCCACCGGACGTCCCCGCTCCCCCGGCTCCCGAACTCCTCGCCGAGGACGCCGAAGCCCGGGAAGGCGCGGGACAGGATCTCGACGATCGCCTGCTCGGCCTCGCGGTCCGCCTGGGTGACGGGCGTCGCGTCGGCCTTCAGGCTCACGTCGAAGCGCCCGCGATAGTAGCCGAGCGCGATCGCGCCCGCCGCGCGCGCTGCGTCGACGGCCGCGTCCAGGGCGCGCTCGGTCACGCCGAGCCGTCCTCCGCCGGAAACGGCTCGCCGCGCTCGGCGAGCACGCGCCCGTAGACCTCGAGCGCCGTCTGGACGACCGGCATGCCGCCATACGTCACCTGCTGAAAGATGACCTCGGCGATCTCCTGCCGCGTCGCGCCGACGTTGAGCGCGGCGTGAATGTGGGCGTGCAGCTCGCTCGGCCGGTGCAGCGCGGTGAGCGAGGCGACGGCGCACAGCTCGCGCTGCTTCTGCGAGATCACCTCGCGGCTGTAGAGCTTGCCCGTGAAGAACATCGAGAGCTCGCGCGCCAGCCGCCGGTCG
>MGCE01000184.1 GCA_001790315.1 Candidatus Rokubacteria bacterium RIFCSPLOWO2_02_FULL_72_37 | reverse complement strand
GCCGAGCCCAGGCTACTCCCGCGCGAGGTGCCCGCCGGCGCCCGCGCCCGTTCGACCGAGCGAGCGCGGACCGTCCTCGAGGCCGCGCAGGTCCTCGTGGCTCTCGCCGTCCTGCACCGCGCGCAGCCGGAGCCGCCGGCTGATCCCAGTCCGCTCCGCTGGTGGCTCCTCGCCGAGTTCCTCGCGTTCCGGCGGCTCGCGCTCCTGACGCGCAGGAGCCCTCCCCGCCGTTGAAGATTTCCCGCCGGCCCGCGCCCGCTGTACACGGGCGACATGCACGACGACCGTGACGATCCTGACGCCCGGCACCAGCAGCAGGCGCTCTTCCGCCACGCCATCATCGGCGAGCTCGACATCGAGGCGCTGCCCCGCGGCGAGCGCTCGGCGCGGATCGTCGAGCTGGCGACGCGCAGCTACCGCACGCCCGACGGCCGCGAGCGCCGCTTCAGCACGCGCACCCTCTGGAGCTGGTGGAGCGCCTACCGCCGCCACGGCCTCGACGGGCTCCTCCCGAAGCGACGCCACGATCGCGGCACACTCCGCGCGCTCTCGCGCGAGGGCCTCGAGGCCGCGATCGCCTTGCGGCGCGAGGTGCCGTCGCGCTCGACCGCGACCCTGATCGACATCCTCGCCACGGCCGGCCGCGTCGTGCGCGGCCAGCTCCGCCGCGCCACCCTCGATCGCCATCTGGCCCACGCCGGCGTCACCCGCCGGCGCCTCCGCACGCTCGGCGACAAGCGCTACATCCGGCTGCTCTTCGAACGCCCCAATCAGTTCTGGGTCGGTGACTATCACGAAGCGCCGCTGCTCTGGGATCCCGCGCGTGAGCGGTATCGCACGCTCCACCTCTGCGCGGTCATCGATCACTTCTCCAAGCTCGTCCCCCACGCCGAGTGGTACGCGACCGAACAGATCGCGACGCTCGAAGCCTGCCTCAAACAGGCGATCCTCAAGCGCGGGCTGCCCGAGGCCGTCTACGTCGACAATGGCGCCGCCTACCGGGCCGACCAGTTCGCCTTCGCGTGCGCCCACCTCGGCATCAAGCTCCGGCACAGCACGCCGTACACGAGCGAGGGCCGCGGCGCTATCGAGCGCTGGAATCGCACGGTCGTCGAGCAGTTCGAGCCCGAGATTCGCGCCCTGCGCCTCGACGACCATCGGGAGATCCAACTCCGCTTCGAGGGGTGGCTCGAGCAGCGCTATCACCTCACGGTCCACGAGGCCACCGGCCAGACCCCGCTCGATCGCTTCGCCCAGCCCGACTTCACCCCGCGCTATCCCGATCCCGTCCTCGTCGCCGAGACCTTCCGCGTGCGCGTTCGCCGCAAGGTGCATCCGAAGACCGTGACCGTCGAGGTCGACGGGGTCGCCTTCGTCGTCGAACCGCATCTGCGCGGTCGCTGGGTCCAGGTGCATTACGATCCGCACGATCTCGCGGATGTCTTGATCTACCGCGACGGTCAGCGCATGCAGCGCGCGCTCCCGCAGCGCCCCAACGAGCCGCCCCAGCCGCGGCCCGAGCGCCCGACCGTCACCCCGCCGGCGTTCGACTACCTCGGCGCGTTGCGCGCCGAGTACGATCGCCGCGTCGTCGCCGAAGCCCGGCGCCTGACGTTCGCCGACTGGACGCCGGCGCCGACGTTCACGCGCCCGGCCTTTCTCGCGCTCGTCGCCGAGTACCTCGGCAAGGCGCTGGCGCCCTACGAGCGCGACGAGCTCACCGTCGCGTACGACACCGTCGGTCCGTTCGCTGACGCCACCACGCGCCTGGCCCTCGAGCATGCCCTGCGCGTGCGCGGGCGCGGCCTGCACGTCGCCGTCTACACCCACTACCTGAAGATCTTCCACCTGAGCGCCCAGCAGGCGCTCCACCGAAAGGACTCGCCCTGATGACGACCGTCGACAAGCTCCTGCACCACTTCGGCCTCAGCGCGCTTCCGTTCGAGCGCGCCGTGCCGCCCGAGGGCCTGCTCCACCACGCGAGCTTCGCGGAAGCCCTGGAGCGGCTGCGCTTCGCCGTCGACACGCGCGGGCCCGCCTTGCTCGTGGCGCCGCCGGGCACGGGGAAATCGATCGTGCTCAATACGCTCTGCGCGAGCTTGCCGGCGAGCGACCTCCGCGTGATCGCCACCGCGCTCAGCTCGTGCGGCCCCTTCGGCCTCGTGGGCCAGCTCGCCGTGCGCTACGGCACGCCTGTGCGGCGCACGACCGCCCAGACCGCCGCTGCGTTGCTCGCCGAGCTCGACGGCTCGGCGAAGACGGAACTGCTCATTCTCGACGAAGCCCACCGGCTCCCCGACGCCTCACTCGAAGAGCTCCGGCTGCTGAGCCAGCTCGACTTCGATCGGCGCGCGCCGTTCGTGCTGCTCCTGGCCGGCCAGCCCGTCCTCCGCGAGCGGCTCCAGCAGCCCGACTTCGAGGCCCTCTGGCAGCGCCTCGTCGTGCGCACTTCGCTTGCCCCGCTCACCGATCGCGAGAGTGCCGAGTACCTCGATCGCCGCCCGCGGGCCGTCGGTGCCCGTGCCATGCTCTTTCGCCCCGGCGCCGGCGATCTGCTCTTCCAGCACAGCCGCGGCGTCATGCGCCGGCTCAATCACCTCGCCACCAGCGCGCTCCTCGCCGCGGCCCGCGCCAGCCGCAAGCACGTCGACGCCGCCGACGTGCAGGCCGCCGTCTTCGACGATGAGCATGCCTGAGCCGGCCGCGCCCTATCGCACGCTGCCCGCCGCCCAGGTCGGCGACCCCACCGCCCCGCTCCGCTGGCTCCTCGCCGATCTGTTCCTCGTCGGCGCCGCCGGCATCCTCGGCGGGGCGCCGAAGACCGGCAAGAGCTTCTTCGCCCTCGAGCTCGCCGTCGCCGTCGCCTCCGCGACCGCCGCGGCTGGGCGCTTCGCCGTCCCCACGCCCGGCCCCGTGCTGCTCTGCGCCGCGGAGGATCCGCCGGCCGTCGTCGTCCAGCGCCTCGCCGCGCTGGCGGCGGCGCGCGATCAGACCCTGCCGGCGTTGCCCATCGAGGTGATCGTCGAAGCCGGCGTCCGCTTGCCTGACGGCCTCGAGCGGCTCGCCGCGACGGTCGCGCAGGTCAGCCCGCGCCTGCTCATCCTCGATCCCTTGATCCGGCTGCATCGGGCCGACGAAAACTCCGCCGCCGACATGGCCGTCATCCTCGACGGCCTGCGCACGCTCGCGCGCGCCAGCGAGTGCGCCATCCTCCTCGTCCACCACACGCGCAAAGCGCCCGCCGGCGGCGTCGCCGGCCACGGCCTCCGCGGCTCCAGCGACCTGCACGCCTTCGGCGACACCAATCTGTACCTCCGCCGCCTCGGCCCCGACGCCGCCCTCGAACTCCGCATCGAGCACCGGGCCGCGCCGTGTCCGCCGCCCCTCCGCCTCCAGCTTCGGGTCGAGGACACCGGCGCGGGCTCCACCGCCCGGTTCGTCTGCGACGACGGCCTGCCGCCCGATCCGCTCGGCGAGCGGGCGCTCGCGCTCGTCCGGCGCGCCCCGGCCGCCGTCGCGACCGACACCCTCCGGACGACCCTCGGCGTACGCAAGCAAACGCTCCTCGCGGTGCTCCAACGGCTGGCCGCTGATCGGCTCATTCGGCGCGCCGGGCGCGACGGCTGGGTCGCCGTTCGACCGGTTCCGGTTCCCGACTCTATGGATGGGAACGGGAACGCACCGCCTGGATGATCGCTGGCGGCCGTCACCACGAAGAGATCAGCGGGGGCGGCAGCCCCCGCGCGAGCGTCAGCGAGCGATCCGGGCCCTCAGGCGCGGTCGATCGACCGCGCCTCCATCACACTGAAGCGAAGCGCGAGCGGAGCGGTGAAGGAAAGCGCGCGCGGCTACAATCAAGCATGAGGCGCGCCTGGGCGTCCACTGGGCCCATGGCTGGTACGCGGCTCGAGATCTCACCGCCGCCCACGCTTTTCGCGAGGAGTTGGGACACGCGGTCGATGCCGTCGCTCAGAACCTGCTCACGTGGCCGCGTCATGGCCGGCGTACCCGACGCTCCGTGTTCCCGCTCTTTCCGTTCAGCCTGGTCCATCGGATACGCGATAACGAAGTCGAAGTCGTGGCCGTCGCGCACGGTAGACGACGCCCGGGCCACTGGCGATCTCGGCTCTGAACAGCCGTGCGGGAGATACCGGCCCAAAGAAGCGCCGACGATGAGCGCGGCGCCGTCAGGCGCAACGCGGGGAGGAGGCGATGACGTAGAATGGCCTGACACTTCAGGCCAGGGAGGACAGCGTGTTTGACCTCAAGGGCAGGGTCGCGATCGTCACGGGAGGCAACGGCGGTATCGGGCTCGGCATGGCGAAGGGACTCGCCGCCGCCGGCGCGCGCATCGTCGTGGCCGCGCGCAACCAGGACAAGTCACGGGCGGCCGTCGCCGAGCTCGAGAAGCTCGGCGGCCAGACGCTCGCGCTCGCCGTCGACGTCGCGGACGAAGCGTCCGTCGCGGCGCTCTTCCGTGGCACCGTCGAGCGGTGCGGCCGGCTCGACATCCTGGTGAACAACGCCGGGATCAACATCCGCAAGCCGGCCCACGAGCTGAGTCTCGCCGAGTGGCACCAGGTGCTCGAGACGAACCTCACCTCCGCCTTCCTGTGCTCGCGCGCGGCCCACGCGCCGATGAAGGCGGCGGGAGGCGGTAAGATCATCAACATCGGCTCGATGATGTCCATCTTCGGCGCCTCGTTCGTGCCCGCCTACGGCGCGAGCAAGGGCGGGATCGTCCAGCTCACGCGCGCGCTCGCCGCGGGATGGGCCAAAGACAACATCCAGGTCAACGCGGTGCTGCCGGGCTGGATCGACACCGAGCTGACCCAAAACGCGCGCCGGCAGGTCCCGGGGCTCAACGAGACCGTCCTGCGCCGCACGCCCGCGGGCCGCTGGGGCGAGATCGACGACATGGCGGGGATCGCCGTCTTCCTCGCGAGCCGGGCCTCGGACTTCGTGACCGGAACGGCCATCCCCGTGGACGGCGGCTACTCGATCCAGGGCTGACCGGTGCCTCCCGGACTCCTCTCAGGCCACTCGCGGTCAGCGCCGGCCTCGCGGGCCCCGCGAGAATAATGCGCGTCCTGATCGTCGACACGATCGCCGCGGCGGGCGTGGCGTACCTCCGGGAGCGGGGCTTCGAGGTCGACGAGCTCCCCAGGCCGCCGCTCGAGGCGCTCTACGCGCGGCTGCCGGAGTACGAAGCCCTGATCACCCGCTCGGGCACCACGGTGGACGCCCGCCTCCTCGACCACGCCCCGCGGCTCCGGATCGTCGGCCGGGCGGGCGTCGGCATCGACAACGTGGACGTCGACGCCTGCTCGCAGCGCGGGATCGTCGTCTGCAACGCGCCGTACGGCAACGTCGTCTCGGCGGCGGAGCACACGGTCGGGATGCTGCTCGCGCTCGTCCGGCGCATCCCGGAGGCGCACGCGCGGCTCAAGACGCTCGAGTGGAACCGCGGGATCTACGGCGCCGAGCTGTATCGCAAGACGGTCGGCGTGGTGGGGCTCGGCAAGGTCGGCTCGCGGGTGGCCGCCCGGCTGCGCGGCTTCGAGACCGTGCTGCTCGTGCACGACCCCTACATCCCCGAGAGCCGGGCCAAAGACCTCGGCGCGCGCCTCACGGACTGGGAGACGGTCCTGCGCGAGTCCGATGTCCTCACGTTCCACGTGCCGCTCACTGCGGAGACCGAGAACATGTGCGCCGCGCGCGAGCTGGCGTCCGCGAAGCCCGGTGTCCGTGTCGTGAACTGCGCCCGCGGCGGCATCGTCAACGAGGCCGACCTGCTCGCGGCGCTCGAGTCCGGCCACGTGGCCGGGGCGGCCATCGACGTGTGGAGCGAGGAGCCCCCCCGCGGCGACGTCGTCCGCCGGCTGATCCAGCACCCGCACGTGGTCGTCACGCCCCACCTCGGCGCGAACTCGAGCGAGGCGCAGGTGAACGTGGCGGTGGACGTCGCGCGCCAGCTCGTGGCGTTCCGCGACGGCGAGCTGGTCGAGTACGCCGTCAACATCCCGCTGGGCGACGCCGCCGCGCTCGCCGGCCTGCGGCCGTTCGTCGCGCTCGCCGAGCGGCTCGGGCGCTTCAGCGTGCAGCTCGACCCCGAGCACCTCGAGAGCGTCGAGGTCACGCTCGCCGGCGGGCTCGCCGACGCCGACCCGGAGCTACTCGCCCGGGCGGTGCTCGCCGGCCTGCTCTCGCCCGTCATGGCGCGGCCGGTCAACCTCGTCAACGCGCGGCTGGTCGCGGCCGAGCGCGGCGTGGACGTGCGCATCGTCCGCGAGGCGGAGAGCTCGGGCTACAAGAGCGTGCTGAGCGTCGCGACACGCACGCGCGAGGGGCGGAAGATCATCGCCGGCACGGTCTTCGACGGCCAGCCGCGGATCGTGCGGCTCCGCGACCTCGACATCGAGTTCACGCCGGAGGGCCACATCCTCGTGCTCTCGTACGAGGACCGACCGGGCATGGTGGGCCGGATCGGCTCGATCCTCGGCCGGCAGAACGTGAACATCGCGTCCATGCACGTCGGACGGCGCTCCAAGCGGGGGCGCGCCATCGTGGTCCTCCTCCTCGACGAGGCCCTCACATCCGAGCAGCTCGCCGCGGTGGCCCAGGGCGTCGAGGCCGACTTCGCCCGGCTGATCCGTCTGCCGTAATTCCTTGGTGGCGCGCGGGTGCCTTGCTACGCTCTAGGCATGAGACTCAAGCCGCTCGGCAGCTTCGCGCTCGTGATCGCACTGGTCGCGGCGTGCGCGACCACCCCGACCCGGGCCGTCAGGAGCGAGTTCGAGGACATCCCGGTGCCCAAGGGGCTCACCTACCAGCAGGACCGGTCGACGATCATCGAGTCGCCGACGGTCAAGGCGGCGCGCCTCGTCTACCGCGGGCGCCTCGAGCCCACGAGCCTGGCGGCCGCGATGCGCAGCACGCTCGAGGCGAACGGCTGGCGCCACGTCAGCAGCACGACGACCGGTCCCCAGGGCACCACCCAGGTGTACGAGAAGGCGGGCAGCTCGCTGGAAGTCCGCCTGTGGGAAGGCTGGTGGTTCACCTACGTGGAGTTGACCGCGAGCCGCGCGAGCCAGGCCTCGAAGTAGGCTCCGACGGCCTTCCGTCGTTGACAGCCGCGGGAGGCGTTCGTATCATCTCGTCAGCCGATGAAAAGCGTTGCGGCAGTCGGCTGCGTGTCTCCTCCCCGTGCGGCTCCTCCAGGCGGTTGCAGGCGCGAGCGTGAATCCGTGGGGCTCGCCGTGACGCGGCGGCTCGGGCTCGTCCTCACGGCCGCCCTGCTCCTGTCGCTCACGTGTCCGCCGGCGCGCGCGCAGGAGTACACCATCGGGCCCGGCGACGTGTTGAAGATCGTCGTGTGGGGTCACGAGGACCTCTCGCGCGAGTATCCGGTGACCCAGGACGGCTACGTGCCGTTCCCCCTGGTGGGGCGCGTCGCCGCCATCGGCCTCACGACCACGCAGCTCGCCCAGAGTCTCCGTGCCGTCCTCGAGAAGGACTACCTCGTCAACCCGCAGGTGATCGTCTCGGTGAAGGAATTCCTGTCGCGGAAGGTCCAGGTGCTCGGTGAAGCGGAGAAGCCGGGGCTCTTCTATCTGACCGGACGGACGACGCTGCTCGAGATCCTCTCGAAGGCCGGTGGGCTCTCGAAGAGCGCGGGCAAGGAGCTGGTCCTGGTACGCAACGAGCGCGGGGGGGCCGGACAGGGCCCCCGGGGCAGCGCCATCCTCCGGATGGACTTGCGCAAGATCCAGGCCGGCGACACGCGGGAGGACATCGAGCTCGAGAACGGCGACACGATCTTCGTGCCGAAGGGGCAGGCCTTCTACGTGCTGGGTGAGGTCAAGCGCCCGGGGACGTTCGCCCTCGACCGCGAGACCTCGGTGCTCGAGGGGATCACGCTGGCCGAGGGCTTCGGCGAGAAGGCCGCGCCGAGCGGCGCGAAAGTGCTGCGCCGCAACCCCGACGGCACGCAGCAGACGATCGCGCTCGACCTGTCCGGCGCGGTCCCCAAGGACAAGGACTTCAGGCTGCGCGACGGCGACTCGATCATCGTGCCCAGGGGCAACACGTTCTTCGTGTTCGGCGAGGTGAGGCGGCCCGGCTCCTACCAGCTCGACAAGGAGACGAACGTGCTCGAGGGCATCACGATCGCCGGCGGCTTCACCGAGAAGGCCGCGCCGGGCCGCACGCGCGTCATCCGGACGACCGTGACGGGCCAGCAGACGATCAACGTGGACGTGAACGATCTCCTCAAGCGTGGAGAGCGGGGCCGAGCCCCGCGCCTGCTCGAAAACGACGTCATCGTGGTGCCGGAGAGCTTCTTCTGATGGCCGACCTTCCCCCGCCCGTCGACCCGCGCGAACGCGAGGCGCACCTCAAGGACTACCTCCACATCCTCAGGAAGCACCGGTGGCTCATCACGGGCCTGTTCCTGGTCACGGTGCTGACGGTTGCCATCTGGACGTTCGTCCAGACGCCGATCTTCCAGGCGTCGGCGATGGTCCTCATCGAGCCCGAGCCGCCGAAGGTCCTGAACATCCAGGAGGTGTCGCCGATCGGCGGGCCGACGCAGGATTACTACCGGACCCAGTACGAGCTCATCACGAGCCGCCCGATCGTCGAGAAGGTGATCGAGACGCAGAACCTCCACAAGCGGATGCCGGCGCTCGCCGCGAGCGCGGACCCCGTGCGGACCTTCCTCGCGGTGACGACGATCGAGCCGAAGCGCAACACGCGGCTCGTCCTCGTGAAGTTCGAGGATCCGGACCCGGCGCTGGCGGCCGAGGTCGCGAACGCCGTGGCGCGCCAGTACGCCCGGCACAACGTCGAGATCAAGCTCCGGAGCGCGCGGGAGGCGCTGACCTGGCTCACCGAGCAGATGACCTCGCTCCGGGCCAGGGTGCAGGAGTCCTCCGTGGCGCTGCAGAACTATCGCGTCAAGGCCGGCATCCTGGGCCTCCACGAGCAGCGGCAGATCACCGCGCAGAAGATCATGGACTTCAACAAGGCCTACCTCGAGGCCCAGGCGCAGCGGCTCACGATCGAGGCCAAGCTGGCGGAGCTCGGGCGGATCGTGAGCAACCCCGGCGGCGCCCAGACGATCTTCACCGTGGCCGACAACCCGCTCATCCAGAAGCTCAAGGCGGAGGCGTCGGACCTCGAAGTCCAGCGCTCGAAGCTCCTCAAGGTGTACAAGGACAAGCATCCCGAGGTGCTGAAGGTCCAGGCGCAGTTCGATCAGGTCACCCAGCGGATCGACGCCGAGCTGAAGACGATGCTCCGTGCGGTGCAGACCGAGTACCGCGTGGCCAAGGCGCGCGAGGAGACGCTGCTCGGCAACGTGAACCGCCTGCGGCAGGAGGGGCAGGACCTCAGCGAGAAGGAGATCCAGTACATGAATCTCCAGCGCGAGTCCGAGTCCAACCAGCAGCTCTACGAGGCGGTGCTGAAGCGCCTCAAGGAGACGGGCGTCACCGGCGGCCTCGACACCAACAACGTGAGCGTCGTCGAGGACGCGACGGTGCCGAAGATGCCGATCAAGCCGCGCAAGACGATCAACCTCATCGTCAGCGTGCTGGTCGGGCTGTTCGTCGGCATCGGCATCGCGCTGACGATCGAGTACTTCGACACGACGATCAAGACGCCCGACGACGTCGAGCGGTACCTCGGCCTGCCCGTCATCGGCATCGTCCCCATCTTCGAGGCGAAGCGCTAGCCATGGCCAAGCGCGGCAAGGCGGCGGCACCCTCGACGGCGGCGCCCCTGGTCGCCCACGCGGACCCGAAATCGCCCGCGGCCGAGGCGTACCGCTCGCTCCGCACGAGCATCCAGTTCGCCGGCCTGGACCACAAATGCCGGACGGTCGTCGTGACGTCGTCGAGCCCCGGCGAGGGCAAGAGCACGACCGTGGCCAACTTCGGCGTCGTCTCGGCCCAGGCGGGCTCACGCGTGCTCGTGGTGGACTCGGATCTCCGCCGCCCCACGCTCCACCGCATCTTCGGTCTGGGCAACGCCCGCGGGCTCTCCACCGCGTTGCTCGAGGAGCAGCCGTTCGCCGACGTGGCGCAGGCGACCGCGATCCCGAACCTCTCCGTGCTGACGAGCGGTCCGCTGCCGCCGAACCCCGCCGAGCTGGTCGGCTCGCTGCGGATGCGCGAGTGCCTCGAGGCGGCGGCGGGCGACTTCGCCCTCGTCCTCCTCGACTCGCCGCCGATCGTATCGGTCGCCGACGCGCTCGCGCTCTCCGCGGTCGCGGACGGCGTCGTGCTGGTGGTCCGCGCCGGCAAGATCCCGCACGAGGTCGTGCGGCGCGCCGTCGTGCAGATCGAGTCGGTCAAGGGACGGATCCTCGGTGTGCTGATGAACAGCGTGAACCTGAAGCGCGACGGCTACTACTACGACTATTACCGCTACTACCACTCCTACTACAGCCCCACCGAGAGCCGGCGCCGCTAGAGCTTCCGCCAGCCCCCTCCGCCCCGGGCGACGAACCGGTCGGCCTCGGGCGGCCCCCAGGATCCGGCTTCGTAGGTGTAGACCGGCGGCCCGGGTGTCTGCATCCACGTGTCGAGCACCGGCTGGAGGAGCTGCCAGGCCTTCTCGACCCAGTCCGCACGCGCGTAGAGCGTCGGGTCGCCGTGGATCGCGTCGAGCAGCAGGCGCTCGTACGCCTCGGGCGGCTCGCCCCCGAAAACCTCGCCGTAGCGGAAATCGAGCCGCACGGGCCCGAGCCTGAGGTCCGGCCCCGGCGTCTTCGCGACGACCGTGAGCGCGATGCCCTCGTCGGGCTGGATGCGGATGGCGAGCGTGTTCGCCTCCACGCCCTCCGGGCTCCGGCGGAAGATCATGTGCGGTGTGCGATGGAAGCGGATCGCGATCTCGCTCGCGCGCCGGGCCAGGCGCTTGCCGGTCCGGAGGTAGAAGGGCACGCCGGCCCACCGCCAGTTGTCGACGAGCAGCCGGAGCGCCGCGTAGGTCTCGGTCCGCGAGTTCTTCGTCACGCCCTTCTCGTCCCGGTAGCCGACGACGGGATGGCCCTCGGCGAAGCCCGGGCCGTACTGGCCGCGCAGCGCGACCTCCTCCACCCGCCGCGGGTCGATCGGCCGGATCGCGTGCATGACCTTGTTCTTCTCGTCCCGCACCGGCGCGCCGTCGAACGACACCGGCGGCTCCATCGCGATCAGGCAGAGGAGCTGGAGCAGGTGGTTCTGCATCATGTCGCGGAGCGCGCCGGCCTCCTCGTAGTACGCGCCACGCGTCTCCACGCCGAGTGACTCGGCGACGGTGATCTGCACCTCCGCGACGTGGTTGCGGTTCCAGACCGGCTCGAAGATCCCGTTCGCGAAGCGGAAGACCAGGATGTTCTGGACGGTCTCCTTGCCGAGATAGTGGTCGATCCGGTAGATCTGCTCCTCGCGGAACGTCGCGGCCAGCTGCCGGTCGAGGGCGCGCGCGCTCTCGTCGTCGTGGCCGAAGGGCTTCTCGACGACGATGCGCGTGAATCCGCCCGCGCCGGGCTCGGCGAGTCCCGCGGCACCGAGGTTCGCGATGATGTCGTCGTAGAGGCTCGGCGGCGTCGCGCAGTAGAAGAGCCGGTTGGGCGCGCCGGCCCGCGCGCGTTCGAGCTCCTCGAGCGTCCGCGCCAGCCGCGTGTAGAGTCCGGCGTCGGTGGGATCGCCGCTGACGTAGCGGAGCGCCGCCGCGAAGCGGTCCCAGACTGCCTCGGACGGGGGCTTGAGGCGCGCGAACTCGCCGATGGCCCCCCGCATGCGGTCACGGAACTCGTCGGCGCCGAGCGCGGTCCGCGCCGTCGCCACGATGGCGAACGGCTCCGGGAGCGTGCGCGCCGCGTAGAGGCTCCAGAGCGCGGGCATGAGCTTGCGGCGCGTCAGGTCGCCCGACGCGCCGAAGATGATCAGCGTGAACGGCTCATCGGCGGACGGCATGGCCCCCGAAAGCACGGCGCATCGCGGCCAGCAGCCGGTCCGCGAAGGAGTTCTCCCGGCGCGAGCGGAAGCGGGCGTAGAGCGCCGCGGTGATCGTCGGCGCCGGGACGGCCTTCTCGACGGCGTCCTCGACGGTCCAGCGCCCCTCGCCGGAATCCTCCACCCACGGCCGGAGGCCTGCGAGCGTGGGGTCGTCGCGGAGCGCGTCCGCCGTCAGCTCGAGCAGCCAGGAGCGGATCACGCTCCCTTGATTCCAGAGGTGGGCGATCCGGGCCACGTCGAGCCCGTACTCCGAGGCCGACATGAGCTCGAACCCCTCGGCGTACGCCTGCATGAGCGCGTACTCGATCCCGTTGTGGACCATCTTCACGTAGTGGCCGCTCCCACCGGACCCGACGTGCCGCCAGCCGTCGGAGGGCGCGAGCGTGGTGAAGATCGGCGCGAGGCGCTCGACGGCGGCGGGGCCGCCGCCCACCATGAGGCAGTACCCGTTGGCGAGGCCCCAGACGCCACCGCTGGTTCCCACGTCCACGTAGTCGAGCCCGCGCGCGGCCAGGTTCTGCGCACGCCGCACGTCGTCCTTCCAGCGCGTGTTGCCGCCGTCGACGATCGTGTCGCCGCGCGCGAGCAGCGGCGCCAGCGCCTGGATCGTCGTCTCCGTCGGGTCGCCCGCGGGCACCATGACCCAGACGTGGCGCGGCGGGGCGAGCGCCCGGACCAGCCCTTCGAGCGCGTCCGTAGCCCGCGCGCCGCCGGCCGCGGCCGTGCGGACGGCCTCGGCGGAGCGGTCGTACACGACGACCTCGTGGCCGCCCCGGAGCAGGCGCGTCACCATGTTGCCGCCCATGCGCCCGAGGCCGACGAAGCCGAGCTGCATCAGCCGAGTCGCCTGGCGAGCCCGGCGGCGAGCTCCTCGAGCGCGGCCTCGGGCGCGTCGCCGAGCGGCAGCCAGAACGCGCGCCGGCCGGCGGCGCGGAGCGTCGTGACGTCGCCGAGCGCCTGCGCCATCTTGAGCGTCGAGAACCCGTAGGTCTCGCCGGGGATCGCCAGGTCGTGGCGGTCGCGCGCGGTGAAGACCAGGAGGATCGGCGTGTTCGGTCCGCCCTTGTGGAGCTGCCCGGTCGAGTGCAGGTAGCGCGGGCCCCAGCCCAGCGTGGTCGCCAGCCGGGTGCGGTCGCGGACGAGCGCGCGGAGCTTCTGGAGCGCGGCCGCCGTGCCGGGCACGGGCGCGAGGTAGGCGAGGAACGCCGCGTAGTCGCCGGGCGCCGCCGCCGCGAGCGCGCGCGCGACCGCCTCGACGTCGTCGGCCGCGACCCCGGGGAGCTCGCCGTGCTCGCGGAACGCGTCGAGCGCTGCGCTCGTCGCGGCCTTGGCCTGCGCGACGTTCGGCTCGTCGAACGGGTTCACTCCGAGCACGGCCCCGGCCACGGCCGTCGCCATCTCCCAGCGGAAGAACTCCCCCCCGAGATCGGACCGGCCGCCGAGGGTGAGACGCACGACCGGCTGGCCGGCGGCCTCGAGCGGGGCGACGCTGGCCTCCAGTGCGCGGTCCTCACCGAGGGCGATCGCGACGAAGAGGCGGTCGTCGCCGTAGACCGCGCGCGGTCCGGGCGGCTCCTCGTGGATCACGACGAGCCCCTTGCCCTGCTTGCCCGTGGACTCGGTCAGGAGCTGCTCGAGCCAGGCGCCGAAGGCGCGGAGCGGCTCGGAGAGGACGAGCGTGACCTTGTCGCGCCCGGTCTCGGCGAACCCACCGAGGAGCGCGCCGAGCCGCACGCCAGGGTTGTCGCGGAGCGGCGCGAAGCCCCGGCAGCGCGTGGCCATCGAGACCGCGTCGTCGAGGAGCGTCGGCAGGTCCACGCCGAGGAGCGTGCCGGGCACGAGCCCGAAGCACGAGAGCGCCGAGAATCGTCCGCCGATCTCGGGATCGTTGAGGAAGGTGTGGCGGAAGCCGTCGTCGACGGCGAGGCGCTCGAGCGGCGTCTTCGGGTCCGTGATCGCGACGAAGTGGGTTCCCGGTCGCGCCACCCGGCCCGCCAGCTCCGCGCGGAAGAACCTGTAGAGCGCCAGCATCTCCGCGGTCGTCCCGGACTTCGAGGCGACCAGGAAGAGCGTCCGGGCCAGCGTCACGCGCCCCCGCACCGCGTGGATCGTGCCGGGATCCGTCGTGTCGAGGATCGTGAGGCGCGGCTGGCCGGGTGCCGGCCCGAACGTGGCCGCGAGCACCTCGGCCGCGAGGCTCGAGCCGCCCATCCCGAGCAGCACGACGTCGGTCAGCCCGTCGCGGCGCACCGACGCGACGAACGATCCGAGCTCCCCCAGACGCTCGCGCATCGCCGCGGGCGCCGTGAGCCAGCCCAGGCGGCCGCGGATCGACGCCTGGGCGGCCGCGTCACCGCTCCAGAGGCTCGCGTCCCTCGCCCAGAGCCTCGTGCCGGCGTCGAGCGCGGCGAGCCGCGTGAGCGCGCCGACGACGGCCGGGTGGGTCAGCGGGTCGGCGTGCCGCCGGCCCCGAGCGGCGGCGCGCTCGCGCCCGAGCTCGTCGGCTTCCAGCTCGGCCACCTTCGCGAGGCGCCGCGCGTGGCGTTCGGCGTGCGAGAAGCGCGCGCCGACGAACTCGCGCGCGAGCGCGACGGCCATGTCGAGCCCCACGACGCGCGCGCCGAGGCAGAGGACATTGGCGTCGTCGTCCTGGCGGGCCTGGCGGGCGGTGAAGAGATCGTGGCAGAGGGCGGCCCGGACCCCGCGGAGCTTGTTGGCCGCGATGGCCACGCCCGCACCGCTCCCGCAGATCAGCAGACCGAGGTCGACGTGCCCGTCACGGACCGCCGTGCCCACCGCTCTCGCGTAGTCCGGGTAGTCGACCGCGTCCGTGGAGTGGGTGCCGAGATCCACGACCTGGTGACCGTCCTGCTCGAGGGCGCGGATCACGGGCGTCTTGAGGGGGAACCCCGCGTGGTCGGCGCCGACGGCGAGCCGCACGCTCAGCGGGCCTCCGGCGCCGTGAGCCGGCCGGCGGCGGCGCGATCGAGGAGCCACACGAGCGTGCCGTTCTCGGGCCGCACCATGGCCGCGGGCACCGTGGCCTGGTCGGCCAGGACGGCCCGCACGACCTTCGCCTTCTCCGCGCCCGCGACGAGGTAGACGACGCGGGCCGCCGCGTTGATCACGGGCAGCGTCAGCGTGATCCGCTCGGGGATGACCGCGGCGGCCGCGTGGACCGCGGCGACCGGCCGGAAGACCTCGCGGACGACGGGCGAGCCCGGAAAGAGCGATGCGGTATGGCCGTCGACGCCGAGACCCAGCAGGACGAGGTCGAAGCGCGGCAACTCGCCACGCCGGGTGCCGAGGACCTCGCCCAGGGTCCGCGCGTACTCCGCGGCGGCCGCGTCCGTGTCGTCCGCCTCGGCGCGGATACGGAACACCTGCGTCGCGGGCACATCCACGCGCGACAGCAGCGTCTCGTACGCCATGCGGTAGTTGGACTCGGGATGCTCCGGCGGCACCGCCCGCTCGTCGCCGAAGAAGACGCGCGCGCGCCGCCAGGCGACCCGGTCGCGCAGCGGCGACTGTGCGAGTCGCCGGTACGTTGCGCGAGGTGTCGCGCCGCCCGCGAGCACCAGCGAGAACCGGCCGCGCGCGTCCACGGCCTCGGCCGCGACGTCCACGACGAGCTGCGCCGCGGTCTCCGCCAGCGCTTCCTGGTCCGCGACAACGATGACGTTCGGTGCGGAGCCCATGACGTGCCCATCATACCTCCGCGTCGAGTCGAGCCTGGCGCGCAAGCGCCTCCCGGTAGCGGGCGTGGCGCGCGGCGTCCGGAGCGAACGTCTCCCCGAGCCCGGTGCGCGGGGCGCCGCGCTCGGGCAGGGCGCCGAGCGCGTCGAGCGCGAGCAGGGCCGCGCCGCGGCTCGTCGCCTCGGGTTCGGGCGACCACGTGACCGGCCGGCCGAGGGCGTCGGCGACGATCTGCGTGAAGACCCGCGAGCCGGCGAGGGCGCCGCCGGAGGCGATGATCGCGTGGTCGGCGGCGGCGCGGGGCGCGAGCAGCTCGTGGACGAGGGCCAGTCGCAGCGCGACCGCCTCCAGGGCGGCCCGCACGATCTCGAGCGCCGTCGTGTCGAGCCGCAGTCCCGCGATCACCCCGTGACGGTCGCCGCGCCAGCCGGGCGCCCGCTCGCCCGCCAGGTGCGGGAGCACGGTCAGGCCGTGACCGGCGGCGGGCAGCGCCGCCAGCGCGGCCTCGAGCTCGGCGTCGGGCGGCAGGCGCAGCACCTGACGGCACCATGCCCGGACGTTCCCTCCCTCGGAGGTCGCGCCTCCCACCATCGCGCGGCGGCGGTCGACGCGGTAGCGCCAGAGGCCGCGGGGCGGCGCCGTCGGGTCCTCGGTGATCACCCGGAGCGCTGCGGAGGTGCCGACGTTCAGCGCCACACGGGTGCGGTCCGTGCAGTCCGAGCCGACGTTGCCCGCGGCGCCGTCGCCGACCGCGGGGAACCAGCCGACTCCGCGCAGCGGCGCCCAGCGCCTCGCCCACTGCGGCCTGAGCCCCTGCTGCGCGTCGGTGCGGTCGACGAGCCGGAACAGCTGCTCCTCCCCGATGCCCGCGGCGGCGAGCGCCTCGGGGTCCCACCGGATCGCCTCCTGGTCGAGCAGGCCGGTGCCGGAGGCCATCGACACGCTCGTCGTCGCCTCGCCGAACAGCGAGAGCGCCAGGTGCTCGCCGATCGAGCCCCAGCGCGCCACCCGGCGGACGACGCGGGGCCTCGCGCGCGCGAGCCAGCGGAGCTTCGCCGGCCAGTAGGACGAGTGCAGGTGACAGCCCGTGCGCGCGTGCAGCGCGCCCTCGTCGAGCGCCCCGCGCAGGAGGCGCGCGTCGGGGGTGCTCCGCGTGTCGGCCCACATGAGCACGGGCGTCACCGGGTCTCCGCCCGCGTCGAACCCGAGCAGGCCGTGCCAGAAGGTCGTCACGCCGACCGCTCGCACCTCGCCGGGGCGCGCGCCGACCAGCACGCCGTCGACGCACTCGGCGGCCGCGGCGAGCAGCCGGACCGGGTCGTGCTCGACGCCGCCGTCCGGCGTCACGGTGGACTCGTAGACGACACGATGGAACCGGCCGGTGGCGGGGCGACCGGCGTCGTCGTAGAGGGCGGCCCGGGCCGACGACGAGCCGACGTCGAGCGCGATGACCATGCGGTAAGATACCGCCCATGGCTGAGATCTGGGAAGTGCTGACGCTCCGCGGCCTGGCCGCGACCGACGAGCGCGCGCAGGAGTTCACCGGCACGCTGGTGATCCACCGCGCGGGGAGCGCGGAGCCCGTCGAGTCCGTACAGGTCGCGGTCAAGCGGACGATCCTTGCGGAGCTGCACGAGACGCTCGGTCGGTTGCTCGCCCGGTCGACAGGGCTCCGCGGCCCGGCCCGGGGGAAGGGGAGACAGGCATGACGCGTATCCGCATCCTCTCGCCCGTCGGCGTCGTCCGGCGGGAAGGTCTGATCGCGCCGCCCCTACCGGACGACCTGGCGGGCCGGACGGTCGGCTTCGTCGACAACACGAAGCACAACTTCGACCGCCTCGCCGACGAGCTCGGCGCGCTCTTGCGCGACCGCTACGGCGTGAGGGCCGTCGTGCGACGCCGCAAGGCGAACGCCGCGGTCGCCGCGCCGGCCCAGCTGATCGCGGAGCTCGCGAAGGAGTGCGACGTCGTCTTCGCCGGCTCCGGCGACTGAGGGTCGTGCACGTCGTGGAGTCTCCACGACGCCATCGAGGTCGCGAAGGCGGGCACGCCCGCGGGCCTCATCGGCACGACGGCCTTCCAGGGGCTCGCGCTGAGCGAGCTCGCGGCGCTCGGCGTGTCCGGGCTCCCGCTGCTCGTGGTCCAGCACCCGCTGGGCGGCGAGCGGCCCGAGGCGGTCGTGCGCCGCGCGCACCAGGCGCTCGAGCAGCTCGCGAGCCTGCTCGCCACCGGGGCCTCTGTTGTATCGGGTGCCGCGAGGCCTGTTTCGACCGAGGGTGGCCTGAGAGAGGAGCCCGGGGCTCCGACACGCCCGCCCTCACCCGGGGCGGCGATGCTCGGGACGCCGACACGCGCGATCACTGACGCGCCGGACGGGCCCGATCTCTTACTCCCGTACGACCCGCAGGAGATTTTCGCCGAGTTCTGCGCTCGCCAGTGGTGCGACGGGCTGCCGATCATCCCGCCGACGCCGGAGCGCGTGCAGGCGATGCTCGCCGGGGCGCCTGCCGAGCGCGTGCTCGGCGCGCTGCCGCCGCTCTGGCGCGAGGCCACGCTCGAGAAGCTCGCGGTCAACGCCGTGATGGCCGGCTGCGAACCGGCGGCCTTCCCGGTGATCGTCGCCGCCGTCCAGGCGATGCTCGACCCCGCCTTCAACCTCTACGGCGTGCAGGCGACGACGCATCCCGTCGCGCCGCTCGTGATCGTCCACGGCCCGCTCGCCGCCGAGATCGGCGTGCACGCGGGCTCCGGCTGCTTCGGCCCGGGCTTCCGCGCCAACGCGACGATCGGTCGCGCGCTCCGCCTCATCCTGATGAACGTCGGCGGCGCGTGGCCGGGCCGCCACGACATGGCCACCCAGGGAAGCCCCGCGAAGTTCACGTACTGCGTCGCCGAGCGCGCGGACGCCCCCTGGAAGCCGCTGCGGGAAGACAATGCGGTCACGGTCTTCGGCGGCGAGCCGCCCCACAACGTCAACGACCATGTCTCGACGACCGCCGCGGGGATTCTCGCCACGGTCGCGGACACGGCGGTGTCGCTCGGCTCCAACGTCGGCTGGTTCCTCGCGCAGAGCCAGCTCCTGATCGTGCTGGGCCCCGAGCACGCGGCGACGATCGCCGGCGACGGGCTCACGCGCGCCGACGTGCAGCGCTACATCTTCGAGCACGCGCGGCTGCCCCTCCGCACGCTCAAGCTCGGCGGGATGTGGGGGATGCAGGACTGGCCGGCCTGGATGAACGCCGCGCGCGACGACGAGGCGCTGCTGCCCCAGGTGTCGTCGCCCGACGACGTCTTCGTGATCGTGGCCGGCGGGCCGGGCAAGCACTCGTCGGTCGTGCCGAACTGCACCTTCAGCCGCGCGGTCAGCCGCCCGATCGCGCCGCTCGGCTGATGCGGCTCCAGCGCTCGCGGACGAACAGGAAGATCGCGGGCGTCTGCGGCGGAATCGCCGAGTGGCTCGGATGGGACCCCACCGCGCGCGCGGCCTCCCGCGGCGCGCCCGTCGCGTAGCGGGGGAAGGGCGCCGGTGGCGCGCGTGATCGCCCTCGAGGCGTACCACGGCCCCTGGCCGCCCGACGATCCCGACGCGGGCTTCCGACGCATGGTGGCCGAGTACTCGCAGATCGATCCGCTGCCGACCCTCGAGGCCCTCAGCCGCCACAAGGACATCCCGGTGGGGGCCCTGGCGCGCTTCGTCCTCGCCCGCTACTGCACCTCGGGCAGCGACGCCCTGCTCGAGATGGGCCCGCGGGTCGTGCGCCAGATGGACGAGCTCGTCCGCGCGGCCGAGGCGGCCGGAACC
>MGCE01000183.1 GCA_001790315.1 Candidatus Rokubacteria bacterium RIFCSPLOWO2_02_FULL_72_37 | reverse complement strand
CGCGACGCCGCAGCCGCGGACCGCTCGGTCACCGTCTTCGCCGCCGCCGATCTCGCGTTCGCCTTCCGGGAACTCGCGCCCCGCTTCGAGGGGGCCACGGGCGTGCGGGTCACGCTGGTGTTCGGCTCGACGGGCACCTTCGCCCAGCAGATCCGCCATGGGGGACCGGCCGATGTCTTCTTCGCCGCAGACGAGTCGTTCGTGGATCGGCTCGTCGCCGAGGGGGCGCTGATCCGCGAGACCCGCACGCTCTACGCGCAGGGGCGTCTGGTGCTCGCAACGGCCCGGGCGGCGGGCCCGCGGCTCCAGGTCCCGCGCGAGTTGCTCGACCCGCGCGTCCGTCATGTCGCGATCGCCAACCCCGCCCACGCGCCGTACGGGCGCGCCGCCGAGGAGGTCCTGCGGCGAACCGGGCTCTGGGAGGCGCTGCGCCCGAAGCTGGTCTACGGCGAGAACGTCAGACACGCGCTCCAGTTCCTCCAGACCGGCGCCGCGGACGCGGGCATCGTCGCGCGGTCCGTCGCGGACGCTCCCGAGATCGAGTGGACGCCCATCGACGCGGCGCTGCACGCGCCGCTCAACCAGGTCGCCGCGGTCGCGCGCCGGAGCCCGCGGCCCGCGCTCGGCCTGGCCTTCATCCAGTTCGTGACCGGCGCCGAGGGCCGCCCGGTGATGCGGCGCTACGGCTTCCGCGTCCCCGGCGAGTTCTGACGGTGGACCTCTTTCCCCTCTGGCTCTCCCTGCGCGTGGCGCTGAGCGCGACGGCGCTCACCCTGGTGCTCGGGATCCCGGTCGCCCTCCTCCTGGCCCGGGCGCGCTTCGCCGGCCGTGGCCTGCTCGAGGCGGTCGTGGTCCTGCCGCTCGTGCTGCCGCCGACGGTCCTCGGCTACTATCTGCTCGTCGTCATCGGTAGCCACGGCCCGATCGGGCGCGCGCTCGCGGCGGTCGGGCTCGAGCTGGCGTTCACGTGGTGGGCGGCGGTGCTCGCGGCGAGCATCGGCTCGGTCGCGCTCCTCATCAAGTCCGCGCAGGCAGGCTTCGAGACGGTGGACCGGCAGCTCGAGCAGGCGGCGCGGACGCTCGGGCGGTCCGAGTGGAGCGTGTTCTGGTCCGTGACGCTGCCGCTCGCCTGGCGCGCGGTCCTCGCGGGCGCCGTCCTGGCCTTCTGCCGCGCGCTCGGCGAGTTCGGGATCACCCTCATGGTGGCCGGGAACATTCCGGGGCGGACCCAGACGCTCCCGCTGGCGATCTACGACCGTGTGCAGGCGGCGCAGATGGACGAGGCGCACGCGCTCGCGCTGATCGCCGTCGGCATCGTCGTCGTCCTCGTGTTCGGCCTGAGCCGCGTGGCGAGGCTCCGCTACTAGCCGTGGTCTCGGTCGAGATCGTCAAGCGGTACCCGTCCTTCGCGCTCGACGTCCGCTGGGAGGCGGAGGGCGCGGTCGTCGGCCTCTTCGGTCCGTCCGGCGCCGGCAAGACGCTCACGCTGCAGTGCCTCGCGGGGCTGATCACGCCGGACGCGGGGCGGATCGTGGTGGACGAGCGGGTCTTCCTCGACACGGCGGCGGGCGTGAACCTGCCGCCGCAGGCGCGCCGGGTGGGCTACGTCTTCCAGGGCTACGCGCTGTTCCCGCACCTCAGCGTCGCCGAGAACGTGGCCTACGGGCTGCGCGACCGCCCGCGCGCGGCGCGCGCGCGCCGCGTCGCGGAAGTGCTCGAGCGCCTGGGGCTCGCCGGGCTCGAGCGGCGGTACCCGCGCGAGCTCTCCGGCGGGCAGCGCCAGCGCGTGGCCCTCGGGCGCGCGCTCGCGATCGATCCCGCGCTGTTGCTGCTCGACGAGCCGCTCTCCGCGCTCGACGCTCCGCTCCGGCGTGCGCTGCGCGACGAGCTGCGCGAGGTGCTCGCGGGGTGGGGCACCGCGGCTGTCGTCGTCACGCACGACTTCACCGAGGCGTACCGGCTCGCCGACCGGATCGTCGTCTACGAGGACGGCCGCGTCATCCAGGCGGCGCCGCGCGCCGAGCTGCTCTGGCGGCCCGCCTCCGAGGCGGTCGCGCGGATCATGGGCCTCACCAACGTGCTCCACGGCACGGTGCAGAAGGCCACGCCGGAGCGCATCCAGCTCCGCTGGCGCGGCCAGACGCTCGAGGCCGTGAACTCGCCGACGCGCTCGTACCTTCCGCCGCCCGACAGTCCGATCGCGTTCTTCGTGCGCCCCGAGTACGTGCGGCTCGTCCGGAAGGACCGGGGCGCACCGGATCCGCTGCACCACATGAACCTTATGCGCGGTCTCGTGGTGGGAGAGGCGGACTTCGGCACCGTGTGGTCGCTGCGCCTGCGCCTCGACGCACCGGGACCGCCCGCGCAGGGCGACTTCGACCTCGAGGTCGAGGTGCCCCACCTCGTGTACGAAATCCTGGAGATCAGCCGCGACCGCGTCTGGGAGTTCTCGATCCACCGCGGCTCGATCCACGTGCTGCCGTCGTGACCGCGGATCCCGTCGTCGCGCTCACCGGCGTGAGTGCGCGCTACGGTGGCGTCGAGGTGCTGCGGCTGCCGGCGCTCGACGTCCGCGCGCGCGAGATCCTCGCGGTCATCGGCCCCAACGGCAGCGGCAAGTCCACGCTGCTCCGCCTCCTCGCCTTCCTCGAGCGGCCCGCCGCGGGCGAGATCAGGTTCCACGGGCGCCCGGTGGACGCCGCGCACGCGCTCGCCGAGCGTCGGCGCATCGCGATGGTCTTCCAGCAGCCGCTGCTCGCCGACGCGACCGTCGGCGAGAACGTGGCGCTCGGGCTCCGGTTCCGTGGCGCGCCGGTCGCCGAGAGCGAGGCGCGCGTGGCGCACTGGCTCCGGCGCTTCAACATCGCGCCGCTCCGCGACCAGCGGGCGCGCGGGCTGTCGGGCGGAGAGGCGCAGCGCGTGGCGCTCGCGCGCGCGCTCGTGCTCGATCCCGAACTCCTGCTGCTGGACGAGCCGTTCGCGAGCCTCGATCAGCCGACACGGGAGACGCTGATCCCCGATCTCGCGATGATCCTGCGCGAGCGACGGGTGACGACCGTGCTCGTCACCCACGACCGGAGCGAGGCCCAGGCTTTCGCCGATCGGGTCGCGGTCCTGATCGGCGGGCGCGTGCGTCAGCTCGACGACACCGCGCGCGTGTTCCAGGCGCCGGCCTCCGAGGAGGTCGCGCGCTTCGTCGGCGTGGAGACCATCGCGACGGGGCGGGTCCTCGCGAGCGACGCCGGCGTCACGCTCGTCGAGATCGCCGGTGTCCCGCTCGAGGTCGCGGGACGCGCGCGCCCGGGGGAGCTCGTGCGCGTGGGCATCCGGCCCGAGGACGTGACACTCATGCCGCCGGCGGGGCGCCGCGCCGTGTCGAGCGCGCGCAATCGCCTGACCGGCACCATCACGAGCATGACGCCGAAGGCACCCGGGACCCGGGTCGTCGTGGCGGTCGGTTTCCCCCTCGTCGCGACGGTGACGCTGCGCTCGGTGAGCGAGCTCGGGCTCGTCCAGGGCGCGACGGTCACCGCCGTCTTCAAGGCGAGCGCCGCGCACCTCATCGGACCGGGGCTCTCGCTTGACACTGGCGCTCGTCCGGGGCTATAACGAAACCGTTCACACCCTGGAGTGAACGGCACCTCCACGACGAAGGAGGCCTCGCATGGACCAGGAGTCCCTCATCGAACGACTCACGGCCGAGAACGAGGAGTTCCGCCGCCTCCGCGACGAGCACCGTCGCCACGACCAGGAGCTGGAGGCGCTCAAGGGAACGGCCACGCTCTCGGCGGACCAGCAGTGGCGCGCCAGCGAGTTGAAGAAGCTCAAGTTGATAGCGAAGGACCGGATGGAGACCATCATCCGTCACGCGCGTTCCGGCGTGACCGCCTGAAGCGCGGCCGCGCGAAGTCGTTCCGCGGTCTCTCGCACCTGACGTCCGAGGGGGCCGCGCGCATGGTCGAGGTCACGGGGAAGCGCGAGACGGCGCGGGTCGCGGTCGCGCGCGCAACCCTCACGATGAAGCCGGCCACTCTGCGGGCGATCCGGCTCGGCAACGCTCCGAAGGGCGACGTGCTCGGCGTCGCCCGCGTCGCGGGGATCCTGGCCGCGAAACGCACGCCCCACCTCATCCCGCTCTGCCATCCGCTCCGCATCACCGGCGTCGAGATCGCGTTCCACGAAGACACGCGCCGGGGCGCGCTCACCGTCGAAGCGCGCGTCACGACGGTGGACAAGACCGGCGTCGAGATGGAGGCGCTCACGGCGGTGAGCGTCGCGGCGCTGACCGTCTACGACATGGTCAAGGCCGTGGAACGAGGCGTGACGATCGCGAACGTGCAGCTCGTCGAGAAGGCCGGCGGGAAATCCGGTCACTGGAAGCGGACCTGAAGACCGCGCTCGTCTACTCCGACGCCTGGACGCGCTTCGACTACGGCGCCGAGCATCCGCTCCGGATGGAGCGCCTCGGACTCACGTGGCGGCTCATGGAGGCGTATGGGCTGACGACGCGGCCCGGCGTCACGGTGCACGCCCCCGAGCCGTCAGCCGAGAGCGCGCTCGCCGCCTTCCATACGCCGGAGTACCTCGCGGTGCTCCGGGCCGCCAACGGCGGCTTCGAGCCGAAAGGCGCCGCGCGGTGGGGGCTCGGGCAGGGCGACAATCCGGTGTTCCCGGGGCTCTGGGAGGCCGCACGGTTGTGCGCCGGCGGCTCGGTGCTCGCCGCGGAGCTGGTCACGTCCGGGGCGGCGACCCGGGCGTTCCACTTCGCGGGCGGGCTGCATCACGCGATGCCCGACCGTGCGTCGGGCTTCTGCTACGTCAACGACGTGGTGCTGGCGATCCTCCATCTCCGGACCCTGGGCCTGCGGGTGCTCTACGTCGACATCGACGCGCATCACGGTGACGGCGTGCAGGCGGCGTTCTACGCCGACCCGGCGGTGCTGACCGTCTCGACACACGAGCGCGGCGACTATCTCTTTCCCGGCACCGGGTTCGTGGAGGAAATGGGCGTCGGCGAGGCCGTGGGCTACTCGGTGAACCTCCCGCTCGAGCCGTTCACCGACTCGGCGGTCTACCTGCCCGCGTTCGAGGCGGTCGTCCCGCCCCTCGTGCGCGCGTTCGCGCCCGACGTCGTGGTCGCGCAGCTCGGCATCGACTCGCACCGCAGCGATCCGCTGACCCACCTCGAGCTCGACGTCCAGGGCTTCGCCCGGGCCGTGCAGCGCATCGTGGAGCTGGCGCCGCGGCTCGTCGCGCTGGGCGGCGGCGGGTACGATCTCCAGAACGTGGCGCGCGGGTGGACGGCCGCGTGGGCGGCGATGAACGAGGTCGAGCTCCCCGCGGCGCTGCCCGCGTCGTTCGCGGAGGAGGCGCGGTGCCACGACTTCCGCGTCGGCACGCTCTGGGACGAGCCGACCACGCAGCCGGCCCACCGCGCCCTCCGCGCCGAGGAGTACGCGCGGCGCCAAGTCGAATCGATCCGCCGGCTCATCTTTCCGACCCACGGTCTCTGAGGCCGCACCTGGCGATGCCCCGGGCGCTCCCCGTGACCCTCGGCCTGCTCGTCATCGCCACCGCGGCGCACCCGGCGCCCCCCGCGGAGCTCTCCGACGTGCGTCTCGCACGACACGACGGCGGCGTGAGCGTGGAGCTCCGCCTCTCGGCGCTGCCGAGATACCAGAGCGAGCTGATCGACGGCCCCTGGCGGATCGTGATCGACCTGGAGGAGGCCGCGTACCGGTGGGCATCCCGGCCCCTCGTCGTCGGCGTGGATCCGGTGAGGGAGATCCGGGGCAGCCAGTACCGCAAGGGCATCGTGCGGCTCGTCATCGAGCTGACGCGGCGGGTGCCCTACTCCGTCGAGCCGTGGGTCGGGGGCTTGCGCGTCGTGCTCGGCGCGCCGCCGAGCACCGCCCCTCCATCCTCGGCCGTCCCGGGCGCGGCCGCGACGCGGCAACACCCCCGGCCTCGTCCGCCCGAGCTGCAGGGCGTCGTCCTCCGCGACGGTGGGCCGGTGGCGTACATCGTGGCGCCCGGCGCGGCGCGCGCCGAGGGCTACCGGGTCGGTGACACCGTCGGCGGCGGCGTGATCGAGACGATCGACGAGCATGGCGTCGTCCTCCGAACCCCCTCGGGCCGGATGGAGCTCCGCCTCGACGTTTCCAAGCCGCCCGGGGCGCGGTAGACTGAGGAGCCTCCGGCAAGGTCATCATGAAGTTCACGATTCGTCTCGTTGGCGCGCTCTGGCTCGCGGCGCTGCTCGTGCTCGGCGCCTTCGCCGTCGTGCAGGTCCGCGAGGAGAAGGGACGGCTCGTCGCCGACCTGGGGCGCCGCGCCGTGCTGCTCGGCGAGGGGTTGAAGGAGGCGATCGAGCCGCAGGTCGCTCGTGGCTCGACGGCCGGCGTCGAGCGCATCTTGAAGAAGCTCGGCAAGCCCCAGCGCGGGATCGCGGTCTACGACCGGCTCGCCAGCCTCATGGTGGCGACGCCCGACCTGCAGCCGATCCTGCCGGCCGCAGTGCCGGAGGTGACCGAGGCGCTGACGAGCGGCGAGGCGCAGCGCGGCTTCCGCGAGTTCGAAGGCTCGCGGCAGTACGTCTACGCGGCACCGCTGCTGCGCGACGACCGCCCGGTCGGGGCGCTCCTCGTGGTCCTCGACGCCGGCCACCTCGTCACCGCCGAGTGGGAGCTCTGGCAATACAACGCCGTCCGCTTTCTCGTCCTCGCCGTCGTGCTGACGCTGATCGCGCTCGCGGTGGTGCGGGCCAGCATCACGGGGCCGATGGCCAAGCTCTCGGCGTGGACGAAGGAGCTGCGCACCGGGCGCCCGGCGCCGCCGCCCGAGGTGCCTGACGCGAACCTCTTCGGCCCGCTCGCGCTCGAGGTCTCGCGGCTCGCCGGCAGCTTCCACAAGGCGCAGGCGGCGGCGGAGCAGGAAGCCGCGCTGCGCCTGGCCGGCGAGACGATCTGGACAGAGGAACGTCTGAAGCAGTTCGTCAGCCTCCGCCTCGCGGGCCGGCCGCTCGTCGTCGTGTCGAACCGCGAGCCCGTGAGCCACGTGCGGCGCGGCGGGCGGATCCTGGCCCAGACGCCGGCCAGCGGGCTCGTGACCGCGATGGAGCCGATGATGCGCGCGTGCGGCGGTGTCTGGGTCGCGCACGGCAGCGGCGATGCGGACCGCGAGGCCGCGGACGACCGGGGCCGCCTCGGGCTGCCCGAGGACGATCCGCGCTACACGCTGCGCCGGGTCTGGCTCACGAAGGAGGAGGAGGCGGGCTACTACTACGGGTTCGCCAACGAGGGGCTCTGGCCGCTCTGCCACATCGTCCACACGCGGCCCGTGTTCCGGCCGAGCGACTTCGCGCACTACCTCGAGGCCAACCGCAAGTTCGCGGTCACCGTGCTCGAGGAGATCGAGAAGGAGGAGTCGCCGCTCGTCCTGATCCAGGACTACCACTTCGCGCTGCTGCCCTCGCTCGTCAAGGCCGAGCGGCCCGACGCGCGGGTCGCGATCTTCTGGCACATCCCGTGGCCGAACTTCGAGGCGTTCGGCATCTGCCCGTGGCAGCGCGAGCTGCTGCTCGGCATGCTCGGCGCGGACCTCATCGGCTTCCACACGCAGTACCACTGCAACAACTTTCTCGAGACGGTCGAGCGCGCGATCGAGGCGCGGATCGACTGGGAGCACTTCTCGGTCCTCCGGGGCGAGCACGAGACCTTCGTCAAGCCGTTCCCGATCAGCGTCGCGCCCGAGTTCGTGGACGAGCCACCGGCGACCTCGCGCGCGAACCTGCTGCAGGAGCTGGGGATCTCCGCCGAGTTCCTCGGCGTCGGCGTCGAACGCGTCGACTACACCAAGGGCCTGCCCGAGCGCTTCCGCGCGCTGCGCTGGTTCTTCGAGCGCTACCCGGAGTATCGCGAGCGCGTCGTGTTCGTCCAGCTCGCGGCGCCGAGCCGCTCGACGATCCCGCGCTACCAGGAGCTCCAGCGCGAGGTGGAGCAGACGATCAGCGAGATCAACCAGGCGCTCCAGACGCGGAGCTGGCGGCCGATCATCTACCTCAACCGACACTACGAGCACCGCGAGATCTGGGCGTACTACCGACACGCGGACTTCTGCATGGTGACCTCGCTCCACGACGGAATGAACCTGGTCGCCAAGGAGTTCGTCTCGGTCCGCGATGACGACGACGGCGTGCTGATCCTGAGCCGCTTCACGGGCGCGGCGCGTGAGCTGCGCGACGCGTTGCTCGTGAACCCGTACGACATCGAGGGAACCGCCGAGGCCATCCGCACGGCGATCGAGATGGCGCCCGAGGAGCGCGCCGCCCGGATGGCCCGCATGCGGCGCACGGTGCGCGAGCACAACATCTATCAGTGGGCTGGCCTGCTGCTGAGCGAGCTGACCCGGATCCCGATCGAAGTGGCCGGGACCAGGGAAACCTGAACCTGCCGCCGCGCCTGCTCGCCCGCATCGAGCGCGCGCTCGGGCCCGAGCGTGCGCTCATCGCGATCCTCGACTACGACGGGACGCTGACGCCGATCGTCGCCTCGCCCAGCGCGGCCCGCCTCGCCCCGGCGGTGCGGGCGACGCTCGCGACGCTCGCGGCCCAGCCGCGCGTGGGGCTGGCGATCCTCTCCGGTCGCGCGCTCGTCGACATCCGGCGCCGGGTCGGCGTGCGTCGCGTCGTCTACGGGGGTTGCCACGGGCTCGAGATCGCCGGCGCGGGCCTGTCCTTCCGGCACCCGGCGGCACGCCGGGCGCGCGTCGCCGCCGCGCGCCGCCTGCTTGCCGCCGCGGTGCGGGGCATTCCCGGCGCCCGGCTCGAGTGGAAGGGGCTCGCGGTGAGCCTGCACTACCGCCGCGTGGCCCCGTCCCGGGTCGGGGAGGTGCGCCGGGCCGCGGCGCGCGTGGCGCGCCGCGCTCCGGACCTCTCGCTGATCGCGGGCCGCAAGGTGTTCGACTTCGTCCCGCGCGTCGGCTGGGACAAGGGCGCGGCGGCCCGCTGGATCGCCCGGCGACTCGGTGCGGCGCTGCCCGGGCGCGCGACCGTGCTCTACGTCGGCGATGACACGACGGACGAAGCCGCGTTCAAGGCGCTGCGGCGATGCGCCGTGACGGTGCGCGTCGGGGCGGTGCCGACCACGGCCGAGCACGTGGTGCGCGGCGTCCACGAGGTCCACGCGCTGCTGCGCGCGATCGTGCGGATGCTCGACGCGCGCGAGCGGGGCGTCACGCTGTCGAAGCCGCGACACCGTGTCGTGGCGGCGCTGCGCCGACCATCAGGACCACCGGCGTCCTAACTGAGCGCGCCGTCACGGGTTTTCGCTGCGTCGCGCGAACGGGCCAGGCCGTGGCACTGCCCTTGCCAGAACATGGTGCTTTCTTCATGAGATCCCGACACGCCATGCCCTTCGGCGCCGAGGTGCAGCCAGCTGGCGGGGTGCGCTTCCGACTCTGGGCGCCTCGCGCGGACAGGGTCGACCTGTGCGTGGAGGGCCACGACGCGCGCGCGCTCGCGCCCGCGGGCGGCGGATGGTTCGAGGCGACGGTCCCGCGCGCGGGCCACGGAACGCGTTACCACTACCGCATCGACGGCCGCCGGCTGGTGCCGGACCCGGCGTCGCGCTTCCAGCCCGAGGACGTGCATGGCCCGAGCGAGGTCGTGGATCCCGAGCGGTTCGAGTGGACCGACGGCGGCTGGCGCGGTCGCGCGTGGGAGACGATGGTCTTCTACGAGCTCCACGTGGGCACGTTCACCCCGGAGGGCACGCTGGCGGCCGCCCAGGCGCGACTCGATCATCTCGCCGACCTCGGCGTCACCGCGGTCGAGCTGATGCCGCTCGCCGCCTTCCCCGGCCGATGGGGCTGGGGCTACGACGGCGTGCTGCCCTTCGCGCCCGCGCGATGGTACGGTCGCCCGGAAGACCTGAAGTCGTTCGTCGCGGCCTGCCATGAGCGCCGGCTCGCGGTCTTCCTCGACGTCGTCTACAACCACTTCGGCCCCGAGGGGAACTACTTGCACGCCTATGCGCCCGCATTCTTCAGCCGTCGCCACGTGACGCCGTGGGGAGACGCGATCAACTTCGACGGCGAGGGGAGTGCGGACGTCCGCGCGTTCTTCAGGGAGAACGCCCTCTACTGGCTCGAGGAATACCACGTCGACGGGCTCCGGCTCGACGCCGTCCACGCGATCTACGACGACTCGACGCCCCACATTCTCGAGGAGATCGCCCAGAGCGTGCGGGCGCGCTTCGCGGACCGGCGCCGGGTGCACCTCGTGCTCGAGAACGACGGCAACGAGGCGCGCTGGCTTCGTCCGGACGCCGCGGGCCGACGGCTGTACGCGGCGCAGTGGAACGACGACATCCACCACGCCCTCCACGTGCTGGCCACCGGGGAGCGCGACGGATACTACGTGGACTACGCGGATCCGGTCGGCGCGCTCGCGCGGTGCCTCACCGAGGGGTTCGCCTACCAGGGCGAGCGCTCCGTCTACCGCGAGCGTCCGCGCGGCGCCTCGACCGCCGGGGTGCCGCTCACCGCCTTCGTGAGCTTCCTGCAGAACCACGACCAGGTGGGTAACCGTGCCCTGGGCGAGCGGCTCTCCGAGATCGCGCCGGCGCCGGCGCACCGCGCGGTGACCGCGCTGCTGCTCCTCGCGCCCTCGCCCCCGCTGCTCTTCATGGGCCAGGAGTGGGCCGCGCGCGAGCCCTTCCTCTTCTTCTGCGACTTCGGGCCGGAGCTCGCGGCGAGCGTCACCGAGGGACGCCGACGCGAGTTCGCCCGCTTCCCCGCGTTCGCGGATCCGGCGAGCCGTGCCCGCATCCCGGACCCGCAGGACGAGAGCACCGTGCGCCGTTCGATGCTCGACTGGACCGCGCTCACGCGCGCCGGGCACCGGGGCCACCGGACGTGGATGCGCCGGCTGCTGCGACTCCGGCAGCGCGTGATCGTCCCCCTTCTCCGCCGCGACCTCGTCGGCGCGCGCACGCTGCGCGCCGGCGACACCGGGCTCGTCGTCGAATGGACGTTCGCCTCCGGCGCCCGGCTCACGCTCACCGCGAACCTCGGGCCGAAGCCGGTCGTCGCCCCGACGGGTCCGACCACGGCGGCGCGCCGCCTGCTCGCGCTCGACGCCGGTGCCTCCGACGGGGGCCGGTTCGGCCCCTGGCACGTGGCGTACTATTTGACCGAGCGGACCGATGGATAGCATCGAAGCGCCGCGGCGCATCCCGGGGTCGACGTACCGGCTGCAGCTCGACCGGACGTTCACGTTCGTCGACGCGACGGCTGCCGTCCCGTACCTCGACGCGCTCGGCATCACGGACTGCTATCTGTCGCCGCTGCTGCAGCCGAGCTCGGCGGCCTCGCACGGGTACGACGTCTCGGACCACGGGCGGCTCAACGCGGCGCTGGGCACCGAGGCGGACTACACGGCCTTTGCCGAGGCGCTCCGCGCCCGCGAGATGGGCCAGATCCTGGACGTGGTGCCGAACCACATGGGGATCGCCGGAAGCCGCAACGCGTGGTGGATGGACGTGCTCGAGAACGGCCCGGCGTCACCCTACGCAGCCCACTTCGACATCGACTGGGACCCGCTCAAGCCGGAGCTGAAGAACAAGGTGCTGCTGCCCATCCTGGGCGACCAGTACGGCCGCGTCCTCGAGAATCGAGAGCTCGTGCTCGAGTTCCGCGAGGGCGCGTTCTTCATCCGCTACTACGACACGCTCCTGCCGGTGGCCCCGCGCTCATGGGCGCGGATCCTCGGTGGCTGCGTCGACGAGGCGCTCACCGCGCTCGGCCCCGCCGACCCGCACGCGCTCGAGCTCCAGAGCATTCTGACCGCCCTGGGCCATCTCCCGCCGCAGACCGAGACCGATCCGGCCCGGCTCGAGGAGCGCAACCGCGAGCGGGTGGTCATCCGGCGGCGCCTCGCGGCCCTGTGCGCGGAATCCCCGACGGTCGCGGCCCATGTGGAGGGCGCCGTCACCCGTTTCAACGGGCTGAAGGGCGACCCCGCGAGCTTCGACCTGCTCGACGAGCTGCTCGGCGCGCAGGCGTACCGCCTCGCGTTCTGGCAGGTCGCGGCGGACGAGATCAACTACCGCCGCTTCTTCGACATCAACGAGCTGGCGGCGATCCGGATGGAGGAACCCGCGGTCTTCACCGCGGCGCACCGGGTGATCTTCCGGCTGGTGCGCGAGGGCTGGGTGACGGGGCTCCGCGTCGACCACCCGGACGGGCTCTACGCGCCCGCGCAGTATCTCGCCGAGCTCCAGCGCCACTGCTGGGTGGAGCGCGCCCTCGGTCCCGCCCGAGGCGCCGACGGGGCGGCGCGGGAGGCGCTCCTCGCCGAGTACGAGCACAGGCTGGTCGGGGAGCCGCACGGCGCAGACGCACGGCCCTTCTACATCGTCGTCGAGAAGATCCTCGCGCCCGGCGAAGAGCTGCCCGCGCACTGGCCGGTGGACGGCACCACGGGGTACGAGGTGCTGACGACGCTCGCCGGGCTCTTCGTCGAGCCCGCCGCCGCGCGCGCGCTGGAGGACACGTACGCGCGGTTCGTCGGCGTCCGGCCGCACTTCGACGACATCGCGTACCAGACCAAGAAGCTCGTCATGGACACGTCGATGTCGAGCGAGCTGGCCGTGCTCGGGCACCGGCTCGCCCGGATCTCCGAGCGGCACCGGGTCTCGCGGGACTTCACCGACCGGAGCCTCACCGCGGCGCTGCGCGAGATCATCGCGTGCTTCCCGGTCTATCGGACCTATATCGGCGACACCGGCGGCGGCGTCACCGAGCGCGATCGCCGCTATGTCGAGCAGGCGGTGGCACTGGCCAAGTGGCGAAACCCCGGCACGAGCGCCTTCGTGTTCGAGTTCATCCGCGACCTGCTCTGTCTCGAGTTTCCGGCGGGCCGCAGCGAGACCGAGCGCCAGGAGCAGCTCGCCTTCGTGCGCAAGTTCCAGCAGCTCACCGGTCCGATCACGGCCAAGGGCGTCGAGGACACGGCGCACTACCGGTACAACCGCCTGATCGCGCTCAACGAGGTCGGCGGCGACCCCGGTCGGTTCGGCACGTCGCCCGAACGCTTCCACCAGCTCAACGCGCTCCGCCAGGAGCGATGGCCGGGATCGCTCTCGGCCACGTCCACGCACGATACGAAGCGGAGCGAGGACGTGCGCGCGCGGATCGACGTGCTCTCCGAGATCCCGCGGGACTGGAGGCAGCACGTCCGCGCGTGGCATCGATCGAATCGTCGCCATCGCGGCGTCGTCGGCGCGCAGCCGGCGCCCTCCGGCGACGAGGAGTACCTCCTGTACCAGACGCTGGTGGGCGCCTGGCCCGTGGGGGGCCTGCCGGACGACGAGTACCGGGATTTCGTCGAGCGCATCCAGCGGTTCATGTACAAGGCGCTCCGCGAGGCCAAGGTGAACGCGAGCTGGATCAACCCGCGGCCCGAGTACGACGCGGCCGTCCGGCGCTTCGTCGCGACGATCCTCGACCGCTCGGGGAAGAACTCGTTCCTCGACGACTTCGTGCCGTTCCAGCGGGACGTGGCGGCGTGGGGCATGTACACCGCGCTGTCGCAGACCCTGCTCAAGATCGTGATGCCGGGTGTGCCCGACTTCTATCAGGGGACCGAGCTCTGGGATCTGAGCCTGGTGGACCCGGACAACCGCCGTCCGGTGGACTTCGGGTACCGTCGGCGGACCCTCGAGACGCTCGTCGCCGAGATCGAGCAGACCGGCGACCTCGCCGCCCTCGCCCGCAAGCTCGTGGAGGCGAAGGAGGACGGACGCGTCAAGATGTACGTGATCCGACAGGCGCTCGCGCTCCGCCGCGCGCGAGCCACGCTGTTCCGGGAAGGCGGCTACCGGCCGCTCGAGGCCGCGGGGCCGCTCACCGTGCACGTCATCGCCTTCGCGCGCGTGCGCGCGGGGGAGGCCGTGCTCGCGCTGGCGCCGCGCTTCTACGCGCGGCGCCCGCCGAGTGAGCCGCCGTTCGGGCGCGGGTACTGGTCCGACGACACGCGCGTCGTCCTGCCGGAGGAGCTCGGCGGGCGATACCGCAACGTCTTCACCGACGAGCGCATCGAGGCGCGCGACGGCGCCCTGCGTCTGGGCGAGGCGCTCACGAGCTTTCCGGTGGCGCTCCTCGTGCGGGAGGATTGATGCGCACGGCGGCGAATCCGTTCGTGTTCACCGGCTGCGTGGAGCTCCGGCAGGCGCTCGACG
>MGCE01000182.1:8499-23089 GCA_001790315.1 Candidatus Rokubacteria bacterium RIFCSPLOWO2_02_FULL_72_37 | reverse complement strand
CGCCTGTCGCCAACTACGTCGGCGCGGTTCGCACGGGCCACCTGCTCTTCGTCTCGGGCCACGGTCCGCTCCGCACCGACGGCAAGCCTTCCGCGCGCGGCAAGCTCGGGCGCGATCTCACGGTCGAGCAAGGCTACCAGGTGGCGCGCGAGATCGGTCTGTCGCTGCTCGCGACGACGCGGGCGACCCTCGGGAGCCTCGACCGCGTGAAGCGGGTCGTCAAGGTGCTGGGTATGGTGAACTCGGCCGAGGGGTTCGGCGACCAGCCGAAGGTCATCAACGGGTTCTCCGACCTGATGGTCGAGGTGTTCGGCGAGTCCATCGGCAAGCACGCGCGGTCGGCCGTGGGCATGGCCGAGCTGCCGATGGGCATCCCGGTCGAGATCGAAATGGTTCTCGAGGTCGAGTAGGCCCGATGGCGCTCCTCTTCGACGCCTACATCACGCTCGTCTCCCTCGTCTTTCTCGGCATCCTGGGGATCATCGCCGGCGTGGCGCTTCCAGGCCTGTTCATGGCGGCGGCGGCGCCGTGGCTCGACTGGATCCTGCCCTCGCGCACCCCGCGCGACTAGCGCCCGGCCCCCGCTCCGAGGAGCGCGGGCACCGTCCGCAGCGCCGCGCCGAGGCGCGGGCCGTACCAGGAGAAGAGCTTGCCGTCGACGAGCTGGATCCGCCGCGCGCCGAGCCCGGCGAAGTCCTTCACGTGCGCGGCCCGGAAACGGAACGGCTCGTCGGGGAGCAGGACGACCTCCGGTCGTCGCACGGCGACCTCGTCCAGCGTTATCCGAAAGTAACGCTCCGACCGATCCCCGAAGACGTTTCGGCCTCCACAGACCGCGAGCAGGTCGTGGATGTACGTGTCGCCCCCGATCGTCATGTACGGTGCCCGCCAGATCGGGTAGAAGACCGCGACGGCCGGACGCGCTGCGCCGTCGGCGCGGACGCGCTCGAGCAGGGGCTCGAGCTCGGCGAGCAACGCCCCGGCGGACGCCTCCGTGCCGGTCAGCTCGCCGAGCTCGCGGATCATCCGCAAGCTGTCGGCGACGGTGCGCGGATACGTCACCCAGACCGGCACCCCCCAGGCGCGCAGACGCTCGACGTGCTCGCGCACGTTCTCCTCCACGTTCGCGACGACGAGGTCGGGGGCGAGCGCGCGGATTCGATCGAGGTCGGGATTCTTCGTGCCGCCGACCCGGGCCTTGCCGCGGAGCGCCGCGCGCGGCTCGACGCAGTAGGTGGTGACGCCGACGAGGGCATCCGCCAGACCGAGGGCGCAGAGGGTCTCGGTCGTCGACGGCAGCAGCGACACGATGCGCCGCGGGGGGCACGCGAGCGCGACCGCCGCGCCGGAGGCGTCGACCCGCGTGACCGTCATCCGATGCGGCGGCTCCGGAGGCGCTGGACGAGGGCGCTCGTCTCCCGCAACCGCTCCGCGACTTCTTGATCCCACTTCATGATCTCGTCGAAGGATGCCTTCCGCTCGATGGCGTCCTCGAGGTTGGTCACCGCCACGCCGAACACCTTGAGCACCCGTCGCGTCTCGTCGCTCGGCATCTCGTCACCCCTCAGTCGGTCGGCAGCTCGGGCGCCTCTTGCCAGCGCGGCGCGCCCACAGGCTTGAAGTTCTTCGTGCTCACGAAGTGGAGGCCGTGGTGCAGATTCATCTTGAACTTCCCGCCGCCCCAACGCGCGGCGATCCAGGCTGGCGGATCCTCCAGGAACTGGTCCAGCTCGTCGGTCCGAAGTCGCACGAGCCACTTGAAGCGGATGGTCCCCGCGAACGGCTCCTGCACCCCGATGGTCACCGTGAAGCCGGGCCACACGCGACCGAACTCCTCGAGAAGCTCGCGACGCGTCGGCCGCTCGACGCCCCGGGTCAGGAGGTTGCGCTTGAGGTACGGCTCGATCAGCTCCCAGCACCAGGCGGCGATCACTGCGGCGCGAGTGTACCATGAGCGCGTAACGGCGTTCGGACGTGGGCGCCTGAGGGCGCCCGGAGCCCCCCCTGGCCCCAGAGGGCGTGAACGAATCGCACTCCCGGGATTGCGGTGGGGGGCGTCGGGGGGAGCGGCGGGCGCTCCCCCCGACGTCCACTCAGATCTGCGCGGGGCCGAGCCAGGCGCGCCGGAAGGCGGGAGGGCGCCACGCCGCGAGGCGGTCGAGGAGGTCGTCGGGCGCGGGGCCGAAGAGCAGGAGCGCCGCGTGTTCGGCGCGCACGAAACCCTCGTCCACCGCGTGGCCGAGCATCCGGCGCAGACCCTCCCAGTAACCGTCGACGTCGAGCGCGCCGATCGGTTTGGCGTGGATCCCGAGCTGCGACCACGTGAGGATCTCGAGCGTTTCCTCGAGCGTGCCGAGCCCGCCCGGCAGGGCGATGAACGCGTCCGCGAGCGAGGCCATCGCCGCCTTGCGCTCGTGCATGGAGCCGACCACGCGCAGATCGGTGACGCCGGGGTGCGCGAGCTCGCGCGTCGCGAGCCCGTTTGGGATCACGCCGATCACCTCGCCACCGCCGTCGAGCGTGGCATCGGCGAGCGCGCCCATCAGCCCGACCGCGCCGCCGCCATACACGAGGCCGAGTCCCCGGCGACACAGCACCGCCCCGAGCGCGCGCGCCGCGGCCACGTACGCGGGGCGGGCGCCGCTCGACGAGCCGGCGAACACGCAGACGCGCTTCACGCGAGGTGCGCCGCGACGAACTCCGCCGAGAGCGTTCCGCGATAGACCTCCTCCACGGGCCCCTCGAGGCGCAGCGACCAGTCGGGGCGGACTTCGACCACGAGCTCTCCGCCAGGCATGCGGACATGGACACGGCCGCGGTCGCACAGGCCGTTCCGTACCGCCGCCGCCGCGGCGCCGCAGGACGAGGAGCCCGAGGCGAGCGTGTACCCGGCCCCCCGCTCCCAGATGAGGATATCGAGCGTGTCGCGGGCGTGCGCGCGGGCGAACTGGACGTTGGTCCGGTTGGGGAACGCCGGGTGGCGCTCCACCAGCGGGCCGAGCCGGCGGCACTCGGCCTCCTCGAGCCGGTCCACGAAGACGACGCAGTGCGGGTTCCCCACCGAGACCGCCGTCACCGAGAGCGCCGTGCCGTCGGCGAGCTGGAGCGGCACACCGACGACCTCGCGATCCTGGCCGCTCATCGGGATCTCCGGCGCACGGAACGTGGCTCGCCCCATCTCCACCGTGACGAAGGCGACGCGGCCGTCGCGGACGTGGCACTGGCACTCGACGACCCCCCCCTTGGTGTCCACGGAGAACGTCGCCGCCCGCGCGTAGCCGTGGTCGACCAGGTATTTCGCGAAGATCCGGAGTCCGTTGCCGGATTTCTCGGCCTCGCTGCCGTCGGGGTTGAAGATGCGGAGTCCGAAATCCGCCCGCGCGGTCGGCACGAGCAGCAAGATGCCATCGGATCCGACACCCCAGTTCCTGTCGCAGATCCTCACGATCGCCTGCACGGACAGCGGCCGTCCGAGATCTGCTTCGCGCAGCACGATGTAGTCGTTGCCGAGGCCGTGGCCCTTCGCGAAGGGGATCATGGCCGCGCCAGCTCGACCCGCCTGCCCGTCGCCGCCGAGAGATAGCCCGCGTAGATCACCTCGACCACCTCGCGGGCCAGCGCCGCGCCGGACAGGGGCTCACGGCGCTCACGGATGGCGTCGACGAAATCTTCCAGCTCCTGGGGGTAGCCGCGCATCCAGTCCTCCTCGGGGCTCGGGAACTGCCAGCCGGCCTTGGTCTCGACCTTCTCGCTGATGTATTCGTCGCCCCACACCGCGGCGTCGGGGGCATACGCCGTGAGCGTCGTGTTGGGCGTGATGTTCGCGTGCACGACCGCGTTCGTCAGGTAGGCCGTCACGACATTGCGCACGCCGCCCAGCGTGACGTCGTTCGAGTGCACCGTGGCCATCGTGCCGTCCTCGAAGGTGAGGATCGCGACCGCCCAGTCCTCGACGTCCACCGCCCGGGTCGACATGTAGCGCCGCAGGTCCGCGACCGCGGGCAGGCGCGTGAGCCCCGCCACCTCGGCCGTAACCGCCCTGGCCCGGATCGGCCGGCCGTGGCGCCGGCGCCCCTCCCAGTGCTTGAGGTGCAGGACGACGCCGATCGGGTGCGAGCCCATGCGGAGCAACGAGCCCCCGCCCGAGCTCCGCCAGCGCGCGGCGTACGCGGCGTGCGACCCCGAGTGACTCTCCTCGCCCCGGAGCTCGAGGATCGCGCCGCCGCTCGCCTCCACGAGCCGCCGGAGCTTCGCCACGGGCGGGGCGTAGACGAAGTCCTCCGCGTAGCAGAGCGTCACACCGGCACGCGTCACCGCCTCGAGCACGGCGTCGGCGTTTCCGAGCGCTTGCGTCAGCATCGACTCCCGTGAGGTCGTCGCCTCGCAGAAGGCGCCGGTGAGCGGCTTCTCGACGATCACGTGCTTGCCGGCACCGGCCGCGGCGATCGCCACCTCGTGGTGCGTGTCGGTCGTGGAGCAGATGTCCACCACCTCGACGTCAGGCGCGGCGATCAGCTCCCGATAATCGGTGAAGACGCGCGGGATGTCGTGGCGCGCGGCGAACGCTTGAGCCTCGGCCCGCGTCCTCGAGCAGACGGCGGCCAGCGCGACCTTCGTGCCACGTAGCGGCCGGAAGTTCGTCGCGTGGAGATCGGCGGCGAAGCGCGCACCCACGATTCCGACGCCGAGTTGGCTCATCCGAGCTTCGCCCTCACCCAGTCGCGCAGACGCGGGCCGGGGAGCCGCACGTCGCACGGCAGCCGATGTCGCCACTTGGCGGCGAACCGGGCCAGCGCGGCCTCGCGCATCCTGAGGTCCTCACGCTCGCGCCCCGGGTCGCGCCCGAAGTCGCGCGCGCGCGTGCCGCCCCCACGGTGGATGAACGGGGCGTGGACGACGAGGCAGCGCCGTCCCCGCTCACGGACCGCGAGCGACAGATCACGGTCGTGTCCGTGATAGAACCCGTAGCCCTCGTCGAAGCCACCGATCTCCTCCATCAGGGGGCGCGGCAGGCACATGCAGACGGAGTCGACGAACGCGACTTCCTCCCACGGGGCTCGCACCGTCGGAGTCGGGGCGAGGCTGTGGACGATCGTCCGCCCCACCGCCCGCCCGTCCCGCCGCAGGCGCTTGGCTCCGTAGAGACCGCTCAGGCCGGCGCCCGGTGTCTCGAGTGCCGCGAGCAGCCGCGAGAGCCACGCGGGATCCACGACCTCCGTGTCGTTGTGCAGAAAGCACACGGCGTCGGCGTCCGCGAGTCGCCAGGCACGGTTCAGCGCGGCGATCACCGACCCGCCCGCCGGGCGCCGCTCGTAGGCGAGCGGGAACGAGTACGGGAAGCGCTCGAAGAACTCCGCGGTGCCGTCCGCCGAGCCGTTGTCCACGACGGCGAGACGAAACGGCTCCCGCGTGCTCCGGAGGCTCTCGAGGCAGGCCCGGGTCAGCTCGAGGCCGTCGAACACCACCATCGCCAGCGTGACGCGCGCGCCCATCTGTTTCGCGGCGCGCCGGCCCCCCTAGCGCCGGTCAGCGGGGACGTAGGAGAGCCGCGTCGGGCCCGTGTAGTCCGCGCGCGGCCTGATCAGCCGGTTGTTCCCGTGCTGTTCCATGACGTGCGCCGTCCAGCCCGCGACCCGGCTGATGGCGAAGATCGGCGTGAACTGGTCCGTCGGGATACCCATCGAGGCGTACGCCGCTCCGGAGTAGAGGTCGACGTTGGGATGCAGGTGCTTGTCCGCGGACACGACGCGCGCGACGGTGTCGAGGATCTCGACGGCGCCGGTGTCGCCCACCTGCCGGCCGAGCTCCCCGGCGAGGCGGCGCAGGTGCCGGGCGCGCGGGTCCTCGACGCGGTACACGCGGTGGCCGAAGCCCATCACGCGCGCCTTGTCGGCGAGCGCCTTACGGATCCAGTCCTCGGCGCGCTCCGGCGTCCGGATCTGCTCGACCATCCGCATCACTTGCTCGTTGGCGCCGCCGTGGAGCGGGCCCCGGAGCGCTCCGATCGCGGAAGTGATCGCCGAGTGGACGTCCGACATGGTCGCGGCCGTCACCCGTGCCGCGAACGTCGAGGCGTTGAATTCGTGGTCGGCATGGAGAATGAGCCCGACGTCGAAGGTCTTCACGGCGAGGGCGGTCGGCGTCTTGCCGCTCAGCATGTAGAGGAAGTTCCCGGCGAGACCGAGGCGGGGGGTGGGCGTGACCGGCGGCCTGCCGCGGCGCACGCGCTCCCATGCGGCGACCAGGGTCGGCAGCTGCGCGGTCAGCCGGATCGACTTCCGGAGCGTGGCATCCCTGGAGTTGTCGCCGCCGTCGGGATCGAACGCCGCCAGCACCGACACCCCGGTGCGAAGCACGTCCATCGGCGCCGTCCTCCGCGGGAGCGCGCGCAGGATGTCGATCAGTTTCGGCGGCAGCCTGCGATTCGCCGTGGACGTGAGCGCTCTCGTGTGGGCGGCGAGCGCATTCCGGCTCGGGAGATCGCCGTGCCAGAGCAGGAAGACGACCTCCTCGAAGCTCGAGCGCTCGACGAGCTCGTTGACGTCGTACCCACGGTACACCAGGCGCCCCTCGTTGCCGTCGATGAAACAGATCCCCGATGTCGAAACGACGACGTCCTCGAGGCCGCCCTTCTGCTCGCCGCTCATGGATTCCCTCGCGACATGGCTGTGAAGGTCCGTTTGCTTTTATCATACGCGGGGAGGCGCTTCAAGGGATGAGCGACCGTGTCATCGATTTCTACGACCGTCACCCGATCAGCGAGGAGCAGGTCCTGCGCGCCGTCGGGCGGCGACGCGGTAGCCGCGTCGGGTCACCGACGGCGGAGGACCTCTTCGACTTCGACCAGGACCACTACGGCGGGCTCGGCGCGGTCGAGGCCCTCGCGCGCCGCGCCGGCATCGGCGCCGCCAGTCGGGTGCTCGACGTGTGCGCCGGGCTCGGCGGCCCCGCGCGCTTCCTCGCGAGCCATCGGCGTTGCCGCGTGGTCGGCGTCGAGCTGAACCAGCGCCGCGCCGAGGGCGCCGCCCGGCTGAGCCGTCTGGTCGGCCTGGCCGGGCGCGTGCGGATCGTCCGTGGAGATGCGACCGCCCTGCCGTTCGGCACTGCGATGTTCGACGCATGCGTCAGCCAGGAAGCCCTGCTGCACATCGACCGCAAACTGTTGGTCCTCGAGGAATGCCGTCGCGTGCTCGTTCCCGGCGGCCGACTCGCATTCACCGACTGGCTCGCCCGGCCGCGGCTCGGCGACCGCGAGCGCGAGCAGCTCTGGCGCTGGATGGCCGCGACCACGTTGCAGACACTCGAGGGCTATCGGGCGCTGCTCGGCCGGGCCGGGTTCGGCGCCGTCGGTGCGGAGGATGTATCCGACGAGTGGCGGCCGATTCTCCGCGAGCGTCTGCGGATGTTCCGGGCGATGCGCGCCGACACGGTGGCGCGCCTCGGCGAGACCCGCTTCGAGGAGTACGATCGGCTCTACGCGTTCTTCGTCGGCCTGATCGAGGCGGGGAAGCTCGGCGGCGGCCGCTTCACCGCGACGCGATAGCGGCTCATTGGCGCCGGAACCGACGGAGGAGTTCCTGCAGGCCGCTCTCGGCCCTCTTCGGATCCACGTCACGGAGGAGCGAGGAGGATAGGACGCGGATGGAGGGCGACGCGGTGGGACCGCTGACGACCGCCTTCACGTCGCCGCGCCCGTGGCTCACGAGCAGCGTGAGATTCACGAGCCCGGTGCTCAGCGCGTAGTCGCCCGCGACTGCGACCTTCATCACCCGACTCGTGTACACCAGGTCCCGCGTGGTCACCACGCCGTTCGCGATCTGATAGGTGCCCGTGATCGACTCGAACTCGGTCGGCGAGGCGGCGGGCCGGGCGGGCGCGTCGGCGCCGAGGAGCGACGAGACGGCCCCGCCCACCCGCAGCATCCGGTCCGCCAGCCGGAGCGCCTGCTCGCCCACGATGCGACCGGGACCGACGTGGAGCCGGCCGGCGCCGGAGAGCGTGCCACGCGGGTCCGCTGCGGCGAACGCGGCCGTCCCCGTGAGATCGAGCGGACCCGCGATCGCGTAGCCTCGACAGAGGAAGTCGACGAGGACGCGCTCGACGGGCAGCGCCCGGATCGAGAGATCGGTGATCCGCACGCGCATGTCGGCGTCGTGGATGGTCGTGATGCCCGCCGTGATCGTGCCACCGCCGAGACGCGCCGTGACGGGCTGACCGGTGAAGCGGGCATTCTGCCAGGCGGCGGCAACCTTGAGGCCCTCGAGCGCGAGCGTGCGCCGCTTGGGCTCCGGACACGCGGCGTTCGTGTGCGTGAGCCTGAGACTCGCGACCTCGAGGTCGCCCACCGCGCGGGGCGACCCGAGCGTGCCCGTCACGGCAAGCGTCCCCCGCAGCGCCCCTGCGACCTCGACCGTCGGCGCCGCGGCGGCCGCCACGAGCCCGCCGAGGTCCTTGCCGTCGAGGCTCACGTGCGCCGAGAGCGGCGCTTCGAGCAGGCCCCGCCCATCGAGCGCGAGCCGACCGTCGCGGATCCGCGCCACGAGAGCCCCGGGCGCGAGCCGCGCTCCTCCCTCGAAGGCGAGCGCCGAGCCGCGCTCACTGACGGTCAGATCGAGATCCTCGAGGCGCCACGGCGTCGCCGCCGTGCGCGCCGCCCTCGACGTGTAGGTCACGCTGCCCCGCTCGATCCTGAGGCGCGAGCCGAAGGTCGATACGACCGCCCCCGACGGCAAGCCCCCCGTGCCGCCGCTCCCTCGTCCTGTCCGCGCCGGGCCGCGGGCCTCGGGCGCGCCTCCCCCGAGGCTGGCCACGTTCCACCGCCCGTCGGCGCGCCGGACGAGCGCGATCGTCGGCCGATCGAGGAGCAGCTCTCCGAATTCCACGCGACCGACGAGGAGCGGGCGCAGGCGGAGGCGCAAGCGTCCGGTCTCGAGGCTGAGGAAGGGCGCCGGACCGAACGCGGGATCGTCGGCCACTTCGAGCCGCCTGAGCTCGACGGCGGGCAGCGGGAGCAGCGCGATCGACAGCGAGGCGAACTTCACGGGCCGACCGAGCGCCTGCGCGGCGCTTTCTGCGATCAGTCCCTGGACGTGCGGCGTGTCAACGAGGAGCGGGAGGACGAGGGCCGCGGCGATCAGCAGCAAGACGACCGCCCCGGTGATGCCCAGGAGCCACTTCATCCAGGTCGCACCTCCGCCCGTATTCTAGCTCACCGATCCGTCGATCCCGGCGAGCCTCCACGCTCGGGCGTCGGCGGCCCGCACGAACGTCCAGCGCTCCTCGAAGCGCTGCGCGGCGGTCTTCGAGCCATCGAGCACCGTCCCGGTGGCATCGTCGACCGTGTAATCGAAGAGCGTGCCACAGAGCCGCACGGTCGCGAACTCGCGGTCACGCTCCTCCCACGCGTCCTCGACCGCCGCGCTCGTGATGTCGATCTTCTCGATGCGGTTCGACTGCTTCGCAGCGCGCAGCTGATCGCAGCGCGCCTGGAGCGCCGCGTGCATCTCGGGCGTCACGCGATTGCGGAGCATACCCATGTCCCGCAGGGCGAGGCCGTTCTGCACGCCGATGAACAGCGCCCGCGCCGCGGCGGCCAGGCTCGCGCGGTCGAACGACTGGATCGTCGTGCGCATCGTTCTGTTGCGCCGCCTGTGCATGGAGGGCGCCGACGCGGAGAAGTGCGCCATGGTCCACCTCCTGGACTGGCAAAGCCGATCGATCGCTTGCCCGAGCGTGAGCAAGAGTGAGGCCAACGTGGGAGGACAAGAAAAACACAGCATTCCGGATGGGACGGTCGTGTCGGCCGCTCTTCGCGCCGTGCCGACCGTGTCAGCCTGGCCAAGAACTGGGCAGGTCAGCGCGGGCGACGGAGCTCCTTCTTCAAGATCTTGCCTATCGGGCTCTTGGGGAGCGCGGCGACGAACTCGATAGTCTCCGGCACCTTGTACGCGGCGACGGCGCCGCGGCACACCGCCTGCAGCGCCTCGACGGTCGCCGCCTGCGCCGTGTGGAGAACGACGAAGGCCTTGACCGCTTCACCCCGGACCGGGTCCGGCACCCCGACGACCGCGGCTTCCTTGACGGCCGCGTGGCGATAGAGCACCTCCTCGACCTCGCGGGGGAACACCTTGAAGCCGGCCACGTTGATCATGTCCTTCACGCGATCGACGAGGTAGTAGTAGCCGTCGGCGTCACGGTAGCCGATGTCGCCCGAGTGGAGCCAGCCGTCGCGGACCGCCTCGGCGGTGGCCGCGGGATTGTTGAAGTAGCCCTTCATGACGTTCGGGCCCTTGATGAGGATCTCTCCCAGCTCGCCCTCCGCCACCTCGCGTCCCTCGCCGTCGACCACCCGCATCTCGACATTCTCGATCGGCGTGCCGACCGAGCCGGGACGGATCGCGTAATCGTGATTCCAGGCCGCGAACGGCGAGCACTCCGTGAGGCCGTACCCCTGCGCGACCGGCAACCCGTAGCGCTCGCTCCACCGGCGCTCGACGTCGGTGGGCAGTGTCGCGGCCGCGGAGAAAAAGATCCGCACCGACGAAAAGTCGGGCGTCCGGTCCATGGAGAGGAAGAGGATGTACATCGTCGGCACACCGTAGAGCAGTGTGATCCGGTGGTGCGCCACCGCCTCGGTGAACTGGTCGGGAACGAACCGCTCCTGAACGACGAGCAGGCCGCCCGCGGTGATCAGCGCGTTCATGACGAAGTTCTGGCCGAAGCAGTGGAACATGGGCACGGCGCAGAGCCCGCGGTCGTCGGGCACCATGCGGAGGTGATGGACGGTCGCGTGGGCGTTGGACACGATGTTGGCGTGGCTGAGCATCACGCCCTTCGGACGTCCCGTCGTCGCCGACGTGTACAGGACCGCCGCGGTCGCCTCGCGATCGAGGTCAAGTGCGCGCGCAGGCCCGTCGCCCGCGAGGGACGCGAGCTCGTCGGCGTCCAGCACGTGGCGCACGCCGGGCATCCTGGCGCGCGGCGGGAGGTTGCCGGCGACGCCGGCCGCGGTGATCACGGCCTTGGGCGCGGCGTCGCCGACGATGTACGCGATCTCCTCGGCCGCGTACGTGACGTTGAGCGAGAGCGGCACGACGCCGAGCTTCTGCGCGGCGTAGTACACGAGCACGAACTCCGCCGAGTTCGGCAGGTGCACGCCGAGCCGATCGCCCGGCTGGAGGCCGAGCCTCCGGAGCCGGCCGGCGAGGACCGAGCAGGTGTCGTCGAGCTCGCGGTAGGTGAAGCGCCGATTCCCCGCGACGAGCGCCGGCCGCTCCGCGTGGTAGCGCGCCGACGCCTCGAGGAGCTGCGCGACGTTCACGGAATCAGCAGGACCTTGCCGGTCGTCCGACGCCCCTCGAGCGCCCGGTGGGCCTCGGCCGCGTCCTTCAGCGGGAACTCGAGCTCGGTCCGGAGCTTGAGCCTGCCGTCGTGGATCCAGCCGAGGACTTCGCCGGCCCGCTCCAGCAATTCAGCCCGCGTCGCCACGTAGTGGAAGAGGCTGGGTCGCGTGAGGCAGACAGAGCCCTTCTGGTTCAGCACCTGGGGATCGAACATGCCGACGGGTCCGCTCGACTGCCCGTAGAGCACCATCATGCCGCGCGCCGCCAGGCAATTGAAGCCCTTGTCGAACGTCGTCTTGCCGACCGAGTCGTACACGACCTGCACTCCCTTGCCGCCGGTGAGTCGCTTCACCTCGGCCTCGAAGTCCTGTGTCGTGTAGAGGATGACCTCGTGGGCGCCGGCCCCCCGCGCGAGCTTGGCTTTTTCCTCGGTGGACACGGTGCCGATCACGCGCGCCCCGCGCATCCGCGCGATCTGGCACAGGAGGAGTCCGACGCCGCCTGCCGCCGCGTGGACCAGGCACGTGTCGCCGCTCTTGAGCGGCCAGGTCGAGCACGCGAGGTAGTGGGCGGTCATCCCCTGGAGCATCGCCGCGGCGCCCTGCCTGGTGCTGACACCCGCCGGGAGCACCACGAGCCGCTGCGCCGCCACCGCGGCGAGCTCCGCGTACGCGCCCGGCACGCCGGTGTACGCGACCTTGTCGCCCGGTTTCACCTCGGTCACACCCGGGCCGACCGCGGTGACGGTGCCCCCCGCCTCCATGCCGAGCGTGACCGGGAACTCCACCTTGTACTGCCCGGTCCGGAAGTAGACGTCGATGTAGTTGAGCCCGGCCGCGTCGACCTTGACGAGCGCCTCGCCGGCCTTCGGCGTCGGCGCGGCGACATCCTCGTATTTCATGACCTCGGGGCCACCGGGAGCATGCACGCGGACGGCTTTCATCGGTTCGGCCTCCATTCGGTCCGGCTTGTGCGCGCGGATTATAGCACCGGAGCGCGCCCCCTCGACCTCCGAGGAGCCTGTCGAGGCGTCGAGGCGTGCCGCGGCGTTGCGGTGGCGCGCCGAGCGTTGGGGGTGTGCGGGAAATTGGGGGGGCTGGGGGGGCATGTGGGGATGTGCGGGGGTCGGGATGGGGGGGGGCATGTCGGGGCCCCCCACGTGGTCAGACGACGCCCGGCGCGTCCGTGGCACCGAGCAGGCCCCGCACCCAGTGGTAGATCGCGAAGCACTCGAGCGCGAAGAACGGGAACCCGAGGTAGCCGAGCACGGGCATCTCGAAGATCTTCACGCCGCCGGCGTACGGCACCGAATACGTCCACCGCGTCAGCGCCCAGTAGTTCCAGAACTCCCAGAGCACGCCGCAGATCGCGCCCGCTGAGAGCAGGGCACAGAGCAGCGAGGCATCCCCGCGCGCGAGCGCGGTGAGCCAGGAGGGGCGGCCGCGCCGGTGATTGATCGGCTCCAGGAGCAGCGCGAATCCCGTCCAGACGAGCGGGACCAGCCACGACGACACCACGAGGAGGGGCAGCGCCACGGCGACGACCCCCGCGGCGATCGCGACCTGGAGGCACGCGGGGGACGGACGCCACGGGGCGACGCGCACCCAGGAGAATACGCGCGCACGGAGCACGGCGGCCGTGAGGAAGAGCGCCGGGAAGATCGTCGCGAAGGCCCAATCGTATCCGAGCCGCCGCAGGAGGAGATTCGGCTCCATCGCGTGGTATTGCCACCAGAGGCCGCGGAGGTCGTCGCCGCCGCGCCAGAACCGAGGCGCGTTGTACCACTCGAAGAGCCACCAGGCGGCGATGGAGACGAGCGCGACCAGCACCCCCTCGAGCCGGTCCGTCGTGAGGTACGAGCGGCCGCAGAGCCGAGCGACCAGGGCGTCCGCGACGAGGACGTAGCCCGTCCACACGAGCGGCGTGAACCATCGCCCGACGATCGGCGCCCCGGCGAACAGCAACGCCTCGGCGACGACGATGACACCGAGCCCCACCCACCCGTGCCGCTTCACCGCGCGCTCCTTCAGCGCATCGTGGACAGATCGATCGTGAATCGGCTCACGTCGTGGCCGTCGGCGTCCCGGACCACGAGGTGCAGCCGCTGGGTTCCGGTGAGGTCGCGGATCGGAAAACCGTACACACACCGTGCCCGGTAGCGGCCGCCATCTTCCCGCTGCGCGGTGCGCTCGTTCTGGACGAAGCTCGGCTCGATCTCGCGGTCGCCCGCGATGAGGCGGGGGGTGTAGTAGCGGGCGAAGTCGGCGCGGGTGCCGTGCAGGCTCGCCCAGATCACGACGCGCTCCCCGTGCGCCTTCAGGATACGGTCGGCCTCGCCCGGCTTGAGCGTCTCGTTCTTGAACGCGGCGTTCCGCGCCGCCAGGACCAGCCGATGGAACGGGGTGAGCACGATCAGGCTGTCACCCGCTGCGTTCGCGACCCGCCACTCGCGATCGAAGGCTTCCTGGGTGACCGAGCGGGCACCGACCTGCACGGCCCTGGCGCGCTCGCCGGGTGGGAGCGCGAGCGACGCCCCGGAGACCGGTGCTGCGACGACGAGGAGCAGGACGAGGGCGAGCCGGGAGGCGAGCGCCGCGCTCACGGCGACCGGCCGACCACCACCCGGCTGAAGGTGTCCGGAGCGAAGTACTGCCTCGCCACCCGCTGGACATCCGCGGCTGTCACCTGCGCGACGCGCGCCCGGTACCGGTCGGCGTAGTCGAGGCCGAGCCCGAGCTCCTCGACGGCGACCACGAAATCGGCGACCTTGCCGGAGGTGTCCAGCCGCAACGGGAAGCTCCCGATCAGGTACGCCTTGGCGAGCTCGATTTCGTGCTCCGTCACGGGCTCGCGTCCCATCCGCGCGAGCTCCTCGCGGACCATCGCGATCACACGCGGGACCTCGGCCGTGCGCGTCTGCGCGGCCGCGATGAACGATGCACCGTACCGGGACGGCGAGGCGAAGCTGTAGATCGAGTACGCGAGCCCGGCCTGGTCGCGCACCCGGGTGTACAGGCGCGACGTCGAGCCCCCGCCGAGCACGTAGGCGGCCACGACCAGCGGGAAGTAGTCGGGATTCGTCTGCCGGATCGCCTGGCGCCCGAACATGATGGTCGCCTGCGTCAGCTCACGGGCGATCGTCTCCTCGCGCGGGGCGGCCCCTGGGGTCGCCTCTGGCACCGTGGCCGGCGCGGCGGCGGGCCGCTGCCAGCCGCCGAGGCGCGCGAGGATCTCGCGGCGCGCCTCGG